>JAUXSA010000074.1 GCA_030681615.1 Bacteroidota bacterium
GGCAATTTGTAAGCGATTTTCGATAGCCCGTAACCGCGCGTAATTTAAATGCTGCACGTGGCCGGGTGTGTTGCCCCACCAGCCATCGTTGGTAATAATAAAAATAATGTTAGCATTTTTTCGTACATATTCTGTTACATAATCTGAGTAAACGCTTTCGTAACAAACCACAGGAGCAATATTTGTAGCAGTTGCTTTATCTGTAAGCACAGTTCTTTCGTCTTGCACACCTAAACTACCAAAGGTTCCGCCCATTTGTATGGCAAGGCCTTCCAGGGGTTTTAAAAGTCCGGGAAAAGGCATTTGCTCAACACCCGGAACCAGTTTTGATTTATGATAAATCTGTACACCCCCGGCATCTATTTGTAGCGCCGTGTTATAGGAATCGTAATAAACGCCTTCTTCCTGGTAGGGTCTGGCTGTAGCAGAAATTTTATCTTTCTTGGTAAAAAAACGGTAACTGTCGGCACCCACAACAATTTTTAATTTTGGGAATTTATTTATTAAACTGTCTTTAAACCAAAGTACAGCTTCATTCTCAGCAATAATGTCTTCGTTAAGTCCCTGGCCAACAATAAAGGTTTCCGGTAAAACAATGTAATCGGTTTCGTTAGTTACTTTGCCTTTTATTTGTTCGAGAAAACTAAAAAATTGCATTTGAAAATCCAGTACGAATTTATCATTGTAAGGATCGATGTTTGGTTGCACTACCAAAACCTTTAATTTATCTTTTGGTTCTGAAAGCGGGTTTCTTAGAAAAAAGATGAGGTAAGAAATTAAAACAGGAATGATAATAGCTGCTGCAATTTTTAAAACCGGCTTAGAGATTATTTTTAAAGAAACATTATTTTTAATAACAGTAAACACTAAAATATTCACAAACAAAGCCCAAAAAGTACCACCGGTAGTGCCGGTAAATTCGAACCATTGTATCCAGCTGGTGTTAAATGCAAAAACGTTCCCTAATATCAACCAACTCCATGATAGGTCCCAAATGGTATGTACAAATTCATAACCTATCCATAAAGGGATAAGGAACCAGATAGCAAATGGCTTATTTACCCTGTTCTTTAGGTTTGAAAATATTACAAAAATAATACTCATGAATAATGAGTTAAAAACAAAAGCAACAATACCACCTCCCATAGAGGCTTGGGTTACCCACCAGGTAGTTAAAAGGTTCCACACTAAAAAAGTGAAATAAACGTAAGCAAATAATTTTAATTTTCGTTTTGGCAGATCGGTTCGTTTCGAAAGATCATCTTCCAGTTGCAATAAAGGCACAAAGGCAAAAAAGATAAACACCGATAAATGCAATAACCAGCCGGCAGATAATAAAATAGCCGAAAAGAGGCTTAAAAAGAGGTAATTGAATTTTCTTTGCACAAAAGCGAAGATACCAAATTATTAAGTTACAGGATTTATTAAATGTTCTTAAAATTGTGTAAATCCTCATTAATTCTTAATAAAAAATCGTTGTATTTAGTTGATTTAGCCGTATATTCGCAAATTGCCATTTTTTTATGAACGACGACAAAATAGAAGCAGCAGAACCCCGGAAACTTTATCCTTACCAGGAGCAGGCTGTAAACAATATTTTTAATCGCCTTGTAGAGTTGCCACCCAATGCCAACTTACTTTTTCAATTACCAACCGGCGGAGGAAAAACAATTATTTTTAGTGAAATAGCAAAACGTTATATACAACAATTTGGACGGAAAGTTTTGATCTTAACGCATCGTATTGAGTTAGGAAAACAAACCTCTGATGTTTTAGCAGAAGTTGGAATTAGCAATAAAGTAATTAATAGCGAAGTAAAACAATTGCCTCACCAAAGCGAGTACCAAAGTTTTACGGCCCTTGTTGAAACATTAAATAACCGTTTGCAAGAGAACGATCAATTTTTAGAAGATATTGGTTTGGTTATTGTAGATGAGGCGCATAATAATTCATTCCGCAAGATCTTCCATTATTTTAACGATGTAAATATTTTAGGCGTAACAGCAACGCCTTTAAGCAGTAATAAAAAACTTCCTTTATATCAAACTTATTCTGCATTAATTGTTGGAGAAAGTATTTCAAATTTAATTGAACAAGGATTTTTATGCGAAGGCCAAACTTATTCTTATGATGTTAATTTAAGTTCTTTACGCGTTGGTAATAATGGCGAGTTCACTGTTGGTTCACACGAAGTATTATATACCCAGGCCATTATGCAAAGTAAGCTTATTGAAGCTTACGAAGAAATGGGTAAGGGCACAAAAACCCTGATTTTTAATGCGGGTATCTTAACAAGCCGCGCTGTTTACGAAACATTTAAAAAGAAAGGTTATCCTGTTCGTCATTTAGATAGTACATTCAGCGATAAAGATCGTGCCGAAACATTAGAGTGGTTCCGCAATACAAAAGACGGTGTTTTAACTTCAGTAAGTATTTTAACTACAGGTTTTGATGAGCCGGAAGTAGAAACCATCATTTTAAATCGCGCTACAAAATCTTTAACGCTTTATCACCAGATGATAGGTCGCGGAAGCCGTATCTTACCTACTAAAAAAACATTTAAGATCATTGATCTTGGAAATAATTCGCGCCGTTTTAATCTATGGCAATATCCCATCGACTGGAAACACGTTTTTGCAGCGCCACATTTATATTTAGAACACCGTTATAAGGATGAATGGAATTATGAATTAGAGAATGATTATGACATGCCTCCTGAAATTAAGGAGCGTTTCTTAAATTCAAGTGCCGAAGCTTTTATTGTAAAAGACCGTTATACTATGGCTTTGCGTAAAGGTCATAAACCACAAACTGTTCTCGATCAAAGTTTAGAGGATCATTTTGCGCGCATAAAAGATAATGCTGCAGATTTTGATGAAGCATTAGAACTTTTTAATTTGTTGGGCGAAGAAATGAAATACCGTGTTCGCCAATATGGTAAATGTATTAATTCTACCAATAATCACACCGACTGGCAATGCCAGACATACGCCAGTAAATTACGCAGGCGTTTAATGACCTATTACGCCGAGTAAAAATGAGTCATCGTCTCGTTTATAAGATCTTAGGATATCTTTCGCTTGTTATTGGGGCAGTTGCTGCATTATCAATTTACAAGATCCAGTTTTCTTTTTATGGAATTCTTCTTGGTCTTTTAGGATTTATTGTTTCGGGCATAAATATTTTTATGAATACAAAATATTATTACGAAGAAGAAAAGTATCCCAAAGGTTATATAGGTATGGTGCTTAGTTCTGTACCCGTACTCTTCATGCTTTTTGTTATCATGAAGCATAGGCATTAACTATGTTTTGTTTTTCAAATTGCTTCTCTAAGATTCGACCTTAAGACGGAGATTGGAAAAAATTAAAACTACTTATTAATATTGTACCACTGAATAATTCCCGAACCTAAAGATGTAACCTTAATACTTAAGTTAGAGTCGCTTTTTGATGCAACAACATAACTACAACCCGCCTTAATTATTGGTGTTGTTAATATACTAACGGCTTTTGAAATTGTATTGGCATCCGTATCAAAAAACTCAAGTTTATAACTATCGTTATCTGTACCCTCGTTAAATAATTTTATAGTTTTTGGATTGCTTTTATTTATTGAGACCACAAAATAATATGGATAAAGCGAACTGCTATAATATGCTCTGTACTGAGCAAACAGTCTAAACGGAAATACGGGTAATGTTTTTGCTTGCAAATATAGATCCCACACAGGCTCCTTATTAGCCGTAACCTCCAATATTCTACCATTAGTACCACCGCAAATTAAATAGTTTCCATTACTCAACAATTCAGCACTACCGTATTTAATCGCTTTGCCGGGTATAGTATCAATATCCAGATCCAGCTCCCAGGTTTTTTTTGCTTTTTCTTTAGCGTTTTGTGGCAGCAAAATTCTCATTACTGAGCTTTTACCTTTTTCGGTTTCTTCGCCATTATTAAACAATAAAACTTCATTTTTTCCAACAGGTTTTACGTCGTGCTGGCGTGAATAAAAATTTGTTTGAAATACTTTTGTATCCGAATCGGTTAATTTAGGCCCGTATTCAGCAATAATTTTTTTTGATGCTTTTTCAATTTTAATAATTCGGTTAAAATCACGGCAGCCAAGGTAAAGATGTTTATACGTAGAATCGTAGCTTACTGAATTGCCGTGAACCATTACCGATAATTTAGAGTTTTTTGTGCCGTATTTTTTTAAAACCTCTTTAACGAGCAATGTATCGGCATGCTTCCTGAATTCCCAATGCCACAAAAGTTTTCCCACAGAATCAAATTCGAGTATAATGTTGTTGTCGTAAGTGTAAGTTGCCTGATCAGTTTTATTTAATTTAAACTTTTCAAAAGTTGAGCCTAAAGCAATAAAATTACCATTTGGCAAACGATTAAAAACATGATGAAAATTAGTAACGTTTACAATTGGCTTTAGCATGCTGGCATGGCAATGCCAGATTAATTTAAGATCGCGATTAAAATAATACAACGACGTATCGTTTGAAAAAGAAATATTTCCATTACTATACATATGCAAATCAGTCATATTATCTGGTATAAATGCATTTTTAACGCTTTTGGGAAATTGCCAAACAACATTTCCGCTACGATCGAGTGCGCAAAAATATTTATCCAGCCATACTATGCCATCTTTATATTTTTCTGGCTTATTAATAAACTGAGAAACCTTAAAAACATTTGGGTTATTAAAATCATTTTTTAATAGTGAAAAACTATATGATCCTGAAGTAGATAATTTTTGCCCTGTTTGCGAGAATGCTTCTGTTTTCCATACATATTTTTTACCAAATCCCAAATTTTGCACCAGCGTACATGTGTTAGAATCATTAAAAATTAAATTGGAAGAAGGGATTTCAGCTTTTAAAGAGTCATAAGAGTCAATAGTTAACTTATACAAAAAAGCTCCTTCAACTTCAGGGTACCTAAACATTACCTGGTTGTAATTAAGACGGGCGCCCAATGGCGGAGAAATTTGCGCCAAAATACCATTACAAAAAAACAATATGAAAGCAAAATTTTTAGCTATAATTTTCATAAGAAGGATACTTTATGTTAATGTTACTACAAATTTAGTTATAATTTAAAAACACATTTTTAATTGAGGTTTTTTTCTGCAAAATCCCCCTTAATTGCAAAACTATGATCATCTTTTACGTAAATATAATAAAATGAAAATTAATAGCTAATAACTATTCCTTTTATACCAATGTGGTTATTTTTTTTAACGTACGTATTTCTGCGTATTTCACAATTTTTGCATCTGCTGTATGTTTGTAAAAACAAAAAACATCATCATGAAAACAGTAAAGATCCTTCTTTTAGCATTTATAGTAAATCAATCCTTCGCGCAGGAGCAGGTCAATTATAAAATAATTGAGAACGAGCCTCGTAAAATAAATAATTTTTCGATAAATATTGATTTAGCCCAAATGGATTTTTCGGTTGGCAATATTGAAGGAACAAATTTTAGTTATGGCGTTTGGGGTCACGCCATGTTTAAACAAAAATTTGGAGTTGACTATACACTTCGAAACGCATGGTTAACATTTGGCAGGTTGTCTGATAAAACACTTAAAAACCGAAGCAATTTGCAACTTGGCGGCTTTTTTATTTTAAACAGTCGAATAAAAACGGCAAAAACAATTGTGGTATTAAAGCAATCTAAATCATATAATAATGGAAAAGAATATTTAAACACCCTTTCCATTAATGTACCTAATGGGCAAAAGTGGAAATACATTGCTGCACGCGCAGGCGTGTATTTAAACCGCAGCATTGTTAAAATTGACAATCCACTAGGAAAAGATATTTACTCTAATTTTTATATTTTTGGTGCATACGGTGGGCTTTGTTTTGGTACAACAAAACGGTTATTTATACAAACTGATAAATACGGAGAAAAAGGAAATATTGGTCATATAAGATTTTGCTTAGATGCACTTATTACGCCTATAAATAACGCACCCGTTGGCGTGAAAAACACCTTACCTATAGGTGGGCGCTTACTATTGCAAACACTTCCAACGTTACAACGCAAGGATAGAAAGAAAAAATTCCGCACCAAATTTACAGCAGAAGTAGAAGTGGGGTATAGAATGGTGGATGGTATTTATTTTGGGGGATCGATCGCTATACCAATTAGCCGCAGCATTAAATTTTTAAGAGGTGAAGAAGAAGATCAAACTATTAAACGTACAACCGAATAATTTTTTAGCAATGAAAAAAATAATTATTATTAGTGCATTAGCATTTACAAAACTGTTCTCACAAACAGGTTACGAGGTGGTTAGCCTCGGATCAAATGTAAATAGTAGCTTATACGAATTGGCTCCATACATTACACCAGATGGTAAAAAGTTGTTCTTTGTAAGAGGAGACGACCCTCAAAACACACTTTCGCCACAAACCCCAAACCAGGATATTTGGTTTGCTAAATATGCAGGTAATGGAAATTGGGATAAGGCGCAACATTTGGGATTTCCGTTTAACACCTCACGCTATAATAGTATAATTGGTCAATCATCAGATGGTAACACGCGTTATATTAAAGGATATTACAGTAAAGGCGAAAACATTAAAAACGGTTTTTCGGTAAGCTATTTAAAGGCTGATGGCTGGAGCGACCCAAAAGGTTTTGATGTTCCTAAATATGCAAAAATGCAAAAAAGCAAAACCATTTCTAATTGTATTTCGGCCTCAAACAATATTCTGGTTATGTCGTTTGGTGAAGAAGAAGGAAAAGATATTCATAGTTTATATGTTTCTATACTTAAAGATGGTGAATGGAGTAAACCACTAAAATTGGGAGCAAAAATAAATTCCGGTCACGATGAAGGAACACCTTTTTTGGCGGCTGATAATGTAACATTATATTTTAGCAGCGATAGGCCGGGAGGGTATGGAAGCTCTGATATATACATGAGCAAGCGTTTAGATGATACCTGGCAAAATTGGACCGAGCCGGTGAATATGGGCCCACAAATAAACAGTTCTGCCTGGGATGCATATTTTACAATTCCAGCATCGGGAGATTATTTTTATATGATACGAAATGGTGATCTTGTAAAAATAAAAGCAAAAGAAGAACAAAAACCAAATCCGGTTGTGCTTATTACCGGAAAGGTTTTGAATTCAAAAACAAACGACCCAATTGGTACAGCTATAAATTATTTTGATCTTGCTACTGGTAATGAATTAGGAATTGCCAGCTCAAATCCTAAAACGGGCGAGTTCACCATAATTTTGCCTTACGGAAAAAACTATTCTTTTAAAGCAACGGCCCAGGGTTATTATTCGGTTACTGAGAATCTTGATCTATCAGCCGTTTCAAGCTATAAGGAAATTTCAAAGAACCTTTTATTATCGCCAATAGAAACAGGACAGGTAATACGCATCAACAACATTTTTTTTGAGACCGCAAAATCTGTTTTAAAACAAGAGTCGTTTTTTGAATTGGATAATCTCGCAAAATTATTGACTGATAATCCTTCTATGGAAATATTTATTGCCGGCCATACTGATAATGTTGGAAACGATGAGTATAATAACAAATTGAGTAAAGAAAGGGCCGCAGCTGTTGTAACTTATTTAACCGGTAAAAATATTGCTGCTTCCCGCTTAACCAGCGATGGCTTTGGAAAGGCAAAGCCGGTGGCCGATAATACCAGCGAAGATGGAAAGGCCCTTAACAGGCGTGTAGAATTCACCATTAATAAAAAATAAGCGCCTTTAAAATAAATTCATTAATTTCAAAAAGTATTATGATAAAGATTGCAGTAGTGGATGATATTAAAACGGTACGGTCAACCATCGTAAGTAAAATTCAATTATCCAAGGATATGAAGGTGGTAAAAGAATTTAGTACCGGTAAAGAAGTGCTTCATGCTATGATGCAGGGATTGGATGTGGATGTTATTATAATGGATATTGAAATGCCCGATATGGATGGTATTGAAGCAACAGAAAAGATTATTGCAAAATATGCCGAAACAAAAATATTAATGTGTACTGTTTTTGATGATGAGACAAATTTATTTAAAGCTATTTGCGCAGGCGCCAAAGGTTATTTATTAAAGGACGAAAAGCCGGAGAAGATACACCGCGCTATTTTTGAGACCATGGAAGGCGGCAGTGCCATGAGTGCCAGCATTGCGTTAAAATCTTTAAATCTTATAAAAAATGCTACTGTAAAAGTAAAGCAGGCTGTTAATCCAGAAAACAATCTTACCAAACGTGAAATTGAAATGCTTGAACTGATAGCAAAAGGTATGAGCTACGAACAGGTGGCAGATAGTACCGGGATAAGCTATGGCACTGTTAGAAAACATCTCGAAAATATCTATAAAAAATTAAATGTTCATAGTAAATTAGAAGCCGTAAACAAAGCTCAGAAAGATGGTTTGCTCTGACTGACCCTAACATATTTATTTTTTGGAAAAACAAGCCTCACATTCACTTAGCTTTTTATTAGGAATATTTTTATTCTTTAGCCTTTCTTGTTTTTCACAAAACACTGGTGGTGAGCTTAGTCGAACTACAGATTCTATTTTAAAAAAACTCCCGTCACTTTCAGGTGTTGAAAAAGTAAAAGCACTGGATGATCTTTGCTACTATACTTCTTCAGCTGATGTTGATCTATCTATTAATTATGGTAACAGGGCACTTACTCTCGCAAAAGAAATTGGCTACGATTCGCTAGTAGCCATGTGTATGAACGAATTGTCTTTAAGTTATTATTACAAAGGCAATTTTGATAGTTGTATCATTCTTGCGGAAGAAGCGTATAAAATACGATTGGCAAAACAATTGTGGCGCGATGCAGGCGCAAGTCTTAGTAAAGTAGCTATTGCTTATTATGAAAAAGGGAACTACGATGTGAGCCTCGAAAAAAATCTGAAAGCGTTGGAGTTATTAAAAAAAGCAGGCGCTGAAACTGAAGTTCTGAAATTGCAAAATAATATTGGTAGTATTTACGAGCGCAACAACCAGTTTGAAGAAGCAAAAAAAATGTATTTGGCTGCCGCTGATGGTGCATTTAAAATAAAAGATTACGAAGGCTATGTAACTGCAAAATGTAATTATGCTATAAACATTCAGCAACAAGGTAATGTTAAAGACGCGGCGGCAATTTTTAAAGAGTTGATCCCCATCTGCCAAAAATATTGTCGCGAAGAATACTTATCACAGATCTATCAATCATTGGGCGTTTCTGAAAGAAGGCTGGGCAATACAGCTAAAGGATTGGAGTATTATTTAAAAGCAAAGGAAGTTTATGACCGTATTGGTTCTATTGCAGGCATGTCTATTATCAATACAAATATTGGTTTGTGTTATATTGATCTAAAAAAATATAAAGAAGCCGAAGAGTTTCTTCAACTTGGTTTAAAACAATCACAGGAAATAAAAAGTTTATTATGGCAAAAAAAAGCATACATAGCCTTGTATACTTTAGAGCATCATAAAGAAAATTTTAAGCTCGCCAATTCTTATTTGGAAAAGTATCAGCAAATAAATGATAGCATTTATAATATCGAAACACAGGATAAACTGGGTAAACTTCAAACCGAATATAATGTTCAGCAAAAAGAAAATACGATACTTCTTCAAAAAAATACAATTGCAGAAAATGAATTAAGCATCAATAAAAAAAATACATTCCTCATTATTCTTATTTCTGCATTCGCGGTATTATTGCTGCTTGTTCTTTTTATTATTCAGCGTAATAATATAATTCGTAAAAAATCAGAACTGGCTTTCCAAAAAAATATCCAGAAAGAAAGATCACGAATCTCCAAAGACCTGCACGATAACATGGGCGCAGAGTTAACTATTATCAGTTCTTCAATTGATATAAAAGCACACGGCATTGAAAAAGAAAAGGATAAACAGGATCTGGAAAACATCTCAGATCAGGTAAGAAAGGCTTCTGCTTTAATGCGTGATACCATTTGGACCGTGAGCGAAGAAAAGATCTCGATGATACAATTTGGCATTAAAATAAAAGAATTTGCAGATAGGACATTTAAACACAAAAATATTACGGTGCATTTTAAAAATGCGAATAACGAATTGAATTTGCGGCCGGAGACCACTTTAAATTTATTCAGGATAGTTCAGGAAGTGATAAACAATGCTTCAAAACACTCTAACGCGAAGAATTTTTATATTGATAGTTTTTCAAGTAATGATCACGAGATAATTTTGAAGGATGATGGGTCAGGTTTTGATATGAATGTTGTTGAAAGAGGGTATGGGTTGAATAACATTACACAACGCGCATTAGATATAAATGGTAAACTGGATTTTGAAATAAAAAAAGGCGAGTACACTAAAGTAAAAATTGTGATCAGCGACGATTCTATCTGGAGATCTTAGCGAAAATTTTTTAACCACATAGACACAAAGGTTAAAACAAAAGCTACACTATTTTTGAAGTTAGTGTAGTTTCGTCGCCGAAGACGAAGAAACCCTATGATTTTCTAATAGGCATAAAGCTGTAACTATGAAAACTATGTTTCTATGCGTTTAGATTTATTTGCGCTAAACCCAGTTAATTTCCTTTTTTAAAAGGTTTAAAGTTTTTTCTTCTTCAGAATTTTTCGCCGGTTTAAAATCATATTCCCACCCGGCAGTTTTTGGTAAACTCATTAAAATAGATTCTACACGACCGTTTGTTTCCAAACCAAATTTTGTGCCTTTGTCGTATATCAAATTAAACTCTACATAACGGCCGCGGCGTAATAATTGCCACTCTTTATTTTTTTCGGTAAAGGCTTTGTTTTTATTCCGGCTAATTAATTCAACGTAAGTTGGTGCAAAAGCCTTGCCCACATCCTGCCAAAACGCAAAGTTTTTTTCAAAACTCATGCCGGCGTCTGTATTTAAACGGTCAAAAAATATGCCGCCAATGCCACGTGTTTCTTTGCGGTGAGTTATAAAAAAATAATCATCTGCCCATTTCTTAAATTTTGAATAATAATTTGCGTTGTGTTTATCGCAAACATTTTTTAATTGGCTATGAAAATATTTAGCATCTTCTTCAACAATATAATGTGGCGTCAGATCAATACCGCCACCTAGCCATTTTACACCGTTATTCATTTCAAAATACCGAATGTTCATGTGAATAATTGGCACCATTGGATTTTTTGGATGAATAACAATAGAAACACCGGTTGCAAAAAATTGTGGTTTTACTTGTGATTTTTGTGTTGAAACGTTACTATGTTCTTGTTCTTTAAATAAAAAATCGGGAGCATCACCACTAACAGCGCTAAACAAAACCCCTCCTTTTTCAATAACGTAGCCTTCTTTTATAATTCGGGTTCTGCCACCGCCACCTTCTTCGCGCACCCAGTTCTCTTCTTCAAATTTTGAAAGGCCGTCGGCTTGTTCTAACGACTTACAAATGGAATCCTGTAAATTCCGTAGCCATTCAGAAATGGTTTCTTTATTTATTTCCATCCTGTTTTTTCCAACTGGTAATTGTTGTATTTAAAAATGTAAACGCCCCGGTTATCAAAACCAGTAGAATTATCGGGCCTGTAAAATTTAAAACGCATGTAATTTGTTTCGGCAGAAAGAGTGTTGAGGTTAAAAACAAAATTCGGTCCCCATTCTTTTAAATTCTTTAAATAATAATTAGCAATATCGTTACCAATAAAATAAAATTCTGTTGGGTACGAATCCTGAAGTATTTTGTATGTATCAATTAAAGCTGAGTATGCTTTTGTGTTACTTACATTGTATTGATGTGGAAATGTAAAATGCAATGAATTTAAATATTCCTGGTCGATGTTATCTATTCCCGTTGTGTTTTCCCAGCCACATAATACAACGTCTTTCTTTTCAGAAAAAATAGCAAGCTGTGTTGTAAAATCGGCGATAAAAACCTGGTTGGTACTTAATGTTATGACAATGTTCCTTGATGTTGGTGAGTATGCATTCTTAATGTCTGCCAATCCTTTTACAATAGTAACCGTGTCTTTAGCCGGTTTGCCTAATAATTTTTGTTTATCATTATAATATTTTTTAAAAGCGTTCACATAGGCATTTTCTTTCACATCTTTTTGAAAAGCAGATACTAAAAATATTTTAGCGTTATTGTTTACCAAAGAGTCAATACAATAATCGGCAAGACTCTCTAATAAAGTAAATTGTGATGGATTTGTTTTTGAGGCATACACGTTATTGAACAACATTTTATTTTGCTGCGTTATAGGTGTAATAATAGGAATGCTTAATTCTTTAGCTTTTTTAGCAATAGATTTAAAACCGCTCGCGTAAAGGGGACCAAAAATAAAATCAATTTGTTTTGTTTTAAGATCGCTTAATAATTGAGTCTGTTTTAAAGAATCTTTATCATCTTCATCGTACAACTCTAAATTAATTTCAAATCCTTTTGTAGATAAAGAATCGACAGCGCTTTTAAATCCTAAGTAAAAATCAATTGCATATGAAGATACTAAAGGGAAATTTGCTTTGTTCTTAGCCAGGTTATTAATGTCTAAGGCTAAAGTTTGGTCGAGTTTAAATGGAAGTACTAAAGCAATATTGTAACTGGATTTAATAGATTTTGTAATTACTTTAGCATTTGAAGTGTCAATTGTTATTGGTGTAGTATTGGATGAGGTTGTATTGATGATCTCTTTACCAATTTTGCGTTTATTTTTTTCACTGATCGCAATAAGTTGGCCTTCTTTTAAACCCAGTTGTGCAATACCCGGGTTGTAAGCATATAGTTGCGCCTCTGTAAGGTTAAATTTTTTGGTAATAGAATAAATGGTTTCGCCTTTTGAAATTTTATAAGTAAAATATTTTGAAGTATCTATCTGGCCTGCAATTGCTGAGGTTGTATTTACAGTTGTTGTAGCAACAGGTTTTACAGACGCCATGCCGGTAGGAATTTTTATTTCCTGGTTAGCTTTTACACCATTCTTTAATTCAGGATTAGTAGCATAAAGTTCATCAAGGGTAACGTTGTAAAGTTTTGTAATGGAATATAAACTTTGTCCCTTTTCTATTTTATGGATGTAATAACTTTTTCCATCAAAACTCTGAAGGTTAGTAGATTTGGTTTGTGCTATGTAGATAAATGATACAAGACACAAGATGCAGGACAGAAAATATTTATTACAGGTGTTCTTTATCATTAATCTTAAATCAAATATGTTTATTCCCACTCAATTGTTGCAGGTGGTTTAGAGCTTATATCATAAACAACCCTGTTAACACCTTTAACCTTATTAATAATTTCGTTACTCATTTTTGCAAGGAACTCATACGGCAAATGACACCAATCCGCTGTCATTCCATCTGTAGATGAAACAGCTCTTAAAGCAACTGCATTCTCATAAGTTCTTTCGTCACCCATTACACCAACGCTTTGCACATTTAATAAAATTGCGCCAGCCTGCCACACAGTATTGTATAAATTATGTTTTCTTAACCCATCAATAAAAATTGCATCTACTTCCTGTACAATTCTTACTTTTTCTGCGGTAATATCTCCTAAAATACGAATGGCTAAACCGGGGCCAGGAAAAGGATGTCTGCCCAATAAAGCCTCATCAATCGCTAAGGCTCTTCCAACTCTGCGCACTTCATCTTTAAACAAAGCACGAAGTGGTTCAACTATTTTTAATTTCATGTAATCGGGTAAGCCGCCCACATTGTGATGCGATTTAATTGTAGCGCTTGGTCCGTTAACACTTAAGCTTTCAATAACATCAGGATAAATCGTGCCTTGCGCTAACCATTTTACATCGGTTATTTGGTGCGATTCTTCGTCAAAAACATCAATAAATACTTTACCAATAGCTTTACGTTTTAATTCCGGATCGCTTATGCCTGCAAGCGCTGAATAAAATTTGTCTTTTGCGTTTACGCCTTTTACATTAAGGCCCATGTGCTTATATGATTCAAGCACTGCTTCAAATTCGTTCTTACGAAGAAGACCGTTATCTACAAAAATGCAATATAAGTTTTTGCCAATGGCTTTATTTAACAATACGGCTGCTACGCTGGAATCAACACCACCGGAAAGCCCAAGCACCACTTTATCGTTACCAATTGTTTTTTTAAGATCGGCAATTGTAGTGTCAATAAATGAATCGGAGGTCCACAGGCCTTTACAGCCGCAGATACCATAAACAAAATTCTTTAGGATCTTTAACCCTTCATCTGTATGATATACTTCGGGATGGAATTGGATACCGTGTGTTTCTTCGTCTGTAACAGAATACGCTGCAATTTTCACATCATGCGTACTGGCTGTTATTTTATAATTTTCAGGGATCTTTAAAATGGTATCCGCATGGCTCATCCAAACAACCGAATCATCCTTAATATCGTTGAATAATTTGGCATTTTTATCTTTAAGTTCGAGGTGGGCGCGGCCGTATTCGCGGGAGCTGGATTTGCCCACTTCGCCGCCGTAAAAATGGGCTAAGTATTGGGCACCATAACAAACGCCTAATAAGGGTAATTTACCTTTAATATTGGAAAGATCTGGCTTAAGTGGTTCTTCCTGGCGCACACTGTGTGGGCTTCCGGAGAGAATAACACCTTTAATATCCTTAGTAATTTCGGGAACTTTATTGTAGGGATGAATTTCACAATAAACATTTAATTCGCGCAACCGACGAGCAATAAGTTGGGTAAATTGTGAACCAAAATCTAAAATGAGAATTTGCTCTTGCATAGAAGACAAAAATACAATTAAATTTTATCTCAGGAAGGCTTATAAACAGGGGCTAAACATTATTTAAGAAAAAAGCATGTATTTTTTGTAGAAGTTAAAATTTATGTATATTTGCACTCTCAATTTTTTTGAGATACGCACACAGCGGGGTGTAGCGTAGCCCGGTATCGCGCCTGCTTTGGGAGCAGGAGGTCGTCAGTTCGAATCTGGCCACCCCGACAAAAGTAAAACCTTTCACAAAGTGAAAGGTTTTTTTGTTTTTGCACCGAGGGAAAGCTTGCTTTCACGAGGTAAGAAAACAAAAAAACCAATTTTATTGCGAAGCAATAAAAGGTTTTATTTTTGCAACATCTCCCTGTTCCAGATCAGCGGAGCTAATCTGGTCTATCAAAGCTCGCTTTTGCAGAGCAAAGAAAACAAAAAAAGCCTCTTTTTTGCTCAGCAAAAAATACTTTTTATTTGCAACGCCTCTTTACATAGATCAGCGCAGCTAATCTGGTTAATAAAAAGCTCTGTTGTAAAAACAAAAAAATTGTTTAATTTACAACGTCAAAGAGCTAAATGGATCAATATAGGCTTGCTTTTGTGAAGTAAAAAGACAAAAAAAGCCTACTAATTTAGCCTAAAACACTTCATTTGCTTAATATAGTATATGTTTTTGCGATTTGATACATTTTAGTATCTTCAAATCGTAAATGAAACATATAATTATATTACTCAGTTTTTTTGCCAGCCTGCAAACAGGTTTAGCGCAATACACCAAGGCCGATCTTGTATACAAATGTGATTTTGAGCCTAATGATCCATTTTGGAAATCGTATAATGAAAAAGGATTTACGTCCAATACCGTAAACGGTAAATTTATTTTACAACATGCCGGTAAAGATGAAGCGTGGAATCAAACTAACAGTATGAATTTTGACCCTCATTTAGATTTTGAGGTTGAAGTATTTATGTGCCAGTTAAGCGGGGTTGACAATCAAGGTTATGGTATTAGTTACAACTATAAAGATGTAAATAACTCAAATACATTTTGCATAAGTCCAAATGGTTATTTTTCCGTTTTTCATTACACTAAAGGTGTTTATAAAGATGATATCGCGTGGAAGGAATCGGATAGAATTATTAAAGGACATAATAAATACAATAAACTAGCTGTTGCACGTAAAGGCAATAACCTGCATTATTTTATAAATGGTGTAGAGGTAGCTTCTTTACCGGTTCCTAAATATAATGCAGAGTACGTTGGGTTTCATATTGGTGGGGTTATGAAAGTTGAAGTAGATCATGTGTATATGTATCAAAAAAAGAAACCTATACGATTAGTGGACAATTATAATTCGTTTGGTGAGAAAATTCATTTAGGTGCAAGTATTAATTCCGGTGCGGCAGAAATTTGCCCGGTAATTAGTGCCGATGAAAAAACATTATTCATTACCCGCACTTTTTGTAAAGAAAATACTGCCGGCGAGGATGATTATGATATTTGGGTGAGCCAGTTAAATAAAGACGAAACCTGGACCAAATTAAAGAATATTGGCCCACCTCTTAATAACAAAGGCAATAATTTTGTTATTTCAGTTAGCCACGATAATAATTCATTAGTTATTGGTAACGTCTATCACGGTGGCGATGGTAAAGATATGACCAAAGGGATTTCGTATTCCCACAAGACAAAAACCGGTTGGTCATATCCAAAAGAAATGAAGATCAAGAATTTTTATAACAATAACGATTATAACGAAGCTTGTTTGTCTCCGGATGGTAAAACAATTTTATTGTGTGTTGAAAGAGACGATACACACGGAGATAAAGACCTTTATTTTTCGCACTTGCTTTCTGATAGTAGCTGGAGTGAACCGGAGAATTTGGGAGGTGTTGTAAACTCTTTTTCAAACGAGACCGGCGCTTTTTTAGCTTCAGATAATAAAACGCTTTATTTTTCATCAGCAGGGCACCCCGGTTACGGCAGTAATGATATATTTATGACCAAGAGACTGGATGATACCTGGAAGCATTGGTCGGAGCCAAAAAATTTAG
The DNA here is from genome assembly GCA_030681615.1 of Bacteroidota bacterium. GTDB lineage: Bacteria > Bacteroidota > Bacteroidia > B-17B0 > Aurantibacillaceae > Aurantibacillus. The sequence goes on from JAUXSA010000074.1 coordinate 16,774, forward strand.
GCCCAAAAATAAACACCAAAGCCTGGGATGTATATTATACAATGCCGGCGTCGGGTAAATATGCCTATATGGTATCAGAAGCAAAACAAAGTGAGAAAGCAGATATATTTAAGATACAACAACCTGAAAGTGTAAAACCAGATCCTGTTATCTTAGTTCATGGTGTAGTACATAACAGTGACACAAAAAAACCAATGCAAGCAGTTGTTACTTATTATGAGTTAGGATCGAAAAAAGTATTAGGTAAAGCTACTTCAAATATTGAGACCGGTGCTTTTACAATAGCATTGCCTAAAGGAAGAAAATATTGTTTCAACGCGCAGCACGAAGGATTTATTTCAGTTAATGCTAATACAGATGCTACCGTTTTAGATACGTATAAAGAAGAGAACATTGACCTGTATCTTAGTCCTGTAAAAACCGGGCAAAGTGTAGTATTGCATAATTTATTTTTTGTATCGGATGAACATAGAATATTACCTGAATCTTTTCCTGAGCTAGATAAATTACATGACCTATTGGTAGAACATCCTGAAATGAAGATCGAGGTTTCTGGTCATACAAGCATCAATAGTTCGGGCGAGAAATATAATCACGATCTTTCAACCGGTAGGGCAGAGGCGGTAAAAAAATATCTGATCTCCAAAGGTATCAGCGAAAAAAGGATCACTGCCAAAGGCTTTGGTTTCTCGAAACCAATTTATACTGATAAAACAGAAGCGCACCAAGCCTTGAACCGCCGTATTGAATTTGTAATACTAAGTAATTAAAAAACGATTATTTATTTCCTTGCAATAATTCGTTTTCTATGTTTGGTTCCCCATTTGTGTAATTCACCTATCAATGGTTTTAATGTTTTGCCATAAGGTGTTAATTCGTATTCAACAGTAACAGGAGATGTATCATAAACATGCCTGCTGGCAAGCTCATTTATTTCCAGCTCTTTTAATTCTTTAGAGAGCATTTTTGGCGTAAGTCCCGGGATCTCGCGCTGAATTTGTTTAAAACGTTTTTTACCAAAGGTAAGTGATAAGATAATTTGTAATTTCCATTTTCCACTTAAAATATCCAGCGCATCTTTTACCGGTAATAATGTTTTGGAGCATTCTTCAGTGGATAAATGTGTTGGGCATTTTCGTTTATCGTGTTCTACGGTTTCCATATCCAAATATAAGAGTTTTATACTTTCTTTTTTATACCACTTTCCTAAAGTATACCGCTTTCCTTTAGGAAACCGATACCAAATGGATACTTAATCTCTATAACTTTGCTTTCTAATTTAAAAACTAATAACATGACAACAAAAACAAAACGTATCATCTCTATTGTACTTATGATCATTCCTTCGCTAATGCTCGTAATGAGTGGTGTTATGAAATTAACAGGCGCAGAGCAGGTAGTAACCGGTTTAACAAAAGCTGGCTTAGGCAATTTTATTACTCTTATTGGGGCGATAGAATTAGTATCTGTAGCGCTTTTTCTTTTTCCAAAAACATATAAAATCGGTTTTTTATTATTGTGTAGTTATTTGGGAGGCGCCATGTGTATTGAGTTAGCTGGTGGCCAGCCTCCAATTGCTGCTATTTTTATTGCTATTATATGGATCTCTGTATTTTTGCGTGATAAGAATATGCTTCTTTCTTCAGCGGAAAATAAAGTTTAACTATTTTTTATTTTTAAAGGGTTCCAAATTTATGTTTGGAACCTTTTTTATTTTATCAGCAGTTGTTTTTAGAAAAAAAATTGTATTTTCCCCTTGTGAAATTGCTTGACGAAATAAAATTAGATTATGCTAAAGTTCAGTTATTTGAATCTAAGCTTGTGCGTATCGAAGTTTTTTCTAACTACACTATTGCGTTAAACGAGTCGCGAATAATTAACGATGCCATTGGCACACTTTCTAATGGCACAGAATGTCTGGTATTGATGGTAGCCGATGAGTTTGCACAATTTGATCGTAGTGCCAGCGATTTTTCGTCAAGCGAAGAAGGGTTAAAATATACCATTGCCGACGCATTAGTGGTTAAAAGCCTTTCGCAAAAAATATTGGCAAATTTTTATCTTAAATTTAATAAACCCGCAAAGCCTACTAAGATCTTTACAAACGAGTTAGAGGCTGTAAAATGGTTACTTTCTTTAAATAATTAATTTCATGCAAACTATAATTCTTTGCCACGGCGCCCTGGGTTCAAAAAACGATTTTGAAAATTTAAAACTGGCTTTGATCAATAATGGTTTTAATGTTCATTCCTTTTCTTTTTCGGGTCATGGTAATAAAGAGTTTGAAACTGATTTTGGGATCCATCAATTTTCGGTAGAACTTGAAAATTTTATTTTGCATAATAAACTTATTAAGCCTTCTGTTATTGGTTACAGTATGGGCGGTTATGTAGCTTTGTATTTAGCTTCAAGGTCGGTAGGAAGCATTAATAAGATCATTACGCTTGCAACAAAATTTAACTGGACCAAAGAAATAGTAGAAAAAGAAACGCGCATGTTGGATCCAAAAATTATGCTTGAAAAAGTTCCTGCCTTTGCAGCCTCTTTAGAAAAAAAACATGGTAGTAGCTGGAAAGATCTTTTGGCAAAAACTTCACAAATGATGTGGAACATTAGCGCGAATAATTATTTAAATGCCGAAACATTAAAAGCCATTCAAAATAAAACTCTGATCGGCCTTGGTGATAAAGACCAAATGGTAACTTTAGAAGAAACCGTAAGTGTATATAAGATCCTGCCTAACGCTAATATGTACATGCTTCCAGGTACCAAGCATCCCATTGAAAGCATTGATACTTTTGTATTTGTAGAGGTTGTTAAAGGATTTTTGAAGGAATAACGTTCGATACAGGGGTCAAGACGGCACGCCACTTTTTGAATTTTCTCAATTTTGAACTTTAATTGTTTTAAAAAAGATTTGCAAATAACTATAATTAATAGTAATTTTAAACTATAATTTATAGCAATGAGCAAAATATCATCTAACATCCGTTTTTTACGCCAGTTAAAAGGCTTGTCACAAGAGCAATTGGCCGACGATCTAAAAGTTACGCGTTCACGCATTGGCGGTTACGAAGAGGCGCGCAATGAACCTCCTATTGAATTGTTGATCCGTTTGTCGGAATATTTTCATATAGCCATAGATGCATTAGTGAGGGGTGATCTTAAAAAGACCAACCTGGATGGTTTGATGAAAATTGGTAAGAACCGTATCTTATTTCCTATTTTATTAGATAGCGATGGTAATGATATGGTAGAACTAATTCCGTTAAAAGCATCTGCCGGTTATACGCGTGGTTATGCCGATCCGGATTATATTGAAAAATTGCCGCAAATGAAATTGCCTTTTTTACCATCAGGCAAGCACCGTGCTTTTCCTATTAAAGGCGATAGTATGCCTCCTATAAGAGAAGGTTCTTTTGTTATTGCAAAATATTTAGAACGTTTTGAAGAAGTTAAATTCGGTCAAACTTATATTATTGTTACTAAAGAAGACGGGCTGTCTTACAAACGTATTATGAGCTTTAATAAAAAAGAAGCGGCTTACGAATTACATTCTGATAATAAATTATATGCACCCTTTAAAGTAAAAGCAAGTGATATTTTAGAAATTTGGGAATACACCTGCTGCATCAATATGAACCAGTACCAGAATGATGAGCTTAATCTGGATAGCATTATGAATATGCTTAAAGGTTTAAAGGTGGAGATCTCTGAAATTAAGAGGAAATAAAGAACGATCAAAGAAATTTTAAAAGCCGCCCAACCAGCGGCTTTTTTAATGATCATAATCTAGTTAACTCATAATTAATTTGTAATTATTGGCAATTTAATTTGAAATATTGTTGCTTTTTAGCACATTTGGTAAAATCCCCAACATCAATAATATGAATGTTAAAACCTGGCTGGTACTATTTTTACTTAATACTATTATTTCGTTTTCGCAAAAATTTAATTCGCACGAGATAGCCTTAACACCAACAGTATTTCCGACTTCAACCTTTGATAAAGAAGATTATAAAGCCCGCTTATATAAAAAATTTGCAAACGAGTCCAAGTCAGAAATATTAGACAGGTATATTGCCGAAGAAGCGATTGCTACTGAATATTTTTTTGCTTCAAGCGAGATCTATGATAACTGGCCGGTAGGCACAGGTTATGTTAAACAAGTATTTAAACAGGCAATACCAAAAGAGTTTAATACCGATGAAATAAAAATTTACGTAATAAGAGATCCCTCGCCAAATGCTTATTGCATGGAAGATGGTAATATTAAAGTAACTGTTGGTTTTTTGTCTTTTATAAAAAGTGAAGCAGAGCTTGCTTCGGTATTAAGTCATGAATTTGGCCATTATTACTCTAACCATATTTATAATGAGTATAAAAAGAGGAATAAAGTTGCACATGTATATACACGGGGATCAATAATTGCAAGTGTTGCATATGCTAAAAATCTCAGCAATTTTCAGCAAGATCAGGAAAGACAGGCAGATACTTTTTCGAATAATTTTTTTACAAGGAACGGTTATTCACCGCAGGCTATTGCCGAGAGTTTTTTAAATTTTAAACAAATAACCAGTAAATATAAAAAGCTCAGGACTTATCGAACGCCATTAGCTTATTTTTCTACACATCCATCAGACGATGAACGCATAAGAAAGGCACAAGAGGCTTTTAAAAACAAAGATATAAGCGGAAAAAAATATTTAGTTGACTCTCTTAGTTTTCTTGCATTAAAAAAAAGAGCTATTGATGAAACAATTTATTTATTGTTCGAAAAACTAGAGTACGATGAATGTCTTGAGATGGCCTACCTACAACATTTGTATCATCCAAAAGATGAGTTTTATCTTTTTTATATTACTGAATGTTTAAGGAGACAAATGAAATTAAAACCCGGTTTTGATAAAGCATTCTTTATTACCGGTAACTATGTAAACCTTACCCGGGCACCGAAAGATATTGAGAAAGAACCTGTTTTTTTGAAAGGAAAATATTCTAAAAAATTAAATGCGTTCAATTATACTCAATCTGTTTTTGCTAATTTAAAAGGCGAGGTCTACAACCTGTCTGATGCTGATATTGCAGGAATGCAAGCAAAAGATCTTGTAACAAACGATACGCTTGAATTTTTGTTTAATGAAGACGCTTTTGAATACTTCTCAAAAAAGATCCCTGAAGAATCATGTATATTTAATTTACATAATTTATTTTTAGATAAACCGGTACTTGCCGATTGCGAAAAGAATATTGGTAATTCTGAATTAGAAAATGATTATAATAGAATTATTGCAGATTATAAAATGTTGGAACAAAATGTAAGTGATTACAAAAAGGCGCCGGTAATTCTTTTTAGTTTGTTAACCTATACGCATTATGCCAGTGGCAACAAAAGTATTACTGCCCCAATATACGATGAGGTTTTAAGACAAGAGTTGATAGAACAATATTGGAAAATAGCTTTAGAATACCCTAATGATGTTATTGACCTGGCAAATAAATTTAATTTTAGAGAAAAACAAAAGATAAGGAACACGACGCAGTTTATTGAAACACTTGGTCTGGCAGGTTTTTTTGGTAAGTCGGAAGTGGACTGTGATTTTTTATCTATTTTCCCGGAGATCAGTCACGAAATAAATAAATTTAATTATCGCAAATTAATTTTCCTTCAAATCATAGCCACTAATGTAACTAATCCCGAAGGCACAAGAAAAAGTAAAGGGTTGTTTGGAAATATGATGAATGCTGGTACCGAAGGATGGGGCGCTACTATTTATACCGTTGACCTTCTAAATAAAAAAATTGAAAGTTCTGAAGTAGGTCTTGATCTAATGGATATTATGAGCAGCATTACGGCCAAGCGTGAAGAAAAGATAAGAGGAATTATAGACGCGTGTTTAAAGGCGGCGAGCAAATAACTTTCTAATTAACTCGTAAACAAGGGGTTACTAATTAAGGGTGGTATTAATAAAAAGTGAAAAACTAATCGCATATATGCAATACGGTTTTTTTTTCATCTTTATATTTGCTGCGTTATATAACCATTCTTATACAATATAAATTACTAACCAAATTATCCCAGCAATTGAATGGAATTGCGAAAAAAAGAAATGAAAAAAATATTATCAATTGTAGCTATTGCTGCCGGAATTTTTTTAACAAGCTGTACTAATATTAACAGAAGTATGCGTGAGCCAAACACACGTTTAAATCTAGAAAAGAAGGATTTTACCTTATCTGATCAGGTTACAGGCGAAGCTACTTCAACTAAGATCTTAGGAATAGATTTTAAACGTTTATTCTTAAAAGAAACAGGAAGCCATATTAATGATAATGGCGCAGCTCTCCCAAGCTTAGCTTCTATTCCGGTTATTGGTGGTTTTATAGTTGACGGAACTGCCGGTTACGCTTTATATGATATGATGCAAAAAACTCCAGGGTACGATGTAGTGCTTTACCCGCAATACGAAACAACTGTGAAACGCCCTATTGGTATTGGCTTCATTTACAAAGTTACTACTGTTAAAGCAACAGCTAGACTTGGGAAGTTAAATAAATAATTGACCATAAAATTTGCTTTATTAATTAAATTGGGTATTTTTAACCCCATAATTAAAACCCACACAAAAACACAAACTATGAAAAAATTAGCATTAGTATTAGGTTTAGCATTAGGGATCGGTTTTGGCGCCCAGGCTAACAAGTACAAAATGGATGAGACTAAACTGGCTCAAACATTTGAAAACAGCCAAGAAGTAACTTTTAGCGACATGTATTCTGCAGATATTAACGCTGCTGACATGACTAGCTTAAACTTAAAAGGTGACTCAAAAACAAGAGGCGGGTATTTATTACGTTCGTTCTTTTGTGGTGGAATTGCTTTACACCGTTATTACATGGGAACTGGTAAAAAACACATGTGGGCACTATACTTCTGCGTTCCTGTAGCTGGTGGTGTTGCGGCTTGTGTTGATTTCTGGGGAGCAGTATTCTCTAAAGATTTTTACAAAAAATAC
>JAUXSA010000083.1 GCA_030681615.1 Bacteroidota bacterium
TGGCAAATGTTATCGATCGATCAGAATGGAAATTAATACAGGTTATAATAAACCCTGCAATTATAAAACAAAAACCGATCAAAAGAAGTTTTCTTCCTTCCTTTGCCTTTTCAGCATAATGTTCGGATCTTAGTTTTTTTAGAACTGCATAAACCATTGCTTCATCATTATGTGTATTTAGCAATATTTTATGTATCGCGTCAAACTCCATACCTTTTGAATAGCAATCATTTGCTATAATACGAAGGTTTTCCCAGGTATCATTTTTCTTAACAGGCATAATCTAAATTAAAAAAAATAAACCCTTCGCAAAATGACTTTAATCATTAACATTAAAAAAAACAAAAACTATTTTCCTTTAAGGAAATGATCTACTATATATTTTAACTCATTTTCATTTATTATTCCTATGTTCAGCCATTCCCGGCAACCATTCCTATAAATCATTAATACAGGAAGCGCATCAATCTCAAATTCTTCTGTAAGTTCTTTGTCTCTATCTGTATCGATCTTTAAAACCTTTAATTTTAAGCTGTCTTGTTTTGCCATTTTTTCAATAACGGGCTTTACCCTGGCACAAACACTGCACCAATCTGCCGAAAAATAAACCAGTACCAGTTTTTTTTCATTTGCAACAAGTTTGTTGTACCCTTTAAGAGTAATAATAGATGTATCCTGCACCTGGCCATGAGACTTACCGGCAAAGAACAAAGAAATTAATATTAAAATAATTGAATTCGAAATATTTTTCATTTGGCTTAATTTAAATACTCTTACTGTTATTGTTTAAATTATAAAAACAAAAGTCAGCTAAAAAGGCTAAGGTCTTTCTGAGCAGGGTCAGAATAAGATATGACCTTAGTCATGTTTGCTAAAACAAGCTATTTATTTTTCCATTATAAGCTAGATAACTTAAAAGGAATGATCCAGAAGCTAAAGACAAGTAGAGTGTTTATTTTTCGCAGGCTGTTGAATCACCTCCTGCGCAACACTCTTCTTCCGTTTCTTCCTCACAGGCACCCGGAGCGCACTCAGTACCACACTCTACCGGAGCGTTAGCAGCCTGGTATTTTGAATACTCAAAATAAGAAAGAAAACCAATGCTTAGAATAAGACCGAACCAAAACACAAACTTTGCTATTTTGTTTTTTCTTTTTTCACTTGCAGAAGGTTCACAAGCACAATCGCCGGTACTGCAAGCTACAAACTTTGGTAATACATAAAGGGAATAATAAGAAACAGTAAAAGAAACTGCACTCACTGCTATTAAAATAGGTTCTACCACTTGCATGATTGGCGAGCTTGCAAGAGTAGCTGAAGAGACTCCAAAAAGCGAGGCTATCGGACTGGCACAAACGCCAACGCAAGCGCCGCTTTTACAACAAGCAAATAAAATTGGCAGGGTTGATGTGATGCCGCCTGTTAATGACGTCCAGATTGTTTTTTTCGCTTTCATACTAATTTGCTTTTGGTTTTAAGATTTGCCATGTGAAGACTGCAATAATTGCACCAATAACCGGCGCGCTTAAATAGATCCATAAATGCTCGGTGTGACCTGAAACAAACGCCGGGGCTAAAGAACGAAATGGGTTCATGGATGCGCCGCAAATTGGTCCGGCAAACATTGCTTCCAATAAAACAACAAAACCAATAGCAAGGCCCGCGAACATACCCTGTTCTTTACTGCCTTTAGCAACATGAAGAATAACGAACATTAAAAGAAATGTGAGGATGATTTCTAAAACGAATGACTGCATATCGGAGCCAGCAGGTATGGTTGCGCCAAGAAGTTCATTTGTGGGAAAGAGTAGTTTTAAAGTACCGCTGGCGATAAAAGCACCAACAGCTTGCGACAGGATATAAGGAATTATTTCTTTGGCAGGAAATTCTTTTGCTACCAAAAACGCAATAGTAACCGCAGGATTTAAATGTGCTCCTGAAATATCGCCAACAGTATAGATCATAGAAGAAACAATTAAACCAAAGGTGATAGCAATTCCTACGTGAGTAATTGCACCACCACTTTGTTGATTGATAATAATTGCGCCTGTGCCGCAAAACACGATCGCAAATGTTCCCAATACTTCTGCAAAATATTTACGCATACTATTCTTTTTTGTTTGTAAAATCTAAATGACTGATCCAGGTTAACTGAAAGTAATATTGATTGAACCAATTTGGTTTATCACCCGAATGATCAATGGCTGGAAATGCCCCTCCACAGTTAAGACTTTGGGCATTTGAGAAAAAAGAGAAACACAATAAACCAAGCGTAACTATACTTATCATAAACTATTTTACATTAGAGAATACATAAAGCGTTTCAAGTGCAATTTGTTTGCAGCGTTCATCATACTTTTCATCCTGATGAGCTGTGCCATCAAAAGCCTTTGGATCGTCGTAGGTAGTTCCTATTCTCAACTCCACTCCTGGAATGAAAGGACAATTCTCCTCCGCATCCCCGCAGGTCATAATTGCAGCAAAATCAGATCTGGGGTTTTTTGGATCATCGTACACTTTAGAAAAACAGATAATTGGTTTTTCATTTTCATCAAAAGAAACATGATATGTTGAATTTTTCTCAACATTAATAGGTTTAATATCAAACCCTACTCTTTTAAGTGCATTAATAGCATTAATATTAAAAGCAGTTGCTTCGGTACCACCAGAGAATGTATTTACATTCCTAATACTAAAATAAACACTCGCCACCTTGGCCCAAACTTGTCCGTAATGCGAACGGCGCGAATTATGTGTACAGATGTAAACCAGGTTAATCTCTTTTTCCTGCACTTGCTTTTGGGCAATGTATTGAGAAATTTTTTCAAGAAGAATCTTTCGCGGTTGCGGTATCTTGTCAAAGTCGCTTTTAAGCGTATCGCAATAGCTTTGTATTTTTTGAAACATACAGAAATTAGTTTAACAGCATTTAGAACCTGGTGTACAGCAGGATTGGTCTGTGTTTTTTAGATCCGACATTTTTACTTTTAATTTACCTTCCGGAATACCACATTTATCAGCAGCAAGGCATGCTGTTTGCATTTGAGTAAGTGTAAAATTCTTACCGTTAAACTCAACACCGTATTTTCCAATCGTATCGCTTTGATACTCCACTTCAATTTCTCCATCTTCAACGCCTAATACTTTTTCAGACAGCGCAATGATGTTGGTTAATTTCTGAGGTGCTAAACGATGGTCGAAATCATTTGCCTCCCATAATTGAAAGCTAACTGTTTTCTCCTTGCGCACGGTCCCGCCACAATCAATAAAATGCTTTGTAACCTGACCAACTTCAGTAATGTGAAAATGTTGAGGAACAAGATTTCCGTTTGGCAATTCAAAGTTAACTTCATTTACAGATGCGAGCTGGTTTTTAAATTCTGATAGTTTCATATTATTTGTTTTTATTTAATATTTATCGTTAATTGACGATGCTTAAAGGCAATTTTTTTAACAGCATTTATTTTTACTATTGTAAGTAGAAAAAAAAGTATTTAAATAAGATTTGGCGGTTTCCCATTCTTTTTCATCGATACAGTAACAAACTTTTGTTCCGTCAATGTCTCCTTTTATTAAGCCTGCATCTTTTAATTCTTTTAGGTGCTGCGATACAGTACTTTGGGAAAGAGGTAATTCATCAACAATATCGCCACAGATACACGCTTGCTTCTTTATAAGCACTTCAAGAATTGCTACCCGCGCAGGATGCCCGAGTGCTTTTGTGTATTTAGCGATCTTGTTTTGTTTTATTGTAAATTCTTCTGTTTTAGTAATTCCCATGTTATTTTTTTTTGGCGCAAGAACCATTTGCATATTCCTGTTTGGGTTTATTTTCTGTTATATTTTTGTAAAATTCATCAAATTTTTTTTTCATCTCTTCCAGCTTCTCATAATCAAGGCAGTATGAAATGTTTTTAGAAGTAAGAGAACCTTTAACTAAACCAAATTTTTTAAGGTATTTTAGATTCATGCCAACTGTAAAGCGGCTAAGACCTGCAATTTCGTTGATATCGCCCGCACAACTCCCGCTACAAGCAAGAGTTTCTAATATTGCAAGTCGCGAAGTATTAGACAAGGAGGCGCAGAATTTTGCGATCTGATCATGCTTAACGTTTACTACAATTTTGCCACCGTTTATCATTAATCGCAAATATACGATAAAGTTTTAAGATTGCAAAAACAACTTTTTTAGATCCGAATTGCTTAGGGGTATTTAGTGGCAAGAAAAATAATTATAAGATATTGCACTACTGTTTATTATCTATAAATCAACTGAAAAAAGCAATGAAGGTTATTGCACCTGCAAAAAAACCGATCAACGCCAACCACGAAATGTTTTTTAAGTACCAGAAAAAATCCATGTTTTCCATTCCCATAACCGCCACACCAGCGGCGGAGCCAATTATTAAAGCGCTGCCGCCTGTGCCTGTAGAAAGTGCAAGGAATTGCCAAAAAAAATGATCGGTAGGATATTGCGAAAGATCGTACATACCTATGGAAGCTGCTACTAAAGGAACGTTGTCTACTATTGCAGAAAACAACCCGATGATCATCACAACCAGGCTTTCGCTTCCAACGTTTCTATCTAAAAATTCAGCGAATTGAGTAAGAACGCCTGCAGATTGAAGTGCTGAAATAGCAACTAATATTCCAAGAAAGAATAAAATACTTGGAGTATCGATCTTTCTTAAAGCATAAACTACAGATAATGCGTCTTTGTCATCTGTGTCTTTATCCTTATGTATTATTTCGGAGATTATCCAAAGAATTCCTAACCCTAATAACATTCCCATAAAAGGCGGTAAGTGAGTTACACTTTTAAAAAGCGGAACACCCAACAAAACTCCAATACCACTAAAAAAAATAATGTATCGGTGATATTTGCTAACAACAGATATAGAAACCTCTTTAGTTAAAGTTTGAATATTGCCTTTCAATCTTAATGAAGCAATCGTTAATGGAACCAAAAGACAAATTGCACTTGGAATGATAAGCTTCATTATAATATTTACACCTGTTATTTGGCCACCTATCCAAAGCATGGTGGTGGTAACATCGCCAATTGGCGACCATGCTCCACCCGCATTTGCTGCAATGATAACCAAGCCTAGGAATAACCACCTGTCATTTTTATCAGGGATAATTTTTCTTAAAAGCGAAACCATTAAAATTGTTGTAGTAAGATTGTCGAGTACTGCAGATAATAAAAAAGTTATAATACATAATATCCAAAGAAGCTTTCTCTTATTCGTAGTTTTAATTGCTGTAATTATTATATGAAAACCATCATGAGCATCGATCAGTTCCACTATTGTCATAGCACCTAAAAGAAAAAAGAGTATACCGGAAATTTCACTCAGATGGTGCATTAATTGCTCAGACACCAAATGAGAATCGGAAGCCATGAAAAGATAAGCACACCAGCAAAGCACACCAGTTAAAAGTGCTAATGCAGCTTTATTGATACCAATCTTATTTTCAAGGGTAATTAAGAAGTAACCAATTATAAATATTATAGAGAGTATTAGCACCACTCCAAATATACGCTATTGTCATGAAATCGTAAATCTTATAAAATTCTAGTGATAAACCCCTGGAAACACTTCTGGATTATTGTATATCAGTAAGTTAAATTATTACATCTATGGGGTTTTCTCTGTAAAAAACATTTTTACAGCTATTACAACGAGTATAACACTAAATACTTTTCGCATAATGTCAGGTGAAAGTTTTAGTGCAAGTAGCGAACCAAAATAACCACCTATCATAAATGCAGCTGCAATTATCATAGCGTACTTAGTATTAACGTACCCTGCTTTATAGTAATTGTATACTGCAAATAAACCTATTGGTGGCAGCATTACTGCAATACTAGTACCTTGCGCTGTTTGTTGATCAAGCTTCATAATTAATATAAGCGCGGGTATAAGTATAATACCACCGCCCAAACCGATCATACCTCCCAACCCTCCGGCAACAAGGCCTATTAATATCAAGAATAAAATGGAGGTCATACTCATTTTCATTTCAGTTTATATTTATCATTAAAGTAACCAGGTGCTTTTTCCAAAAGTTGTTGCAGAATCTCTAAGTTTAGTCTTTAAGGCTGAAGCTACTTCATGGGCTAACATGAAAGCCTCATCTCTATTTTTTGTTTCCTGCACAATAATTCTTCGGGTATTATTATAAACAAGGCTAACCTGGAAATATGCGTTTGGGTTAGTTGCGTTTTCTTCAATGGAACAGGCTTCGCATTTAGCAAAAAGACTTCTGAATACAAGTACGTAATCAATTTTAGGCAAAGGTTTATATGTTCCCCATTTAAAGATGCCAAGAAAACCCTCCTGTAATTTATACATCCTTTTTTCAATATCAATTATTGTAACAAACTGCCTGAGCCAATTGCTTAAAGCATCGCGTTTGCCGATTATTAAATTTTTCATGTTAATTAAATTTTAATTTCGTTAATCAATTTTTCTTCATCAATTTCACCCTCGTGTTTCCAAAGCAGCTTACCATTTTTATAAAGTTCTAATACTGGTATTGATTCAATTCCCTTTTGTTGGAGAAGGTCTTTGTTTTCATCAGCATCAATTTTAATGAGGATGATCTTCTCTTTTCTTTTATCAACAAATGCATCTAACATTGGCGCCATCTTTTTACATGGCTTACACCATACCGCAGTGTAATCAACCAACACAAGTTTATCTGATTCCAGCAACTTATTAAAGTCTGCAACCAACAAGCCAGTAGAAATGTTATTTGCTGTTCCTGCAACCAAAGGTTTATTGGCTGCATTCCATTTGATTATACCGCCTTGCATATTATAAATTTCTTTAAAGCCATTTGATGCCATTAGCTCTGCGGCTGAGCTACTGCGCCCACCAGAAAGACAATATACCAAAACAGGTTTTTCCTTATCCAGTTTTGCTATTTGATCCTTAAATTTATCTGAATTAATACTGTAATTCAACGCACCCGTTAAATGTGCCTGATCAAATTCTTCCGGTGTTCTAACATCTATCAACTGAATTTCCTCCAAGGCTAATTTTTTATCAAAATCATCTACTGAAATGGAAGTGTTTATAAATTTAGTATTACCCGTTCCTATAGTTTGATCCTGACAGGAAAATATACTTGCCGATAAACACAAGAACGTTATATAGAAATTGGTTTTCATTATTTTGTTTTTGACTTTTAAATGTTTAGTTCTAATATCTTCTTTAAGTGGTCTGCCGGTACAACACCTGACTGGCGCCATTTTACATCACCCTTTTTAAATACCATAAGTGTAGGTACACCCCTAACCTGGTATTTATTTGCGGCTTCGGGATTCTTATCAACATCGATTTTAATTATTGTTGCCGTGTTGCCGATCAATTTTTTTAATTGTTCAAGAATGGGCGTCATCATTTTACATGGCCCGCACCATTCGGCATAAAAATCGATTAATACCGGTTTGTCTGAATTAATTATTTCATCAAAATTTGCCATATTATTTGTCATTAGAAATTTTTCCAATAGCGCAGCTCACATATGATTTTGCATTGGCAGTAAACTTATCGAATCCTTCCAGAGTTCCTTTTTCCGGATAGCCCATCGAACTTAACTTTTCTTTTAATTTTTCAATCGGTAAATCATCAGTGTAAGTTATTTCTACCGATTCATTTTCAACATCTACTATTACTTCAGACACTTCAACAAACGACTTTAAGCCTTTTTTAATTGTACCTACGCATCCACTGCACTTCAGGTTGTCTATGATTATTTTTGTTTTCATTTTGTGTGTTTTTAGTTGTAAGCTTTTTTACCATCAAACTCTTTAGCGTGATCAGCAACTTTATTTTTGTTCGAAAATTTTTTATCAAAGCGTATAAAGAAATTTAACCAAATGATCCTTGCAGATCTGAAAACCACCGGAAACAAAACCAGCATGGTTGATACAACCAGTATCACTAATGTAACAGCGTCCATGTGTAACCAAAGCAGATCGGCTAAAAACCAAATAATAAAAATACCCGATGTTAACGCGTAAGAAACATAAAGCGCTCCATAAAAAAATCCAGGCTCACGTTCATACTTTAAATTGCAATCAGAGCATGATTCATTCATTTCGAAGGGTTTTTTTAAACTATAAGGATTATTTTTCTCAAAAACCTTTCCGTTATGACAACGAGGACACTTATTTGCTGCGGTTGAATATATTATTTCTGGAATGATCATTTTATTTAATTTCTTCAAAAGTAGTTACTTCACCTGTTTTGCCTGATGATTTTGATCCTGACCTACTATGATCTATATCACACCCTGAGGCGCCACAACAACCATAATTAAAAATTGCCTGAAACAGTAAGAATCCTCCTAACACAGCAAATAGTATTTCCGAACTAGTTACTGCTTGCACAATTATTATAAGGGCTAATGCCAGTCTTATAAAACGCATCAGGCTCCAACCTGTTATTAATCTATTCTTTAAATTGTTTAACATATTTTTATTATTTACAATATTTATTCAAAGTAAACCACGGACCTGCATTGTGAACGGTTTTAAAACCCTGCCCTTTTAAAAAACTTTTAGCAGAAGCGCTTCTCATTCCGGAAGCACAACAGGTAATAATTGGATCTTCTTTGCTTTTTATTTTTTTCATGTAGCCCGACAGTTGATCAAGCGGAACATTTATAGATCCTTTTGCATGTCCTGAAGAATATTCGCCTCTAGTACGAACATCAATTATTGTAGCGCCGTTGGCGATCAACTCTCCAATATTAACTTTCGGACCAATGCCTAAAAGATTTTTTATCATTTGTATCATTCTTATTTTTTATTTATGGTTTAACAATAACAATTTACATCCAGCCATGAGCCAGCATTTTCGCATTCAATTCCGTTTTGTTTTAAATATGCTGTTGCCTGTCCGCTCCTATTGCCCGACGCGCAACACAAAACAATATTTTCCATTTTTTTGAATTCCGCCAAACGTGTTGGTATTTCCTGCAAAGGAATATTGATACTTCCTTTCACGTGACCACCCATAAACTCTGAGGGGGTTCTTACATCCACAACTGTGGCTTTTCCTGATTTTACTAACTCTTCTATATTTTTCATTTGTTTTATTTTTTTTGATACTGTTTATCTTTTTTCTTAAATACACTCCCTAAAACTCCGCCCATAAACACACCATATAAAGTGCTGTTAACAGGGCTTGAAGTAATGGCACAACTACCGGATGAACATCCTACGAAATACCAGTAACACCAACCTGCAATTGCTCCAAGTGCAGCTCCAATTATTTCGGATTTATATTTTATAATTATTGCTTTCATTTTATAGTACAAATTTCCGAAATCAATTGATCGTAAATTGGAACATATGTTGGATAAACCTCATATTTTACAAAATAAAAAAGCAGGCAATGTATTTACCTGCTCTTTACTTCATAAATAATGTTCTATTATTCTTTTTTACGGGTAGAAATACCAAATGGTAAGTAAAGCGGGCAAAAGCTTATAAAACTGGTTAAAATAAAAACGCCTGATAAAATTAATCCGATAACTGCCAATGTACCGCTAATTTGATGCGTCATGTATAATACTATTATTACCAAAGCCACCAGTATCCTGATGATCTTGTCTGCGCTTCCCATATTTTTTTTCATAACATCTGTTTTTTATTACAATAATAAAGAAGTTTTGAAAAAGAATATGTAACAAATGTTGGATTAGGTCATGATTTTCGTCATTCAAATATGGCGGAAATTTTTTACGTAGTTAACAGCTCAATATTGTTTCTACCTAACCTAACCAATTTCTTTTGCTCCATTATACGAAGTAACCTGCTTATAGCTTCACGGTGCGCATGAAGCTCATCAGCTATTTCCTGATGGGTAATTTCAAGCACTCTTGTGTTTAATGCTTTTGAACGCTCTTCAAGGTAATGCAATAATTGCTTATCCATATTACTGAAAGCGATCAGGTCAATAACCTGTAGTAATTCAGCAAAACGATTGTTATAATTGTTACTTATAAAGGCCTTCCATTCGGGATACTGGTACCAATCTTCAGTTAATCTAACAGGTATTTGAAGTATTTCAGAATCAATTTCGGCAATTGCCCTGATCATGCTTTTTTTACCAGATTGGCAACAGGTTAAAGACATGGCACAAGTTTGACCGGGATACAAGTGATACAAAAAAACTTCCTGTCCATCCAGATCCTGTCTGATAATCCTAATACTTCCTTTTATAACAATTGGAATAAAAACAATTTCATCTCCGGGTTTTATAAGAATAGCTCCCTTTTCAATTACCTTATGCTTTGCATTCTTTTCTATTTCGGAATTTAGATCCGGATCACTGAATATAGAATTGCTTTTTATCATTTTTTAAGAATAACTGTTTATTTTACAATAGGTACAAATATAAAAACAAAAAGGTTATAAGAAATGATCAATATCATTAGGCTATGGAACAAAAGTTACAATTATTTCAATTTTCATTGTCGAAATTTGCACTATAAAAACTAAATAA
>JAUXSA010000085.1 GCA_030681615.1 Bacteroidota bacterium
AATTAAGGTCTAAATAGTGTAAATGGGTATTTCGCATAGATTCCTTTAATGAAATGATATGATGAGACAATTTTTTGCTGCTTTACTATTGTTAAGTTTAGGGTTAATTTCTTTTTCTTCTTTTACAGAAATTGACAAAAAGCCTGCACAAAAACAAGCCCTTAAAAGGATTGTGATTGATGCGGGTCATGGCGGTAGCGATCCTGGTGCACGTGGAAGGTATTCTAATGAGAAGGATATTGCATTAGCTATTGCATTAAAATTAGAGAAAATGATGGAGTCGGCTATTCCAGATGTTGAAGTAGCTATGACTAGAACAACCGATGTATTTGATAATGTTACTAAAAAGGCCGAAATAGCCAATAGATTAAAAGGAGATTTATTTATTTGTATACATGTTAATAGTGCCGACCCCCAGCGTCACAGTGAATTTATTGGCTATAAAACTCAAACATATTATAAAGGCAAGGGGAAAAAGAAGAAAAAATACACCCGAAAAGTGAAGGAGTATCGTTATTGGACCACCCCTAATCCAGCTAGTGGAACCGAAACATTTATATATCCTGTAAGTAAAAACTCAGGAAGAATGGATGCTTTAATTAAAAATGAAGCAAATGATATGGATTCTGCTTCCTTAATAGCCATGCAAGAGCTGGAAAAGAATGATCCTACCAAAATGATGCTTTTAAGTATGAAAACACAAACTTTTTTTCAAAGAAGTGCCGATTTTGCACTTACCATAGAAGATGAGTTTAAAAAAGTAGGTAGGGTTAGTAGGGAAGCAAAACAGAGAAAAGAGGGCATTTTTGTATTATATGCAGTAGCTATGCCTGCAGTTTTGGTAGAAACAGGCTTTATTTCTAACCCAGATGAGGAAGATTACCTTAATAGTGAGGAGGGTCAAACAGAAATTTGCGAAGTGTTAATAAAAGCAATAAAGCGGTACAAATTCTCCTTAGAAAAACAATTAACCAATAGTAATACCGGAACTGGACGTAAATAATACCCCTCTTGTCTAATTTTACCGTTTACCATTGAAGAAACCCTAAATTTGTTTTCTTAACCTACTATAATACTTTGATGGTTAAGTATAAATAAACAGCAGATACAGATGAAAATTTCGAATGAAACAAAAGTTGGGGCTTTAACTGCCATTTCTATTACCTTATTAATATTAGGATTCAATTTCTTAAAGGGTAAAACCATCCTTAAAACGGGCAATTACCTTCATGCTAAATATACTGATACTAAGGGTATTATGATTTCCAACCCGGTTTATGTAAATGGATTTCAGGTGGGCTCTGTTGCAGATATAGAAAATGCAGATGTGAAACTTTCAAGTATCATCATTTCCATCAAGTTAAAAGACAATTACGAAATCCCCATTAATTCAATTGCTACTATTAATAGTAATCCTTTGGGTACTCCTAGTATTGAAATAAAATTGGGTAATGAAAAAAAATATTTTCAATCGGGGGATACGATTAACACATCTTCAAGCCCTAGTTTACTGGCTGGAGTTATGGATAAATTAACCCCAGTAGCAGATCAGTTACAAGTAACCATTCACACTTTAGACAGTGTAATGAAAAACATCAATACTATTTTTGATCCTGCAACAAAAAATAATTTACAATCAGTTATTGCCAATGTAAATAAAACAACTGCTAGCCTAGTTACTTCTTCTGTTGCTTTACAAGATATGTTAAATCAGCAAACAGGCACTATTACAAAATCAATGCAGAATGTAAATAGTTTTACTAAAAATTTAAGTGAAAACAACGATAAGATCACTAAAACACTAGACAATGTAAGTAAGGCATCTGAAAATTTTGCTAAAGCTGATATTAGTGGCTCTGTTGAAAAGCTTAAACAAGCTGTTACCAATTTAAATTCCATCATGGCTAAGTTAAATTCTCAGGATGGTTCTTTTGGAAAGCTTATTAATGATCAATCTTTATACAATAATTTAAACAATACCATCAAGAGTGCTAATATTTTGGTGGACGATTTAAGAATGCATCCAAAAAGATATGTAAGCCTTTCTGTATTTGGAAAAAAGGATAAAACAGGGCCATTGATGGTTCCTTTGGCTGATACTTCTAAGACCCTACGGTAATGTTTGTAAAATACACGTTATATCTTTTTTTAATAATTACTCCATTTGCATTAAAGGCTCAGCGGCCCGATGCAGATACTGCTTTAATAGAAGGTAAGCGTTTGGATATTGTATTTGCTGAACGATATAATTATCAAAAGCTAGATTCTGCCAATGAATTTATATCTCTTGTAGGTAAGGTTCAAGTAAAACAAGATAAAACGGTATTCTTTGCTGATAGCGCAGTACTAAATAGGCAATTAAATACATTAGAAGCTTTTGGGAATGTTCATATCAACGATGCCGATAGTATTCATACCTATGCACAATATCTAAGGTATTTGGGAAAGGAGAAAAAAGCTTATTTGAAAACAAAAGTTAAACTAACTGATGGCAAAGGAGTATTAACAACCGAAGAACTTGAATACGATGTTACCATAAAAATTGGTACATACTTAAAGGGTGGCAAACTAGTTAATAAAAAATCTACACTTACCAGTACCGAAGGATTTTATTACGGTGATACTAGAGATGTTATTTTTAAAAAGAAAGTAATCATGGTTGATCCTGAAAATAAAATTACAGGAGAAGTACTTCAATACAATACCGGTACAGAAATAGCCACTTTCACCTCCCCTACAGTTATTTATAATTCAAAAGACAAGCGCACAATAAAAACAAAAGAAGGGTATTATGATATGCGCAATAAGAAAGCTGAATTATACAAGCGTTCAATAATAGAAGACAGTACCTATTCTTTTACTGCAGATGAAATGGCTTTTGATGATTCTACTGGGTTGAGTGAATTTAGGGGAAATGCAGTTTACAGGGGAAAAGATACCGCACAAGGGTTTGATATGATTGCAAACAATATCCGAACTAATAAAAAAACTAACTCACTTATTGCTACACAAAAGCCTTTGTTATTAATTAAGCAAGGTGCCGACTCTATCTACATAACAGCAGACACGCTTTATACAGCCAAGCTATCTACTTTAATGAAAACGAGAAAAGTGCCAGTTATAAGAGAACAATACTCTTACCCTGGAATTACCGATAAAAACAAAGAAGACAGCAGTGATAAGTTTTTCGAAGCCTATTTTAATGTGCGCATATTTTCTGATTCTCTTCAAGCAATGGGCGATAGTTTATTCTATTCTTTAAAAGACTCTGTATTTAGGCTTTTTAAACAACCTATTGTGTGGGCGCAGGAAAACCAAATAACAGGGGATACTATTTATTTATACATCAAAGCTAAAAAACCAGAGCGTCTGTTTGTTTTTGAAAATGCTATGGCAATCAATAGAGTTGATAGTTCTATTTATTTTAATCAGTTAAAAGGCACAACCATCAATGCACAATTTACTGATGGGAAGATAAATTTAATGAGGGCAAAGGGCAATGCTGCCAATATTTATTATGCAACAGATGAGCAAAAAAAATTCATAGGGGTAAATAAGTCTAATTCAGATATTATTGATGTTTTTTTTGAAGATAGTAAACCGCAACGAGTTGTTTTTTTAAGAAATCTAGAAGGTACTACATTTCCTATGCGTCAAGTGAATCATGAAGAATTAAAACTTCGTGGGTTTAATTGGCAAAATAATAAGCGACCAAAAACAAAATTCGATATTCTCTCTAATTAAAAGTGCAACAATGTTTTTAATTCGAATGTTAAAAAGAAGTATTGTTGATCCTTTAAAAATATTTATACAAGATAGCAGAGCTATTGGGATAATCCTTTTGTTTTCTACTTTTTTGTCATTATGTTTGGCTAATATAGATGTTACTCAAGAATGGTACAAACAAATTTGGCTGTACAGTTTTGACGGAACCAACGCTCATCATTTTAACTGGAATATATTCTCTTTGCCTAATTCAGTATTGTTGGTAATCAATGATTTTTTCATGACCCTCTTCTTTTTTTTGGCAGGCATGGAAATAAAGAGAGAATTTGTAGAAGGTGAACTAACATCATTAAAACAGTCGGCTCTTCCTGTAGTTGCAGCTATCGGGGGAATGATTGTACCAGCCATATTATATACTCAATTTAATAAGGGTACCGAATATATGCACGGATGGGCTGTTCCTATGGCAACAGATATAGCATTTACCTTAGGGGTAGCTACATTATTAGGAAAAAGGATTCCTATTTCTCTCAAAATTTTTATCACTGCTCTAGCCATCATAGACGACTTGGGAGCCATATTGGTCATCGCCCTTTTTTATGGAGCGAAAATTCAGTTATGGTATCTTGTTTTATCTGTTTTATTGTTGATTATAAGTTGGCTTTTATTAAAATTCAAAGTTGCATTTGGTTGGTATAATTGGGTATTAGGCATGTTATTATGGTATTGTATGTTTAATTCTGGAATTCACGCTACTGTTTCAGGTGTTTTATTTGCATTTACAATCCCTACCCTATTACTTAAAAAAATTGAAGCTCAATTTTACCCATTTGTATACTTTTTTATTATGCCTGTTTTTGCATTAGCTAATACAGCTATTCAGTTTCCTGTAAATTCCTTAGCAATGTTAAATAGTACATATAGTTGGGGAATTGTTGTTGGTTTACTCATAGGTAAACCATTAGGAATTTGCATGGCTTGTTATTTAATGATAAAAAATAAATTGAGTGTACTTCCTGCCCATACCAATTGGCATAAAATGATTGGTGCAGGTATACTTGCTGGTATTGGATTTACAATGAGTATATTTATATCTACTTTGGCTTTTCGTTCTACCTTAAATCAGGATATAGCTAAAATTGCAGTATTAATTACTTCTTTTTTTGCCATACTGATTGGTTTTACTTGGCTTAAATTAGAGAAGCTTAAATTAAGGAGGCATTAATATAATGATGCTAAAATTGAATCATATTTATCAACTATTTTTTAGTTTCTGTTTTTTTATTTTATTAGCTGTACCCAATACAGTTAATGCTCAATCAGAAAAATCGGATTCCGTTTTTTTCTTGGCTAAGAAACCTGGATTGTTAGGAAAAATTGGAAAATCGGTTTCAGTAAATAATCCAATTGTAAGCATTCCCCAAGAAGGATTTTCAAAAAATGCAGAGTACTTTGAACCATTTAGAGGTAAAATCATACGGCGTATTATTATTCGTAAAATTGACTTTAACAAATCGGTAAATGATACTTCTTATGAAAGCAAAAATTTCTTTAATGATTTAGGCAATGCATTACATACCTCTACCCGAAATAAAGTAATCCTTAATAACCTTTTTTTCTCTAAGGGAGACACGCTCTACCCCAATTTATTGGCAGATAATGAAAAACTATTGCGCGATTTAAGTTTTTTACAAGATGCAAAATTAGTAGTTGAAAAAATTAATGGGATTAAAGATTCTGTAGATATTATTGTTTATGCTAAGGATGTATTTCCTATTGGAGGTAGTGTAGGAGAAGTAACACCTGATTTAGTAAAACTTGAAATGAATGATGATAA
>JAUXSA010000087.1 GCA_030681615.1 Bacteroidota bacterium
AATTAACTTTAAAATCTCATTTGCAGTCATTATACAAAACTCAGACTTTGTAGTTTTATGACTTCAGCAAAATGCGAAACTTTTGAAAAGGAACATGTTAGAAGATGTTTCGAACACTAATGATTGCAAATCCGCGCGAACGGGGTGCTAAAAGCAAGTTTTTTTTCGTTAATTTTTCCTTTTATGTCAATTTGCATAATGTCTTTTTATGTCGTTTGGCGTTGTGTTTTTACAATTGCAGCTAACGTATTGCTGCCTTGCGCCTTTTTTTTACTAAGTCCAAGTTACGCATTTGAGCGCTAACGCGCAAAAAATTACAAGTAGCTGCTGTTAGCGGTAGTTTTTATGTCATATTCAAATAGGGTCTGTATAAATACGGAACAATAAAATAAGGTTCATCTTTTGGCCCGTGTCTTTCAAAAAATCCAATTTGAACTAATTCAAGCGCAATTTTCATGGCGTTTTTTCTATTTCTGCTCCAAGCACCTTGTAAATCTGTCATTGCAAGTTGTGATTTTTCATTCATTAATTTAAGTATGAATTCTTTTAAAAGCGGATACTCGGCAAAGATCGCAGTTTCAATTCTAACTTTTGAAACTTCATTAAGTGATTTTTTTATGGAAATATCATCCAACAGTTCTTTGTTTTCCAAATTAGATTTCCCTATTTCCATTGATTTAATTTGAATATCAGTAGCTTGATTTAGAAGATGAATAATTTCTCGAGGGGAGTCTGTGCCCTTACCATCTCTTGTCCTACTTATAATCCAATCAATCGATTTTGATTTTTCATTATTTCCAATTTTGTAAGGAAATATTCTGTAGAAAAGTTGGGTTTGTCTATCTATGTCACTGAGCGTCCCCTGAACGTCTGTTTTATAGAAACTAACAATGTCATTATTATTTAATAATCTTCGTATGATAAGGTTGAGTATAGATTCCCTATTCCATTTAATAGTTGTGTGTTTTGTGATATGACTAGCTTCGCGAAAACCGCCATCAGTTATTCTTTGCCATATATCGTCCCGTAAAAATATTTTTAAACGAATTCTTTCATTAGGAATTAGGTCAAGATAAACTTTAAATAATGCTCTTAAAGCATTTTTTTCAAGCTCAGAATTTTCTGAAAAAGCTACGTCTAAACGATCAAGTGCAATCCAAAGGGTTAAATTATTCTTTGTCATGGCGGAATTAACTACTTCGAATAGCTCATCAATTGAAATAAATCCATTGTCTATCTCATTATCTGTAGGTTCTCGAAATGTTATTTTAAAATTAAAATTGGTTGGCATTCCGCTTTCTCCGACTTCAATACCTGGCTGTATTGATTCGGGTCTTGTTAAACCTTTAACATAATCAAATGAATTTTTTAGATACGCACTTAAAGAACTTCGGCGCGGTATCAGCTTACACTCTTCAAGTTTTTTTATTAGTTGAATAGAAGATTCATCTTTCAATTTGAATTCTTTTATTTGAACGCCTGTTATTAATAAAATATATATTTTCCAGAGCTTTACAAACTCCTCTTCACTAGCTGGTGGATCAATATTTAAATCCTTGAAGGCTGGAGTTCCCCTTGGATTTTCGGCTGGGGTCATTAATATATTCCTTTCAAACAATTCATTCTCCGAACTTGATAGAAACGAGTAGATAGCACTTTTACCAGAACCTTTTGGGCCGTAAATAATGTCGATTTCTCCAGAAAATATCTTTTTCCATTGATCAGTTTTTACGAAATAGTGCTTCAAGTTTTCTTTTTCTTCTTCAGCGACTCTCGCACCAAATGTCAAATTTTTTAATATATCAAGCTTTTCCATAGTCTCTCTGTAAAATTACCGCTAACTACTCGCTAAGCGCCATTTTATCCGTTTACAAATATTTTTAAACGTTTGTAAGTGTTTGCTTTCGTTTACCAAATATAAAAGAAATTCCCAAAGCGCCAAATAGGTAATATTACCTATTTATTGGGGTATCGTGCACTTCCTCCTCCGTCGCTTCGCGCCACCTCCTCAATGAGGAGGATACTGGATTTGCTTCGCGTAAGCACACATAGTGTCCTCCTCGCTGAGGAGGTGCCCGCAGGGCGGAGGAGGAAAACCTTTTCCCCTTTTTAAACGTATATTGATTAAATTTACTTCTATGAAAAAAGCACTTAAAACTATTTACCTTTTTGCTTTTGTATTGTTGTTTGCAAAGGCCCAAAGCATTAACGCACCTAAATGGTCGCGTTTTGATGTAGAGATCTTTGCTAAGGCAAAAAAAGAGAACAAGCTGGTGTTACTTCATTTACGCGCTAATTGGTGTCACTGGTGCCACGTAATGGAAGAAAAGACCTATACAGACCCAAAGGTTATTGCTTACCTCGCCAAAAATTACATTGCCTGCATGGAAGATCACGACGAGCGCCAGGATCTTACCAGTTTATATTCCGATTACGGCTGGCCAGCCACCATTATTTTTGATGGCGATGGCAACGAGCTTTTAAAAGAACCCGGTTACATTAATGCCGAAGAATTTTTAGAAACGTTAGTGAAACTAAAAAAAGATCCAAAACCTTTAGCAAGCGCTTCGGTAAATGCAGATCCAAAACTAACAACCGAGAGTTCTAAAAAAACATCTTTGGGTGAATTAAAAAAAATGTTCAATAGTTCGTTAGATCTTAGCGGCGGTGGTTTTGTATTTGGGCAAAAATACATTGAGTTTGATACTTACGAATATGCTTTTACGCATTACAAAACAGATACCACTTTAAAGAGGTGGTTAACTAATTCTGTTGTTAACTCTACCGGCATTTATGATAAGGCCTGGGGCGGTGTGTTTCAATACTCCACCAATAACGATTGGGACCATGTGCATTACGAAAAATTATTATTTATACAGGCGCGTTACATAAAAATGTATTGCTGGTATTACAAAATGTTTAACGATGCCGAAGCTCTAAAAAAAGCAGAAGGCATTGTTGCTTATGTGAACCGTTTTTTAACCTCGCCCAGCGGTGGTTATTATAATGCGCAAGACGCCGACTTAATACCCGGAGAAAAATCGAAAGATTATTTTGAGTTGAATGATGCCGACAGAATAAAAAAAGGAATTCCTGCCATTGACAGTAGCGTTTACACCAGCGATAATGCCGCTTATGCCGAAGCCCTCACTATTTTATGGGCCACGAGTGGCAAACAAACCTATTTAGATAAAGCATTAACAACCATTTATTTTTTAAAAACAAAACGTAAAGTAAATAATGCCTACATGCACGGTGCAAACTATGCAGCAACAACATCGTTAAAAGATAATTTGGCCATGCTAAAAACATTAATGCTGGTTTATCGTGCTACGCAAAAACAAGCTTACAAAACAGAAGCAGAACAATTGGTAAAAGAAATTGCATCAACCTTTAATTCAGGCAAAGGCTATTTTTATACTTACATTGGCAAAAGTGCTATCAAATCAACTTACAACGTTACAGAAAATATTGAGGCTTGTCGTTTATTAAATTATTGCTCGCATTATTTTCATGAACCTTCTTACAAAAAAACAGCAGAAGAAATTCTAAACTTTTTAACCAGCGAAAAATTAGTCGCCACACTTTCTACCGAACCCGGTATACTTAGCGCTGCCGAAGAACTGAGCTACGAACCCATAAGTGCCGCACTCATGCTCAAAAAAAACAACGACTTAACAGCCGATTATTTAAAAGAAACGGTTGCCTTTCCACGTTTTTATTTTAACTCAGTTATTTACAATAAAGAAAATGTGATAGAAGATAAAAAAGATCTCTTCGATGCCTTTGATGAAAATTTTATGGTGCTTTGTACTTCTTCGTATTGCAGCTCTCCCCTCCCCACTCAAAAAGAGTTTGTAGAGTTTATGTATAAAAGGGTGCTTGAGAAATAACTCTTTGCCTTTCTTTTTGCTTGATCAAAAAGAAACAAAAAATCAAGGCTTTCATAATATTTTGCTAAAAATCATTACCATTCAAGCCGATGATTTAAGCGCTTCGCGAACAGCCAAAATCATCTTCGCACAGGCCAACGCTTTTGAATGGCAAAGATTTTTTACGCAAAATCTTATGAGGCCACCTCACATCGTGTGCTTACGCGTACAGATTTACGAATTTAGCTTTGCGGTCAGGTGTTTGGGTTTTCGATCTTGATCTTTTGCAGAGATAGATGCGAGCTAAGCTGGGCGGTTAGTTGAGGGCAATGCAAAGCATTGAGCCAGCAAGTGTGTTGGCTTCGCACAGGCTGGCCTAAATATGCACTGCATATTTACCCTGCGCCAAAAGTGACAAAAAATTATATAAGAAACATTTACTAGATTGCCTCGCAATCTTATCAGACTGTTGCTTGCATTACATCTTCTATATTAATTCCCATATGTGTTTGAGAGAAGATGCATTTACCATTTGAGATAATTAATACTTGTGGTGATTCGTGCATCACGCCATAACGTTCTGCGATAGCATTTGAAATATCACGATGCGCTAACAGATCTAAATAATAAGGCTTTATTTGTTTATCATTTTCCGAATTCCATTTTCTCTCCATTCTTCCGTATGCAGCATCGCTAATGCTACAACGTGTACTGTGTTTAAAGATCATTACTTTTTGTGCTGTAGATTCACGGTCAATTATTCCCAACTGCGACATGTCGTTTAATTCATTCCATTTCATAATATAAAGTTAAAGATTATTTGTCCGGAATTTTGTTAAGGATTGTTACTCGCTTACCTTTTTAAAACAAATTCTTGCCATCACTTTTTCCTTGATGAAAAAGTAACCAAAAAATCAAGGCTTTCATAATATTTTGCTAAAAATCAATGCCGTTCAAGCCGATGATTTAAGCGCTTCGCGAACAGCCAAAATCATCTTCACACAGGCCAACGCTTTTGAATGGCAAGATTTTTTATGCAAAATCTTATGAGGCCGCCTCACATTGTGTGCTTACGCGGAAGGGTTTGCGGTTAGATGTTTGGGTTATCTGTGCGTGGGGCGGGCAAAACGCTTTGCGTGCGAGGGGGTGAATTGATTTTTTTGTAGAAAGGCAATAAAGGCGCTTGTCGTTTAAAATTCTGTTCTCTCCAATAAAAACGGGGAACAGAATTTTTTACTTTATTAGCCTTTCAAGAAAAATCAAGAGTGGGTGGAAAGATCGTTTTGCCTTGTCTTTTGTTTACTTTTCGACTAAGGAAAAGTAAAGAAGAAAAATTGTGCTGCCGCACAAAGCTGGCCAAATGTGTTTGTGAACCTCATTTTGCTAAATCGCAAAATCCTACGCCAAAAGTGACGAAAAAAACATAAAGGAATTTCGAATGAAGAAAAGTAAAAAAGAAAAAATATATAAGATTGCTTCGGGCGTTGCCCCCGTAATATCGAAACTACATCTCTACGAGAGTACCAACCTTTTGACCATCCACTAAATTCTTAAGATTATTCTTTTTGTTCATATCAAAAACAATGATCGGAAGATTATTTTCTTTGCATAAAGTAAAGGCGGTCATATCCATTACTTCAAGACCTTTGTTATATACTTCGTCAAAAGTAATGGTATCGTATTTAGTTGCTGTTTTATCTTTTTCAGGATCTGCAGTGTAAATACCATCTACACGTGTTCCTTTTAAAATGACATTCGCTTCAATTTCTATAGCGCGAAGTGCTGCAGCTGTATCGGTTGTAAAATAAGGGTTACCAGTGCCAGCTCCAAAAATAACAACACGGCCTTTCTCTAAATGTCTAACTGCTTTACGGCGGATAAATGGTTCGCAGATCTGTTCCATTTTAATAGCGCTTTGTAAACGTGTTTGCACACCTAATACTTCTAACGCGCTTTGTATTGCCATACTATTAATAACGGTTGCAAGCATCCCCATATAATCACCATGCACACGGTCCATACCGCCTTTTTCGGCTTGTATACCACGGAAAATATTTCCACCCCCAATAACAATTGCCACCTGGCAACCACCATCGTAAAGCGATTTGATTTCGCGTGCGTATTCGCCAAGGCGTTCCTGGTCTATACCAAAACCTTTATTACCCATCAGTGCTTCGCCACTAAGTTTTAAGAGAATGCGTTTGTATTTCATTTTTTGAGAGCTTTTATTTTATTGGTTAAAAAAAATCCCGACTAAAAAGCCGGGATTTAAAATTATTAAGATAATGAATAGCGTTTTAGTGCTGAAACCGTTAGGTCTTTTTCTACACTTTGTAAAAATTGACGAACGGTCATTTTGTTGTCGATAAAGTACTCTTGATTTAATAAAGTAGAATCTTTATAGAACTTATTTAATTTACCTTGAGCGATCTTCTCAACCATGTCTTCAGGTTTACCTTCAGCACGTGTGGTTTCGCGGGCTATCTCTAGTTCGCGTTCGATAGTAGTTTTATCCACATCGTCTTTATCAATAGCTACAGGAGCCATTGCGGCTGCCTGCATAGCAATGTTTTTTGCAACTTCGGCAGAAACACCTTTGTTAAATCCAACGGCAACCGCCAAACGGTTACCTGGGTGAATATAACCAACAACTTGTTCAGCGTTAACGATACTGTAATAACCAATATCAATTTTCTCGCCGATCTTACCAATTTGCTCCATAAATTTATCAGCAACAGTAACGTCGCCATTGTATGGTAATGCTTTTAATGCATCAATATCTGCTGGTTTTTTATCTAAAGCAATTTTCGCAACGTTCTCTGCAAATTCAATAAACTCTGCATTTTTTGCAACGAAATCTGTTTCGCAATTAACACTAACAACTACTGCTGTTTTATTATCTGAAGTTGTTTTTGCAAGAACTACACCTTCTTTTGCATCACGGTCGGCACGGTTAGCCGCAACCTTTGCACCTTTTTTACGAAGAAAATCCACAGCGGCTTCAAAATCGCCATTGCTTTCTTCTAATGCTTTTTTACAATCCATCATACCAGCACCTGTTTGCTGACGTAACTTATTAACTTCTGCTGCTGTAATAGCCATTTTGTTTACTTTTTAATTGTTTATTTATATTTTTTCCAAAAAAAACGGTCAGCCTGATTACAGAATGACCGCTTTTAAATAGTGTAGTTCTAATTATTTTTTTGCAGTCGTTACTCTACGACGTGGTTTTTTAGCTCCACCTTTTTCTTCTTCATCAGTACCTTTAACAGCACCTTTGATGATAGCGCCATCCGCTAACTCTTCAGCTTCGTGTTGGCTTAATTCTTTAGTATCTGATTCTTCAGTGTTACCAGCTTCTTTATCCATCTTACGATCAGATAAACCTTCTTTAATTGCAGTTGCCATTAAGTCAATAATGTAAGCAATTGAAGTAGAAGCATCGTCATTTGCAGGAATAACGTAATCCACTAAATTTGGATTTGAGTTAGTATCTACAATTGCAAATGTTGGAATATTTAAACGCTTAGCTTCTGCTACAGCGATATGTTCTTTAGTGATATCAACAATAAATAATGCTGCCGGTAAACGGGAAAGATCTGCAATAGAACCAAAGTTAGTTTCTAATTTTGCACGCTCACGAGAGAATTGTAAACGCTCACGTTTTGAGATATTTCCAAAAGTACCATCAGAGGTCATTTTGTCGATCTGAGTCATACGACGAACTGACTTACGGATAGTAGCAAAGTTGGTTAACATACCACCTGGCCAACGCTCAGTAACATACGGCATATTAATTGCTTTGATCTTTTCTGCAACAATATCCTTTGCTTGCTTTTTTGTAGCAACAAACAATACTTTACGTCCTGAACGTACAATTTGTTTTAAAGCTTCTGCAGCTTCATCAATTTTTACAATGGTTTTGTTTAAGTCAATAATATGAATGCCATTTTTTTCGGCATAGATATAAGGAGCCATTGCTGGATTCCATTTGCTTTTAAGGTGGCCAAAGTGTGCACCTGTTTCAAGTAATTCGTTAAATGATGTTCTTGCTGACATTTGTATATTCTCTTCTTTTTTAAATCTAAATATTAACGTTTGCTGAATTGGAAGCGTGCACGGGCTTTTTTCTGACCGAATTTCTTACGCTCAACCATACGCGGGTCGCGGGTAATTAAACCTGCAGCGCGTAAGTCTTTTTTAAGTTCTGCATTCATTTCAACTAATGCTTTTGCAATAGCTAAACGAATTGCTTGTGCTTGTCCTGTAATACCACCACCGGCAACATTTACTTTTACATCATAATCAGTTAAAGCGTTTGACACTTTTAAAGATTGAGTTACATAATAGTGTAATGTTGGAGTTTTAAAATATTCTTTATATTCTCTTCCGTTTACTTCGATGTTACCGCTTCCTTTTGTTACGTAAGCGCGAGCTACTGAAGTTTTTCTGCGACCAGATGTGTTGATTACTTCCATTTACTTTATAATTACTTAATTTTACTTAGATCGATTTTTTTAGGTTGTTGTGCGTCGTGACCATGGTTAGTACCCGCAAAAATACGGATATTAGTGTTCAATTGACGACCTAACGGACCTTTTGGCAACATACCGTGAATGGCGTGTGCAAGGATCTCTTCAGGTTTTTTAGCCATTAATTCTTTTGGCGTAGTAAAACGTTGTCCACCTTGAAAACCAGTGTAACGAACGTATTCCTTATCTGTTAATTTTTTGCCGGTAAAGCGAACTTTCTCAGCATTAATGATAATTACATTACTTCCTGCATCTGCGTGCGGGGTATAGCTTGCTTTGTGTTTTCCACGTAATAACATGGCTACTTTTGAAGCTAATCTTCCAACTACTTCATTTTCAGCGTCAACCAATAACCATTCCTTCTCTGCAGAGGTTTTATTGGCAAATTTTGTTTTATAACTTAATGCGTCCACTTTATGATTTTTTTAGTCTTTTCCTTAAATAAGGGGTGCAAATGTATGAAGTTTTTTTGATAGAACAAACTTTTTTCAAAAAAATAGGGATTATTTATACCCCAAAATCGCTTTATTTACCCGCTTGGGCGAAAATTTGATTTTTGATAGCTTAAAATTACTCAAAAATATGTCAATTTCAAAGCCTTTTTCATCTAAAATTAATTGATACTTTTAGCTGTGCTAAAATATCTGAAAATATTGGTTTTTTGCTTTCCGGCGCTTTATTTTGGGCAAAATGAAGCCTATGACTCCCTTAAAACAGCCTTAAAAAATGCAAAACACGATACTATAAGATGTAATATCTTAAACGCCATGATAGAGGCCGAAAACGATGGTAACGTTTGGATTCTATATAACAATGAACTGGAAAAACTCGCCAGTACAAATTTAGAAAGTACACCGCCAAACGATCCTTTATATAAAGTGTATTTAAAACACCTGGCAGCCGCCTATAACAATACAGCATTTTTTGCTGATGAGACCGGCGATGTAGCCAAAGGGCTTGAATACAACAACAAAAGTTTAAAAATACAACAACAGATCGGAAACCGATCGGGCATTGGCAATTCGTTAAATAATATTGGTGGTATTTATTACAAGCAAGGCAACATTACAAAAGCCTTGGAATATTTTACCCAAAGCTTAAAAATATCAGAAACTATTAATGATTACTACTCAATTGCCAGGCTGTTAAATAATATTGGTGGCATTTATTATCAACAAAAAGAAATATCCAAGGCGCTTGAATGTTATAATAAAGGCCTGCTAATTAATAAACTTACCAATGATGTTTTAGGAATGGCATATGCACTGAATAACCTTGGCAATTTATATTATGAAAGTAACGATGTAAATAAAGCCCTTGAAAGTTTTGAAAAAAGCTTAAAGTTACGAGAAAGCATGAATGATAAACGGGGTATTGCCGAATCGTTGAGCAACATTGGCCATATGTATTTCGCTCAAAATAAAGAGGAAGAAGCATTAAACTATTATAACAAAAGCCTAAAGATCCAGCAAGAGATAGGTGATAAACCAGGAATCTCTTTCACCAATAATAATATTGCAGAGATATATCTAAAACGAAAAAATTACAACAAGGCCTTAGAGTGTTGTTTAATATCTATGAAAATCTCTAAAGAGCTTGGCTATCCTGAAAACATAAAGTTTGTGGCTTACCAGTTAAACGAGGTTTACAAAGCCAAAGGTGATCATAAAAACGCTTTAGAAACTTATGAACTGTACATTTTAATGAATGATAGTATTATAAACAACGAAAACAGGAAGGCCTCCATCCGCTCTCAATTAAAATACGAATACGAAAAAAAAGCGGCTGCTGATAGTGTTAAAGTTGCGGAAGAAAAAAAACTCACAGCCCTACAATTTAAACAAGAAGAGAACCAACGTTACTTTTTATACGGAGGCCTGGGATTAACCCTGGTATTTGGTGGTTTTATGTTTAACCGCTTTCGCATCATAAAAAAACAAAAGCATATTATTGAAGATCAAAAAAATGTGGTAGAACAACAAAAACATATTGTGGAAGAAAAACAAAAAGAGATAATGGATAGTATTCATTACGCTAAACGCATACAACAAAGTTTGTTACCAACAGAAAAATATCTTGAGAGGATATTTAAAGAAATAACAAGGTGAATAGATCAATATTTATATATTTATTTATACTAAGTTCTTACGTATTAAATGCGCAGGAAAAAACGGTTAACGTATTGGTCAATGACCTTAAAAATACAACTAATGATACATCAAGAATCAAGATCTTATCTGAGTTAAGCGAGCTTTGCGAAATTGACGACATAAAAAAGTACTGCGAAGAAATAATTACATTATCAGAAAAACATCTTGGTAATTCAAATAAAACGGCCAATCGGTTTTACGCTCATTACGTTTCGAGTGCTTATAATAACATAGGCTTTTTTTATTCCGAAAAGAACGATCCCGAAAAAGCAATCAACTATTATTTAAAAGCGCTGGGTATCCAGGAAAAAATAAAAGACAGTCTTGGAATTGCCGCCACTTTAAATAACATTGGCCTTATCTATAACCAGCAAAACAACATCCCCCAGGCTATTGCCTATTTTGAAAAAAGTCTGAAAATAAGACAGCAATTAAACGACCTTGAAGGTTTGGCTGGTTCACTTATAAATATTGGAGCTGTATACAATAACCATGGCAATATTCTAAAAGCTCTTGAAAATTACCATAAAGCATTAAAGATCTATGAAAGCACTAACAATAAAAAAGGCATCGCTCTTGCGCTTAATAATATTGCATTTATTTATCAAAACCAAAACGACATAACAAAGGCAATTGAATATTATAATAAAGCTTTCGCAATTCAACAAAAATTAAAAGATAAGAACGGCATCGCTAACTCATTAAATAATATTGGTTTAATACTTAGCAGCAAAAAAGAATATGCAAATGCGCTAAAATATTTTAATAAATGTTTAAAATTAAGAGAGGAAACTGGTGATAAAAAAGGAAAAGCGCTTGCTTATAATAATATTGCCACCGTTTATGCAGATGAAAAACAGATCGACCAGGCACTTATTTACTATACCAGCGCATTAAATACAAGTATTGAAATAGATGATAAAAAGGGGATGGCACTTGCTTACAATAATATAGGTATAATGTATAACAAAAAAGGGGATGGCCATTCAAGCAAAGAAAATGCATTAAAAAGTCTTGCACTATCTACAGAGCTTGGTCTTCCCGAAAGCATAAAATACGCCTCAAATCTATTATACACCCTCTATAAAAACGAAAATAACAATGCTAAAGCTTTGGAGATGTATGAGCTTTACCTTCGCATGCGCGACAGTATCAATAACCAGGAAACCCGCAAAGCATCCATCAAATCGCAACTAAAATACGAGTACGAGAAAAAAGCCGCCGCTGATAGCGTTAAAGTAGCCGAAGAAAAAAAAATTACAACTTTACAATTAAAGCAAGAAGAGAACCAACGTTACTTTTTGTATGGCGGCTTAGGGTTAACACTGGTATTTGGTGTTTTTATGTTTAACCGTTTCCGTATTACAAAAAAACAAAAAAATATTATTGAAGATCAAAAAACAATTGTTGAAAACCAAAAAAAATTGGTAGAAGAAAAACAGAAAGAGGTAATGGACAGTATTCGTTACGCCAAACGCATACAAACAAGTTTATTACCAACCGAAAAATATTTAGAACGTAATTTAAAACATTAAAAGATATTGCATAGAATATTAAAATATTTTTTACTCCTCATCTGCATAAACTGTAGCCATTTGTTGGGGCAAAATAAAACAATCGACTCCGTGCTACAAGCAATAAAAACTGCCGGACATGATACCACCCGTTGTTTTCTTTTAAACACTATTGTGGAGTCTTATGTCGAAGAAAGTATTTGGGTAAAATACAATTTGCAAATGAAAGACCTTGCTGAACAAAATTTAAAAGACCTTAGCCCGAAAGATTCCCTTACCAAAAAAGTTTTTTTAAAATATCTATCGGCAGCGTTAAATAACGCAGGTTACCTAAGCGACACCAAAGGTAACATACCCGAAGCCATAGATTACTATAACCGCAGTTTAGCTATTATGTCGCAGATAGGTAATAAGGAAGGTATAGCAGTTTCTCTAAATAATATTGGTTTTATATATGACAGTCAGGGTAATATTGCGCAAGCATTAGATTATTATAGCAAAAGCCTGAAAATGTATGAGGAGATAGGTAATAAAAGAGGAATAGCACAAGCATATAATAACATTGCAAGCATTTATGAGCATCAAAACGATATTGAGAAAGCGCTGGATTATTACAATCAAAGTTTAAAACTTAAAATTGCGATCCATGATAAATTAGGAACTGCTACTGCCTTAAATAATATCGGTCATATTTATCTTTTAAAAAAAGATAATAACAAGGCGCTGCTTTATTTTCAAAAGAGCCTTAACATACATACGCTGTTAAAGAACAAGAACGGTATATCAATAACATTAAGCAACATCGCCGAATTGTATGAAAACAGTGGTAATTATGAAAAAGCCCTTAACTTATATTCCGAAAGCCTCAAAAATGCGCAGGATGTAGACGATAAAGAATCTATTTTAACCGGATTAAATGCTATTGGCAATATCTATTATCTTAAAGGAGAATTTAAGAAAGCATTAGAATTTGTATCGCGTAGTGCCGAAGAGAATAAAAAAATTGGTTATGCCGAAACCGCCAAGGGCTCGGCCCTGCTCTTATACAAAATATATACCGCATTAAATGACTCTAAGAATGCCCTGTTGAATTATGAAGTATTCATACTTATGCGCGATAGCATTA
>JAUXSA010000093.1 GCA_030681615.1 Bacteroidota bacterium
AATCATTAGTGTTCGAAACCTTATGCATCACTAAATAAATGACTCATTTTGGATGGCTGTCCACCGCAAAGGATCACAATTTCTTTTATTATAGCTGACTCCAGATCATTGGCAAATTTGAGTTTGGGTATTTTATATCCAGAAAGTTTATTGGTCTTTTTGTATGTAATAATAAGAATTGCCAGAATAAGGGTCATATAAATCATAACCTTAATTCCATTTTCAGTTCGTGAAACTAAGTGACTTAAATTAAGTTCCTGCTTGAGAAATTTAAAAAGCACTTCGATATCCCATCTTTTTTTATAAATCGCAGCAATCTCTTCGGCTGAAAGATCTTCAATATTAGTCAGAAAATAAATATCTTTTTTATCTGTCATTTTAGCCTTGATAAGTCGAAATGAACTGTCTATCCAGTTGCTATTCCTATCCTTTAAGTAAACAGAAACATCTTCATTTATCAATAACTCATTGGCTTTAACTTGTTTTACTTTTCTCTTTTTGATTTCTTTGTAAACAATATTTGTATTAACCCTTGTCACAAAACGAATATTACTGTTTGTAAATTTTTCAAAGGATTTTCTAGAACTAACCCCTCTGTCGAATACAACAACTCCTTCTTTGGATTCTATACAACTCATAATAGCTTCCGGAATTGTTTTATCTTCACTTAGTTCCTTTTGATCTTTGAAAATATCAACATGGCACGGAAGAGATCCTTTCATTCCAATAGTATATTTAAGTTGTTTTTTATTTGTTTTACTTCCTACTTTCATACCCCAATCAACCAGGTTTGCCGATATAGCGACCATAGTACTATCAAACCGAATTAGCGACTCGCTTTCATTTAATTTAGAAGAGAATTTGTCATATACCGAATAAAATATTTCTTGAAAATACTCCGCTTTTATAGTGGTGATCCGATCCCTAATAGAATTATATTTCGTTGTACTAGTTTCTTTACCAATCAAGGCCCTGAAAGTAGCCGAATGATAGAAACCCTCCATGATTCTCAAGCTAGCCTTGTTACTATTGAGCATCGAAAAAAGGATCAAGCGAAACATTGTAGCGCCAGTAAGTTTTTTAACTTGATGATCAACATTTGTTTCAGCAGCAAGAAATTTGAGTTTTGAATCAGGAATTAACTTTAAAATCTCATTTGCAGTCATTATACAAAACTCAGACTTTGTAGTTTTATGACTTCAGCAAAATGCGAAACTTTTGAAAAGGAACATGTTAGAAGATGTTTCGAACACTAATGATTGCAAATCCGCGCTAACAGGTTGCAAATCCGCGCTAACAGGTTAGACTTATTCTATTTTGCAAGGAATAGAAGCAATAAGAAAACCATTACTACCATAAGTATCTGTTTTTTTCTTTTTGCAATTCTCTTCAAATTCCTCCATCGTAATTTTGCTATAAGATTTTTTTGTTTCTGATGAAACAACTGAACCAGAAGCACTTTTACAGGTACAGGTTTTTGATTTCTTACAAGAAGTTACACTTATTGTTATTATAAATACTAATAGAATTAAATTTTTCATTTTCTTTAGTTCCGCAAGGTAGATAAAAATTACGTCAACTCTCTCCAAAAGCCCATTTTCACTTCGGGGTAAGCGCTAAAGTCAAAAGCATTTAGCGAGCGGTACTCGAGCATACGGCTGTCAAAATAATTCTGGTCAATGCCGGGATAATCTATGCCATCGTCTTCTTCCAATAAGTTGAGGTCTTCGGAGATAAGATGAACCATTAATTCGGCACTTGTACTTTCGTTCTTACTAAAATCTTTAAAGAATTTATTTAAGTGCTTGTGTTTTTTTCTTACTTCAATTTTTGCCATAGCATCTAAAAAACCTGCCTGCGGTATAGGGCCGTAATGACTACTTTCTAAAACATGCGGCGTTAAAATTTTAGTTTCGTATTGGTTTAAGTAATCATTTATTTCTTTGCCAAAACGTTTCATTTCCTGCAATTTTTTTGAGGGCACATGTTGCCTGAGCAACAAACTTAAAATAGTACGGTAGGTATTATCTTTAGCAGCCGGAGAAATATTTACCGAGCGTATTGGTAATTTATACGCCGCCGCTACTTTTAAATAAACCTTAAGCAAACCTGCTGTGGTTGTTAATGTAGTATGATGGCAGCTTAAATTAGTTACAGGTATTTGCGCATCTTTAAAAACATCTATTTGCGCGCGCAGTTCTTTTTCTAAAAGTTCGGGCAGTTCTTCAATTGCATCAATATCTAAATTACCAAATGGCCTGAAAATTTTATCGTAACAAAATGCTTCGTGGTTTTGTACAGTTAATGCTTCGCCGGAAGAGATGGTTAAATGGCAGCCTATATCTACCTTGTCTCCAAACTCGTTTATAAGTTCTTTTACATTTTTAACGGAGTCCTTATAGTTGCTTATACAGGCAACAGAGTTTACTTTGTTGTTGCGTATGGCATCTTTAACACCCTGGTTAATGGATGGAAAAACGCCATAATCATCGGCGGTGATAATTAAGTTTTTCACGAAATGAGTTATTGATATATAAAGATAAGAAATGGAATTAAAAATGCAAGAAAGCAAAGCGCCCTCACAATCGTTGGAAAGTCGTTCTCGATACTCCCGATAGCTATCGGGATTGCAAGAGGCAAGCAAAAATTACTCGAACAGACAAGTAATATTTAATGTCACGTCGAGTAGAAAATCCTGTCTCTTCAAATTTTCGTATCGAGACGCATAAATTATTTTCTAAATTTTTTCTTTGATAATAATTTTAATAGGTCAAAATCTCCATCAATAAGAGCTTGTTTTTTAGCCCTGCTCCATTTTTTAATTCTTGTTTCCCATTCAAAAGCCAGATCAAAATCGTTAAAGATTGTATGATAAGCCAATTTTACCGGGCGCCTTGTATAAGTATAGGCGGTTTTATTTGTGCCGGTATTATGTTGGATTATTCTTTTGTCTAAATCATTAGTTACGCCAACATAGAAAGAGTTATCGCTACAAATTAAAATATACAAATAAATTACTTTATACATAGTTTTTTAAAAGTCGTTCTCGATACAATTTTTGCAAGAGGCAGGCAAAAATCACTCGAACTGACAGATTTCGTTTATATGCTTAAATTAAACTTCTGTTTTCCATAAACCTTTCCATTCACTTGTATCTCTAGCAAATGCTCTCCTGCAAAATGTTTACGTGTGGTAAAATCCTTCATCATTTGTTTTTTGCAGATGCTTATTTTTTCTTTTGGTTTTAATTCCAATTCTTTCAACTTAAAAACTTTTGCTGAAAGTTCTTTTCCTTTTTTGCGGTAATGAATAATGTAATCTACAACAAGCTTTTGTTTTGTGTTTTTTTCGGAGATAAGATCAAATTCAAATTCTAAATTGTTGCCCAATTTTATTTTAGACTTATGAATTTTAAAATTTTCAATTCTGATCTTTGGGTTCTTTTCAAAATCAAAAAGCGCTAAAGAGTTGGCATTACCTTTTTTTATCAGGCTGCGGCTGGCATGTTTTACTATCCACGCCGTGTGCGCGTTGCTTTTATCCCAGCTTTTTAAAAGCTGTAACATAAAATCTGTATTGTCTTTTGAATGATCATTTAAATGATTGGCAACTGATTTTCGCACATACAATTCTTCATCGGCTTTTAACGCCTCTAAAATGCCTTGTGTGCTTTTTGGATTCTTAATTACATCATCCAGCTTAAACGACCAGGGCAGGCGGGGGCGACTACCTTCAGAAGCCAAACGACGAACGTGTGCGTTCTTATCTTTTGCCCAGGTATGCATTACTTTAATTGTCTTTGTAAAATCGCGTTTCAAAAATTCGCGGATGGCAAATTCAGACGACCCAAATGTTGTAAAATGTTTAAGAGCTTCTAAAGAAGTGTCAATAGCATCATGTCCGTACAAGCCAACAAAATCAGGAAATACCAAATTGGTATAACCCCTTTGTGTGTTTGGAATAACTTTAAACATTACATCAATAGCTTTTTTATAATCCTGGGGTAAATGTTCTTTTAATATGTGCGAGGTTTTGCGCATACGTTCGTTGAGTGAAAGCGGCTCAAAATTTTTGGTAACATCTTTTATAAATTGTTCGGTTTTAAAATTTTTATCTGCTTTGCTAAATTCCAAAGCAAATTGACTGTAAAATTTTTTGTTGAACATTTCCTTTAACGGCTCCATAAAACTTGTAATTTGTAATACGAATATACTTAAATAAAGAAATTTAAGGGTTATAAAACCGCCGATCTTAAAAAATACCAAAATTATTTTTTGGATAAGTTAAATTTATAATTAAGTTTATGCAAACTGAATTTATCCGGAATTGAACACCCTTAAAAGTAATAGCATTTTATTTTTTTGCCTGATGCTGTTTAGCATTCAATTTTCTTTTGGTCAAAATCCAAAGATTGATAGTTTGCGCCTTGCCATTAGCTTTGAAAAGAACGATTCTCTTAAGATCACTCAAATCTCTTCTCTTTTTGATCTCTATCAACGCGAATACAGGTTAGAAGAATGCCGTCAATTAGCAGATGAAGCATTGCAGATCGCAGAAAAGAACGGTAGTAAAAATTTAATTGGCTTAGCTAATCTTTTAATCGGCATTAATTTTAAAGACAAGGAAGATTACCAAAAAGCACAAAGTTATTTACTGATAGCTTTACGGAATATAGATGCAAACGATAAAAAAGCACTTGGTAATGCCAATTCTTACATGGGCTTTATACAGGAGCAGATGAAAAGCTATGATAAAGCCATTTCTTATCACCGCACCGCTTTAAAATTACGGGCAGCCGTTGCCGAAAAAATGACTAGTAATTCATATTTGCGCATTGCTGGTTGTTTCAGCAATTTAAAGAAGTACGATTCGGCTTACTTTTATTTTTACAAAGGCATTGCTATTTCTAAAAAATATAATAATGCTCGCAGTCTATCGGGTCTTTATAATAATATAGGTATAACTTATAACGCTGAAAAAAAATATGATAGCGCACTGGTGTATTATAATAAAGGTTTAGGTGTGGTAATGGATATGAACGATTCGGTTTACATAGCCGGCGCTTTAATTAATATTGGCAGTGTATATATTGAACTAAAGAATACCGATAAAGCCATTGAATATTATAAACGCGGTTTGTGGATAGCAAAAAAAACAGGATATAAAGAGTGGATTGCCAATGGAGCCCAGGGGCTGGCCGATATTTATTACCAGCGCCAGGATTATAAACTAGCTTACGAAAACTACAAATTGAGCAGGGATTACAGGGATAGTCTTTTAAACGAATCTAAAGCAAGTGATATTGCCAATGCCGAAGAAAAATACCAAAGCGATAAAAAGCAGCAGGAATTACTGATAGCTGATCTTAAAATTAAAATGCAGGGCGACGAATTAAATAAAAGCAATACGCAGCGTACCATGCTGGTGGTAGGATTAATTATTTCTTTAATTGTTTTCTTTTTAATGTTTTGGGGTTACAGGCAAATGAAAAAACTCACAAAAGAACTTTCCATCGTTAATAAAGAAGTTGTAAAAAAGAATTCTATAATTGAAGAAAAGAATAAAGACATTACAGACAGTATACATTACGCCGAACAAATTCAACGCGCGTTGTTGGCATCAGATAAATTATTTACAGAGAGTTTTAAAGATCATTTTATATTGTTTAGACCAAAGGATATTGTGAGTGGCGATTATTACTGGGCTTATAAGGATGAAAAGGAAATACTGATGGCGAATGCGGATTGCACAGGGCATGGTGTACCGGGAGCTTTTATGAGTTTAATTGGCGTATCAAAACTTAACGAGATCATTAAAGAAAAAAATATAAGGGACACCGATAAAGTAATGCATTTGTTACGCGAAGGAATATTGGATATTTTTTCGGCGGCTAACCAAAAGCAACAATCAAAGGATGGAATGGATATGGTAATGATGCGTTATGATTTTAAAACGCGGAAATTACAATTCTCTTGCGCCAATAATGGTTTATGGGTGTTGCGGGCAGGCGAGATCATTCGTTACAAAGCTGATAAATTTCCT
The DNA here is from genome assembly GCA_030681615.1 of Bacteroidota bacterium. GTDB lineage: Bacteria > Bacteroidota > Bacteroidia > B-17B0 > Aurantibacillaceae > Aurantibacillus. Next base: position 6,043 of record JAUXSA010000093.1, read on the forward strand.
GTTGGTTTTTCTTACGGCAGCATTCAGCCTTTTACTTTAAACGAGATAGTTTTAAATGAAGGCGATATTGTATTGACTTTTTCTGACGGTTATGCCGACCAGTTTGGCGGGCCAAGAGGCAAAAAATTCAAATACAAGAATATGGAAAAAGTTATTTTAGATGTAGCGCAACAACCATTGCCTCAAATAAAAACAGTTCTCGAAAAGACTTTAGCAGAGTGGCAGGGTGGCCTGGAGCAGGTAGACGATATTTGTGTAATTGGATTTAAAGTATAATTACTTAACCACTAAGCGCACCAAGAAAGCACGAAGTTCAGAAGGTATTATTTTTAGTTATTTTCTTTGAGCGTTTTGTGCAAAAACTTCCTGTTTTTTGTGGTTAAAAATGTCTTGAAATATCTGGGAGCCATTATTGTTGCAAATGTGGGTAAATACTCCATGATTTACTACTAATTGATAGGTATATGTACTAGTAGAGGCACAAAAATATATAAATCTCAATTAAATTTCTTGCTTAGTTAAAAATTAATTATATCTTTAGGTAATTATCACCTCTGCTTACCTTGAGTTCAGTCTTTTCCTAACATATTACCGAACCTCTAAAAATATTATAATTTATGAATAAACCAGAAGAATCTGAAGAACTGAAATGCGATACAAGTATTGGGAGTGTAGACGATAAATGTGAAGATAAATTACAAGCAGCTAATATTGAAATTGAAAAACTTGATAATGAATTGGAAATTGCACACAATGAAATTACCCATCAGGAAGAGGAAATAGAACTACAGGCATCTGAACTTGTTGCAGCTTATAAGGAATTAAAACTTCAAAATAATGTTATGGAAATACGAGGACAAGAATTACTCATTGCCAATAAAGAACTACAGTTTCAAATTCAAGAAAAAGAAGAACGGGCAAAGGAATTGTTTGTAGCAAACTTAGAATTAATGTTTCAAAATGATGAAAAAGAACTAAAGAGAATGGAGTTAACAAATTCAAATTTAGAACTTTTAAGAATGGATAAGCATTTAAAAGGACATATACGTGCTTTGGAAGAAATGATGTTTATGATTTCGCATAAAGTGCGTCAACCTGTTGCGAATATTTTAGGGCTAGCTAATCTTTTTGATTTGATAAAAAACCCATCTGATGAAACAAAAAAACTAGTGGGCTATAATAGAGAATCGGCATTAGCACTAGACTTGTTCACACAAGAACTAACTATATTTATCGGTGATTTGAAAAGAGTAGATAAGAATTGTTAGTGTAAGGTTTACCGATTTATTATCTTTAATTTATGTGCTGGTTACTTTTGTGCTTGATAGTACTTTGCAGCCCATTTAAAACCGCTCTTTCTATAAGGCTTTAGCCGAAAAAAGATCTGCCCTTCGTTCATTAAACGAATTGATGTTTTGACATTAAGAAGAAGATTTTTTGTTCTCTCAACGCATATTTTATCCACCCTTTCTAAAAAATAAAATTCAAACTGAGACACTACCAAATAATGATGACACCAAGTGCAAAAAAGTATTATTCTTTGAGTCCTTTGTGCAAAAACTTGGTGTTCTTAGTGGTTAAAAATGTCCTGAAATATCCGGAAGCCAAATAAAAACGGCTTTTTACCTGAAACTTTCTCTAAAAACTTATTTTAATATAATTATTTGTATATCAAATAGTTATATGAAAATTATTCGACAACAAACGTTTACAAATGCTTTTATCCATCTACAATTATTTAATAACCGAATAAAGTTTCTTGGTCGCCGCACCTTTGTCCTGTCGATTTGAAGTAGCGCAATTTTAATTAAGCTTTAAACGATAAAACGTAAAAACAAAAAATAAATAACGATTAAAAAAAGAAAACATGATGAACATTAAAAATCACGTACAATTAGTAGGCCGCTTAAGCGCAAACCCGGAAGTAAAAATTTTAGATAACGGAAGCAAGCTGGCCCGTTTCGCAGTTGCGATCAACGAAACCTTCACTAACAAAAAAGGAGAGAAAGTAACCAACACACAATGGCACACGATTACTGCATGGGGCAGCCTGGCCAACATAGCCGAGCGCATCTTATATAAAGGCACACAGGTTACAATAGACGGTAAATTGGTTAACCGCACCTACACAGGTAAAGACGGATCGAAAAGAACCAGTACAGAAATAGTTGCAAACGAATTATTTGTTTCGTACCAAAAAGCAGCATAACACAATCTCTTGTCCTCCTTTGGAGGAGTTGTCCGCAGGACGAAAAACAAAAAAATAAAATCAATTAAACAATAATATATAAAAAATAAATATCATGAGCACAACAAACAGAGTACAATTAACAGGCAATTTAGGTAACAACCCTGAAATTAAAATTTTTGATAATGGTAATAAAGTAGCGCGTTTCTCGATTGCTACAAAAGAAGAGTATAAAACCCGTACTGGCGAAAAGGCAGAAGACACCCAATGGCATTATGTTACAGCATGGGGTAAAATGGTTGAGCAAATAGAGGCAGACCTTAAAAAAGGCAGCTTTGTAAGCGTAGAAGGCCGCCTTACTACCCGCAATTACATTGCTAAAGACGGTCAGAAGCGTTATATCACCGAAATTGTAGCTAATGAAGTGATCTTAAAGCAAAAAGAGAACTAATAAAGAGATTTGTTAGTTTAAGCCCGGATCGTCATGGTTCCGGGCTTTTTTGTTTTTATCTAAACATATTTGATATTAATTTGTTTTACTTATATTTACTATATAACAACAAATAATTTAAACTAAACTTTCCTTTATGGCTATTACGCCTCATTTTCCATTCCAGATCTATTGCAAACAAATAGAAGTATTATTTAAAAAAGCAAAAACAAATTCTAATCCTGCCATGTTCCTTTATAAGAATAAAGCAAGAATGTCTTTATTTATGGCAGAATCTATTTTGCGTGTCTCTAACAAATTATTTGAGGATAAAGAAATTAAAGAGTGGCATGCCACCATTAAAAAGTTAGAAGATTATTTGGGCGAGTTAGATCATTATCTTGTGATACTTGCCGATTTTTCAAAATTAAAGACCATTCATATTCAGCAATTAGAATATATTTCTAAAAAACTGGAAAAGGCTATTGATAAACTGAACGAAAAATTAAAGAAACATGATTTTTATCTTGAAGATCTAAAAAAAATGGGTGCTGGATTTAAAATAAATTTTAATGATAAAAATCTTATTTTAAAACTGCACGAAGAAATTAAGTCTGAACTAAAAGAAAGCTGCGATTTTTTTGATCAATCCCCAAAAGAGTTTGATGATATGGAAGAGCAGGTACACGAATTACGCCGCAAATTAAGATGGATAAGTATTTATGGCGAAAGTTTTCAGGGGGTGATCGTTTTAAAAGATGTAAAAGAAAAATACAGTTGGGAAAAAGAATTTATAACAGCTGCCGAGCTCAAAAACCCGTATAATAAATTGCCGGTTAAAAAAAACCTGGTCGATCATATCAACCTCAATAAAAAAGCGTTTTACGCTTTAAGTAATGTTATTAATAATACCGGTAAGATAAAGGATAAAAGCCTTGCACTTGAGGTGCTCGAAAAATCTATTCGTAAAACCAATACAGAAAAGGGTATTAATTCGGCTATTTTAGCCTCTAAACAATTAAACGCAAAATACACGCATAGTTCCCTTCTAAAAGATGCCCACGCATTGCTAAAAGCGTACTTTAAAAAATATAAGCTCCACGAGATCTTAGCTTAAATGTGTTCATTTACTCAATAAAAACTATGTTTCAATAAGTCAGAAATTTTATTTAATATTAATGTTTAGATTAGTAAAAAATTAATGTTATGCAAAAATACACAGCAGTTATTATAGACGATGAAGAAGACAGTAGAAGCAATACACGCAGCATGCTTCAGAATTATTGTAGCGAAATTGAAGTAATTGGTGAGGCCGCCAGCGGACCGGAAGGTAAAACCAAGATACAGGAGCTGAAGCCGCATGTTGTTTTTTTGGATATTAATATGCCTGGCATGAATGGTTTTCAAATGCTTGAAGGTATTTATAACCGCGATTTTTGCGTGGTATTTTTAACAGCTTATAGCGAACATGGTATTACTGCAGTTAAAGCAGGCGCAACAGATTATTTATTAAAACCTTTAATGTTAAGCGAGCTGCAAGGCGCTATAAAAAAGGTCGTACAACATTACGAAAGCAAACCGGTTTCTGCTGCAGGAAAAACGGATGACAAGAATATTGTTTTGATAAGCCACAGTAAAGGTTTTACTTTGGTTGACTTTAAAGATATTGTTTGGTTAGAGGCGAGTGATAATTACACAAATTTATTTTTAAACGGACAAAAGAAAATAGTTGCCAGTAAAACACTAAAAGAGTTTGAAGCTATTTTGCCTACAAACGATTTTTTCAGGATCCACCGATCGGCTTTAATAAACGTGAATTTTGTGAAAGAATACAGTAATAACGAAGGTGGAGAAGTAATTTTGAGTGATGGTACGCATGTTCAGGTTAGTAAAGCGCGCATACAGGAGTTTTCGGAGTTTATTAAAACTAAATCTGTTTCGCCCAAATAGTTTAAAAATTCGTTCAAATACTAAGCCCGTTTACGGGCTTTTTGTATTTTTATACTTTAAAGGTTATTTGTGTTTAATTAATATTTAAAAGTATAAGATCTTTATATATATATCCTGTTTTTTTGTTTGCCTTAATTTTAAATTTCGGTAAAGCACAAACACCTTCTTTTAACTTTCAAAAACTGGGAAGCGAGGAAGGTTTAAACAATTCCAACATTTTTAATATTGAGCAACACCAAAATGGCTTAATGTATTTTACCACGCAAAATGGTATATATTTTTATGATGGTTACAAATTTGATAAATTAAGTATCGACAGTTTAAAAAGTAATGCTTTATTAAATGTATCGTTAAAAAATTCAGCCGAATTACTTTTATCTATTCGCGACGAAGGTATCTCTAACTTTAATCTTAAAACAAAAAAGTATCAGTTCGAACCAAATTTAAAATACACCAACGCGGCAGATAATTTTATTATTACCGATAAGTTTGCATACTTATTAACTACACAAATACGAATTGTTATTATTGATCTTGCTACCGGAAAAAAATTACCGGATGAATTCAAGAAAAGTAAAAAAGACGATATTAACCAGGCCTTTTGTTTATTTAAAACTGCCGATAACAGAATTTTGGTGGGACGCACCGATGGTTTGTATGATGCTACCGATGGCGTTCAAACAAAAATGGATGTTTTAAAAGGATCTAAAATTAACTCCATAACACAATCAAAGGATGGAAAATTAATAATAGGGAGTTCAGGAAAACTCTACATTTTAAATAATAATAAAATAGAAACTGTTATAACTCCAAAATACAAGAACAAAGGTGTAACTTTTCAGTTAGGTGGCGAAAAAAGTATCTCTAAAGTTATTTCTGATGATTACGGACGAATTTGGTTTACATCCTACCCTGATGAAAATTTATATTTATATCAAAATGAAATTACTTACGATGTGTTTGACATCCTTGGTATTCCACCAACGTTGATAAATTGTATCTACAAAGATAAACAACAAAATATCTGGGTAGGTACTTATAGCGATGGTGTTTATTTTCTTCAGAATCCATTTTTTAATTCGATTAACTTTACTTTAAAAGGTAAGGTATTAAATGTGAACGAAGTTTATTTTAAGCAAAATTTATTATTCGCAGCCACCAGCAATGGGCTGTTTGGTTTAAATGTAAATAACTATCAAACAAAAATATTATCGCATCCTGATGAATTTATTACTGAGCCCATTAATGGCATCAGCGAAATAAATGGCATTATTTATTATTTTAAAAGGAGTCAGTTTGATATGAGCCAATCTATGTTTTCAGATTCAAAAAAGATCTATCATTTTAAACCCATTATTGTAAAACAATTTTTGCCTTTAGAGAATAATAAAAGTATTGTGGCCGATTGGCAGGCAAATATTTTATTATGCAATGGCGATGCTTCAAAAACATTAGACACTTTAATTTCTTTTCCCGATTACCGGGTTTCAGTTAATGCTTTATTAAAAGATAACGATTCGTTATTTGTAGCAACCAGCACAGGTTTTTTTGTTTACGATTTTAAAAGTAAAAAATATCATAGCGTAGTTAGTCCCGAATTGAATTATAAAATAAATGATATTGCATTGATAAACGGTAAGCTGTATGCTGCACACGAAGCGGGTATTACCGATGTGCGTGCAAAAAAACTGATCCCACAGGTTGGTAATTTAAGATTGAACGGGGTAAAAAAAATAAAAGAATTTAACGGACAAATTTGGCTGGCCACATTAGATGGCGTTTTTATTTGCGATAAAGATCTGCACCCGGTAAAGCTTCTCAATAAATCAACCGGGCTTCCATCCAATTCTATAAATGATATAACGTTGAATGAAGAGAATGTTTGTATCTCTACCGCACGTGGAATTTCTATTGCTACTTTAAAAGATATAACCAGTTTTGATCCTGTATTAAAGCCGGTT
>JAUXSA010000096.1 GCA_030681615.1 Bacteroidota bacterium
ATGTTAAAGATCGAAAGCATGGCCATTGGAGGCGTTGGGGCCTGGATGGTATTTGAGAAGAAATATTTCCAAAAACTATTAAATAATTATTTTTTATTGTTGGCCATTGCAGGTGTTTTTTTTCTGATCTATTTTACACCAGATATGTTGCAGGATGCCGCTTTTTTAGTGTATTCTGTTCTGTTTTTGATCATCATTTTAAATGTTTCATTGCACCATTCTTCTATTATCAAAATAGAGAATAAGATCTTTGTTTTTTTAGGGACCATTTCATATGGCCTTTATATGTATCATTTAATGATAGTGGCGGCTTTTATAGGTATTTTAAAACATTTTGGTTTTACGGTAGATAACTCTATAGGGTCCCAGTTATTAGTTTATACGGGGGTAACGGGTCTAACGATCTTAGTTGCATGGCTATCGTATAGGTATTTTGAGGCCTGGTTCCTAAAGCTAAAACACAGGTTTACCATTGTAAGAAGCGGGAGTATTTAATTCCATTATTTTGCCGGTTATTTACCGTTCTTACCTATTAACACGCTTTAACTTATGAGCTTTTATTTGTTTCGTATGTTTGCTAATAATGAAAAAGACAATTACAAGAACATGTGAATTTTATGTTGATGAGCATGATATTTTACATGCAATAATGCTTCCTGATGTTGTGGTTGATTATGAGGATGCTCTTGATAATTTTCTGGTAATAAAAAACTTAACTAACAGCAAGCCAATGCTTAGGTTAATTGACCTAACTGGTAATCCAAAGTTTTTAACTAAAGCAAAAAAACTCCTCGATAATAAAGAGGTTAATAAAATTGCACTCGCACGCGCAATCGTTACAAGTAATGCGGTTAAAAAAGTTTCATTTAATTTTTTTATTAAATTAAATGCCAGTAAAATTCCTACTAAATTTTTTACAAATTATAGTGAAGCCATAGTTTGGTTAAGAACTTTTAAAGATAAATAAGATTTCATTAAGAACACTTGTATATTATCTCTGTAGACGCGCCGGTTTCTCCTGAGATAATTTTTGAATGTGCCGAACAAATATGTTGTAAACTATCAGTTGCACTTTGTGTAAAGCCTGTTTTTGGGTAAGCACAAAAAAGACAAAAACCTTCCTTCGCGCAAAACTCATTCCATAAATACTCTAACCGAACGGTTGCGCCATTATTACCTTTTGCCCAAAGCAATGCTACCATTTCACCAAATGCACGCACCTTTCTGTTGTTTTGCTTTGCAGTTTTCATTAAACCCCTTACAAAGTCTACAAACAAGACTTCATCCGGCCAATTATTTATCATGAATTTGGATAATGTCTTTTCAGCGTCAAGAGGTATATATTTTTTTTCATTAATTAATTTATTAAGATCAAATCCCTGGTGTATTAAACGTTCATTTAAGGCATTTATATGCGCGGTAGTAGCAATAATTATTACACTGTCCCCGGCAAGAAACCCGCTGCCAGTAAAACCTTCAAGAGAACTTAAAAAAACAAGATCGTTGTCATATATCTGAAGCAAATGGTCGCATGGTGCTATCTCTCCCCAAAAATCCTGTATATTACTCTTCAACCAATTATTTTCTTTGATCATTTTATTACTCTTTTGTTTCCTCTATTATATCCAAGTTTGTGCCAGTTATCATTATCAGAATAACAGTCTTATACTGATACCTTATTAATATGGAGAAAAAAGCAAGGATATTTTTTAATCCCCAAAAAATGCATAAAAGAATCGCAATCTAATAATCAAAACGTTTAAATAGGGGATTTAGAAGGGGAAAATTATACCCTTCTTTAGTATAAAAAAAACATTTTTTTACATTTTTGGTCGTGTAATTATTACATTACGATAATAAAACAATAGGTTTACTAAAAAGAGTAAATGAACTAAAAATATCTTATTCGACAGTTAAAAGTTGGGTTCAGAGGGCAAGAAAGCTTTTAAAGAAAAAAAATCCATTTATTTTTTTAAAATTTATAATCATGAAAAAGATAATTTTAATTGGCGCAACCATTTTAATTGCCTCAACAGCCATATTTATGGCAGCAAACAGTAATTGTACTGCGGGATGTGACGAATGTCCAATAGGTATTTGTAAGCCTGGCGGGGATTGTGGCAGTACCAACTGCTGCAAAAAATAAATAACAAAAAAGCTCACGGAAACGGGAGCTTTTTGTATTTTTAGGCTACTGAATAAAAAACACACAAATGAAGATAGGGATCAAGCTGGCAATAACATTTTTTTTAATTGCGTTTTTGTCAATGTCGGTTATTGGTATAATTAGTTATTTAAGAGCCAAACATTCTCTCGAAAAACAATCGTTCGACAGGCTTACCGCTTTTAGAGAATTAAAAGCCGGTCAGATTGAGGATTATTTTCAATTAATAAATGATCAAATAGTTACACTGGCTGAAAATCCTACAGTAATAGAAGCCATGAAGAATTTTGAGAATGGGTTTAATAAAGTTAGTGCGGAAATTAAATTATCAGATAAAGAATTTGAAGCCATTAAAAAGCGTGGTGACGAATACCTCCAAAAAGAATTTTTACCCAGGTTAAATAAGAACCTGCAAATAAAGGCTAATTTAAATGATGAAGTGACCTATGATAAGAACGGCGTTATTTTAACCGACCTGTATTATGTTAGCAACCCAAATCCTATTGGGGAAAAGCATACACTCATGAGTGCGCATGATGAAAGTTCTTATACCAGGTCTCATGAAAAATATCACAAGATCTTAAAAAGTTTCGCAGAGAAATTTGGGTATTATGATATTTTTTTAATTGACGACGAGACCGGGAATATTGTATATACGGTTTATAAGGAGGTTGATTTTGCCACTTCTTTAATTGATGGTCCGTATAAGAACACGAACCTTGCCATAGCTTTTGAAGCGGTTGCAGAAAGCGAGAACGAACATTTTGTTAACCAGGTTGATTTTATGCCTTATCATCCCTCTTATAATGCACCATCGGCATTTATAGCCTGTCCTATTTATGATGATGAAGAAAAGATAGGTGTGTTGGCTTTTCAAATGCCAATAGATAAGATCAATGATATTATGACCAACAAGCAGAACTGGAATAACGTTGGTCTTGGAAATACCGGTGAGACCTATATTGTTGGCGATGATTTTAAGATCAGGAATCAATCACGTTTTTTAATAGAGGATAGTGTAAATTATTTTAAAATGTTAAGTGATATTGGCGAGGATAAAAAAGTGATCGAACAAATTAAAAACTATAATAGTTCTATCGGGTTACAAACAGTAAAAACAACAGGTACACAAGAAGCGCTTAAAGGAGTGAATGATACTAAGATCTTTCCCGATTACAGAGGGGTTTCAGTTCTCTCAGCATACAAGCCTTTAAACATCCCAGATATGCATTGGGTGTTGATGAGTGAGATTGATGAAGAGGAAGCGTTTGAGCAGGTAACTGCTTTACGAAATAATATCATCATAGGTTTCTTATGTTTATTGTTAATGGTATTTGCCGTTTCTTATTTTGTGTCAAAACAAATTACAAAACCTCTTAACGAACTAACTTACGAAGCGCTGGAGTTGGCAAATGGAAATCTTGAAGTAGAGGTGAAAACAGCAGGTAAAGATGAAATTGGCATGCTTGCCAGTAGCTTTAAGAAAATGCAGGCCTCCATCAGTAAATTAATTCTGGATCTTAAAGATGTTAACCACAGCCTTGAAGATAAAGTAATAGAGCGTACTGCGGAGGTAATGAAACAAAAGGATGTGATCGAAGAAAAACAAAGGGAAATTGTAGATTCAATTCATTATGCACGTCGTATACAAGCAACAATTTTACCGGGCGATGGTTATCTGGCTAAAAATTTACCCGATTTTTTTGTTTTGTTTAAACCGCAATCTATTGTTTCGGGCGATTTTTATTGGGCTACACGTACATTGAAAAAAGATGGTGATAAGGTGTTGAGCGAAAAGTTCTACCTGGCAGTTTGTGATAGTACCGGCCATGGTGTGCCCGGCGCCTTTATGAGTATTTTAAATATTTCGTTCTTAAACGAAGCCATTAACGAAAAACAAATAGAAGAACCACACGAGATATTAAATCACGTAAGAAAACGATTAATAAAAAATTTATCACACGAAGGCGGACAGGATGGAATGGATGGCGCCGTTATCTGTTTTGATAAAACAAAAAATACGATCACTTACGCCTCAGCACACAATGCGCCAATTATGGTGCGCGATAAAAATATAATTGAATTTAAAGCAGATAAAATGCCAATTGGTAAAGGTATTAAAACCGAACCTTTTACTTTACATGAAATAGATTTTAAAAAAGGCGATACCTTGTATTTTTATACGGATGGTTATGCTGATCAGTTTGGCGGCCCTAAAGGTAAAAAATTCAAATACAAAACATTAAACGCTTTGTTGCAAGAGAATAGCGATCTGCCTTTAAATAAACAGTCAGAGATATTACTAAATACCTTTAATGAGTGGAAAGGTGAATTGGAACAAATTGATGATGTGTGCGTATTTGCTATAAAAGTATAATAGCAAAACTTCTTACTCCTTATTATTATTTTTTTTATCGCTCCGGAATTCTTTCGTAACTTTCGGGCTGGTTCCGGAAAATGAAAATGCGAAATTAAAATTTAAACATGCCGGGTTAGAGAGTTTTGTGGCAAGTAAAAATCCTGACCCGGACACGAAAAATTTTGTTGAAGGTTGGAACCATATTATTGGTAATGCCCTGAAAGAATCTATAGAATAAAAATAATTTATGACCACTTTAAACCAAAGTAAACAAGGCAATAAATTTTTTAATGCAATTAAATTATCGCTAAACGGCGAGCAACAGGATTATACACAGGGAAGTATTCGAAAGGCAGTATTTTTACTTGCCATACCCATGATACTTGAATTAAGTTTAGAAAGTGTATTTGCTGTTGTAGATATGTTCTTTGTTGGTAAACTTGGCCAGAATGCAATTGCCACAGTTGGATTAACAGAATCAGTCATCACTATCATTTATTCTATTGCTATTGGTTTAAGTACCGGCGCAACTGCGATCATTGCAAGGAGAATTGGTGAGAAAGATCCCGAAGCCGCAGCGCACGCAGGCGCACAATCTCTTATTGTTGCCCTTCTTGTAACCCTGGTGTTAAGTATAATAGGTATTGTGTTTGCCGGTGAGATACTGGGTCTTATGGGGGCAAGTGCAGAGGTAGTAAGAGATGGTGCTGTATTTACGCGCATTATGTTAGGTGGAAGCGTTGCTATTATACTTTTATTTCTAATTAATGGAATTTTTCGTGGTGCAGGCGATGCGGCCATGGCCATGAAAAGTTTATGGATAGCCAGTCTGATAAATATTATCTTATGCCCCCTCTTTATACATTTTTTTGGATTAAAAGGTGCGGCAATTGCCACGGTTATTGGTAGAAGTTCGGGCGTATTATATCAATGTTATCATTTATTTAAAGGAAGTGGTATTGTAAAGATCCACACCAGTAGTTTTAAATTCGATCCGGTTATTATTAGATCAATTATAAAAATTGCATGGCCTGCTACATTGCAATTTATAATTGGCAGCGGTAGTTGGATAGTATTAGCAAGCATTGTGGCCGATACAGGAGGAACAACTGCTTCTGCAGGATACCAGGTAGCTATTAGAAATGTAGTGTTTTTTATTTTGCCTGCATGGGGTTTAAGTAACGCAGCTGCAACTTTGGTTGGTCAAAATCTTGGTGCTAAACAAATTGAAAGAGCCGAACAAAGTGTAATACTTACCATGAAATACAATATTATTTTTATGAGTTTTGTAACAGTGCTGTTTGTTTTCTTTGCCAATCCAATCATACGTATTTTTACACAGGACGAAGCAATTATTGCCTACGGCGCGCAGGCATTACAAATTATTGGTACCGGTTATATTTTTTATGGTGTTGCCATGGTTATGACACAGGCCTTAAATGGCGCTGGTGATACAAGGACGCCCACCATAATTAATGTTATATGTTTCTGGGCCTTTCAAATTCCATTAGCCTACTTTTTATCAAAGGGTTTAGACATGAAAGCAACAGGCGCTTTTATTGCCATACCTGTTGCAGAAGCTTTAATTGCATTAATGGCCTTGTACTATTTTAAAAAAGGAAAATGGAAAGAAGTTAAGGTATAAGGCTCAACTCCTTATTAGTATTTCGTAATTGTAAATTAAATTAATTTTGCTTATAATTACTTAATGATATTCCGTAATTACAAAATATTTTTTCTTGTAGTATTTTCTTTTATTTCAAATGTAATTACCGCACAAAATCCCTCCAATATTGATAGTCTGATCAATTTACTGCGTCACGCTAACGATACAAATTATATTAAATTATGTATAAAGATCTCGGGAGAGTATAGCAATTTAAAGCAAATAAATTTATGCTTTAATTATGCTGACTCGGCTTTGCTAAGAGCAAAGGCAATAAAAATGCCAACAATGGAAGCAAAAGCATACAGTCATTTTGGAGGCTTGTATAATTATATAAACGATGCAAATAAAGCTCTTGATAATTTTGATGCAGCCCTTGCTATTTATAAAAAGATGGGCTTCATATGGGGCGAGGTAAGTGTTTACATCAATAAGGGTAATGCCTATTATTTTTGTAACGAACTTTCTAAGGCCGAAAAGCTTTACAGAAAGGCTTTACAATTGTATAAAACTATGCCGCCTGATAAAGCAACAGAAGCAGATATTTATAATAATCTAGGAAGCGCATGCAGTGCCCAGGATAAACACGAAGAGGCACTAAAATGGTTCTTTAAATCTCTCGAACTCTGCAAGGAGAATAAAGACTCTATAAGTATGGCTTATGCTTACAACAATATTGGGAGTACGTATAGTGCGCAAAAAAAATATAACGATGGATTGCCTTATTTGGAAAAAGCATTGGAATTAAAATTAAAATACGGCGACAACTCAGAAAAAGCCGACGGGTATGTTAACCTTTCAACAATTTATTATTCAACTAACAACTTTAATAAATCTGTTTCTTATCTCGATCTGGCTTTAAAATGTATTGATACTACTGTTTATAATCTTGATCTTAAAAAATTATATGAGAGTTATGCTGACAACTATGAGAGTTTAAATAACCCAAAAGAAGCCAATAAGTATTACAAATTATTAAGGCACATGAATTCTTCCTTGTTTGATAAGGAGATGGCCGCAAAGATCGAGCAAAAAGAGCTGATGAGTGATTTTTCTAACGCGCATTTAAAAGACAGCTTAATGCAGGCAACACGTATCGAAAAACAAAAAGTTGAAATAAGCAGAAGCAACACCTTCCGTTCTTTTTTACTGGTAATTGTTGCAAGCATTGTTGTGTTTTTACTTATTCTCTATAAACGTTACAGGATCTCTCAGGCTCAAAAAGAAGAGATCTATAGGCAAAAACTTTTGGTGGATGAAAAACAAAAAGAGATAATGGATAGTATTAAATACGCGCGTCGTATTCAGAATTCTTTAATGCCTACCGAAAAATATATTAGCAGGATCTTTAATAAGGTTAAAGGGCCTAATGATTGATGACTCAAATAGGGAACCAATTTTCTCGGTCATTTAAATAAATTGTGGAAATTTTTTCCGTAACTGAAGGCTAACAAACCGCTAACTAACACTTTACGTTTTTTTAATTTAAGGTACTGGTTTTGCAACAAAAAAATTACTATATTGACCTTATGAAAAAGAATATTTATTGTTTTCTTATTGATGATGATGATGATGACAGAAAGATCTTCGGCCTCGCGCTGGAAAAAATAGACATGAATATAGAATACGGTTATACCTCTAATGGTATTGATGCGATAGAGCAACTGAAGTCTGCTAAAAATATCCCTGATTATATTTTCTTAGATCTTAATATGCCCAAAATGACCGGTGTTGAATGTTTAAAAGAATTAAAAAAACTTTCCAATATAGCCGAAGTGCCAATTATTATTTACTCTACTACTATCAATGAAAGCATAATTTACGATACCCTTCGGGATGGCGCATTCGACCATATTGAAAAGCCTGCTAAAATAGAGACCCTTGTTAAATACTTAAAAAGGGTTTTACAGGTCAAAAACCAGGAAATATAGAATAATCTTATATTTGCAATCAATTAATTAAAACGTAAGGATTTTGTTTAAGTTCATAGGAGCTGCATTAGGATTTTTCTTTTTTGGAAGACATTTTTTTGGCGCAATTGTTGGCTTCATTATTGGCTCTGCAATTGATAATTTTATAACAATTAAAGCAAGTGGCGGTAAAGGCCAAAATGTTTTCGATTATTACCGCCAGCAGGCGTCTCAACCTAACGAGGATTTTGCAACCATGCTCATGGCCCTTTCTGCAGCAGTAATGAAAGCCGATGGTAAAACCTTAAAAGCAGAGCTGGATTACATAAAAGCCTTTTTTGCACAACAATTTGGTCCGCAATTTACCGGCCCGCACTTACAAACTTTAAAACAATTTTTAGACGCTCCAAATATTCCGTTAGACCAGATCTGCCAGGACATTAACCAACGTACTAATGTGGAGGTGCGCATACAGCTGATACATTATTTATTTGGCATTGCTAAAGCAGATGGACACGTAGCAGAGGCAGAGGTGAGTGTAATAAAACATATTGCCGTTCTATTACAAATATCTACTACCGATTTTGAGAGCGTTAAAAACATGTTCTACCGCGATGTTAATTCCGATTATCATGTTTTAGGTATTGAACCAACTGCTAGCGAAGAAGAAATTAAAAAAGCATACCGTCAAATGGCCGTGCGTTATCACCCCGATAAAGTCATCCACATGGGCGAAGAATATCAAAAAGGGGCCAAAGAAAAATTCCAAAAGATCCAGGAAGCATACGAGAACATCAAAAAGAACAGAGGTATCTCATAAACACTCAAAGCCCTTGTTAACAAGGCAATTGCTTCACTTTTTTCTCTTATTTTAAAGCTATATATATTTAATCTGCGGTTACATATGTAAGAAATTCTCACTTTTTGCGCCTTTTTTCTTTTCCATGCCATCTACCTTTATTCCTGTTAATGGAATAATTCCATAAAGCGGAAAAAAAAAGATAAACAATAAAAATATGAGCGCATTAAAAATATTTATAGTTGAAGATGATGCTTGGTTTGGCGAATTATTAAAACATCATTTATCGTTGAATCCTGATTATCAATTGCATTTATTTAAAACAGCGAAAGACTGTTTGATGAATTTACATTTAAGGCCTGATATTATTTGTGTTGATTTTGGTCTGCCAGATATGAATGGTGATCTGCTTTTAGAAAGGATCAGGGAATATTCAAAAAATATCCCGGTAATTGTTATCAGCGGCCAGGAAGATATTTCGATCGCAGTTAATTTTCTGAAGTCGGGTGCCCGCGATTATATTATTAAAGATGAGAATACAAAAGATATGCTATGGAATTCTATTTTAAAAATTTCCGAGAATATCGAATTAAAAAAAGAAGTTGAAGAATTAAAAGAGCAGTTGGAGCAAAAATTCAGCTTCGAAAAAACTATTATTGGGCAAAGTGACGCACTTAAAAAAACCTTTATACTTATTGAGAAGGCAATTAAGTCGAACATTAATATTTCTGTTACCGGCGAAACCGGCACAGGCAAAGAAGTTATTGCAAAGGCCATTCATTATAACGGTGATAGAAAGAAAAAACCTTTTGTAGCGGTTAACATGGCTGCAATTCCTACAGAGCTTATTGAAAGTGAATTATTTGGTTACGAAAAGGGTGCCTTTACAGGAGCTCAAAATAAAAGGATCGGAAAATTTGAAGAAGCCAATGGCGGAACGATATTTTTAGATGAGATCGCCGAGTTGGACCTTAACTTACAAAGTAAAATATTACGGGTATTGCAGGAGAGGGAAATTGTAAGGCTTGGAGGGAACGAGCATGTTAAAATCGATGCTAGAATTATAACGGCAACACATAAAAATTTATTGGAAGAAGTTAAAAAAGGAAAATTTAGAGAAGATCTTTTTTACAGGATCATAGGTTTACCAATTGAATTACCGCCGTTAAGGAGTAGGGGAAATGATGTTTTAATACTGGCAAAATATTTTGTGGATGAATTTTGTAAAGAAAATAAACTTAAACCTAACAGCCTTTCGGATTCTGCAAAAGATAAATTGCTAAAACACAGTTACCCTGGTAATGTTAGGGAATTAAAATCAATGATCGATCTTGCTTGTGTTATGAGTGATGGTAAAGAAATAACGGATAGCGATATTAGTTTTAATGATCTTAAAGGCGATGAATTATTTACAGCTGAAGAAAAAAGTTTGAAGGAATATAATAATGATATAATTCGTTTTTATTTAAAAAAATATAGTCACGATGTGTTGGAAGTGGCAAAAAGATTGGAGATCGGAAAATCAACAATTTATAACCTCCTTCAAAGAAGAGAGATCGCAATTGATTAATAGTATAAAAAATTAACACAATGGAATTAAATGCAATACTTCAAAAGCAGGTCACAGCACATTTAACTGCCCATCAGTTGAATGATCCTTCATTTAAACAATTTATAAATGAAATTAACAGATCGTATGTTTCGTTCCAAGAAAATAAAGAACACACAGAAATAGCTTTTAAGTTAAGCGAAAAAGTATTGGTGAAAAGAAAAGAAACAGAAAAAGACCTTGCTACTACGTTACAATTATTAACAACACTTTTTTCTAATTTGAATTCCGGGATCATAGCGGAGGATGAAAACAGAAAGATCCTTTTTACCAATCAAATGTATTGCGATATGTTTTCCATTCCGTTAGCTCCGGCGTCAATGGTAGGTATGGATTATTCTGATTCGGCAGAGCAAACCAAAGAACTATTTAAAAAGCCCATTTCTTATATTGCCGAAATAAATAAATTATTACATTTTAGAGCACCTGTTTTAGATCATGTGTTAGAAATGGTTGATGGAAGATTTTTTGAAAGAAGTTATATGCCTATATATAATGACGATGTATTTAAAGGCACTTTGTGGAAATATACGGATGTTACCGAAAAAATTAAGACAGAAAACGAATTAAGAAGATCAGAAGAAAATTACCGGAACATGATCGAACATGCATCGGATATTATTTATAAGACGGATCATAATGGTTTATTCAGATTCGCCAATCCTGTTGCTGAACGAATTACCGGTTACAAAATGGAAGAGTTGCATAAAATGCATTTTTCTGATCTTATAAATCCTGAGTACAAACTCAGAGCAGTAAAATTTTATTTGCAACAGGTTCGTAAAAAAATCTCATCTACTTATTTTGAGTTTCCTATTATTACCAAAAAAGGTAAAGAAGTTTGGATAGGACAAAGTGTTCAGTATTCTTTGTTAGATGTAAATTCAGATGATTTTGAACTGGTAGCGCTTGCTATTGATATTACTGCAAAAAAAACTCTGGAAAGACAACTTGAAGCATCCTTCGTTAAAGCAGAAGAAGCGTCTAAAGCAAAGGAGTCTTTTTTGGCCAATATGAGTCACGAGATTCGCACACCTTTAAATGCAATTATTGGTATGATAAGGGAATTAAGAAAAGATGATCTTACTGCTACACAAAAAGCATATGTTGAAAATAGTTCTGTGGCTTCAAAACATTTACTTTCCATAATTAATAATGTTTTGGATATTTCGAAAATAGAAGCTGGTGAACTCACACTTGATAACGAACATTTTACTTTGGACCAGTCTGTTAATAATATTTTATCAATCATGTCTGCCCGTGCAGAAGAGAAAGGCATCTATATTAGATCTGAGGTCTCTCCTCAAATTCACAAAGCTTTATTAGGCGATCAATTACGTGTTGAGCAGATCTTGTTAAACCTTGTTGGTAATGCGGTTAAATTCACAAATAACGGAGGCGTAACAATTAAATGTGAATTGTTAAAAGAGACTGAGTTAGAACAAACAATTCAAATAGCTGTTTCTGATACCGGTGTTGGTATGGATGAACATTATTTAAAGAACATATTTAAGAAATTTTCGCAGGAAGATAAATCGGTTTCAAGAAAGTATGGTGGCACAGGCCTTGGCCTTGCTATTACTTTTGAGCTAATGCAATTGATGCATGGTAATATTGATGTAAAAAGCGAAAAAAATGTTGGCACCACATTCAGTGTATACATTACATTTAAAAAAGGCGATGCTACTCATATAAAAGGTCTATTCAAATCTACCGAAGAAATAGATATTGAAAATGTTAGGATATTGCTTGTAGAAGATAATGAGATTAACCGCCTGGTTGCTCAGAATACATTTAAATATTATAACTGCATTGTAGATGAGGCAGTAAATGGTTTAGATGCGTTAGAAAAAGTAAAACAAAATGCATATGACATAATTTTAATGGACATTCAAATGCCGGAAATGGATGGACTACAGGCAACTCAGAAAATAAGACATGAATTAAAAAACGCTAC
This sequence comes from Bacteroidota bacterium, assembly GCA_030681615.1. Taxonomy (GTDB): domain Bacteria; phylum Bacteroidota; class Bacteroidia; order B-17B0; family Aurantibacillaceae; genus Aurantibacillus. The sequence goes on from JAUXSA010000096.1 coordinate 12,465, forward strand.
ACCTATTGTGGCCTTAACAGCAAATGCTTTTAAGAGTGAAATTGAAAAATGTAAAATGGCAGGCATGAACGATTATATTACCAAACCTTTTGAAGAAACTGCACTTATAAAACTTATTTCAAGATACACTAAAAAGAAAGTTCCCGGTGAGCCTGTAAATAAAGTAATTAATATAAGCGAAAACTCTTTAAAGCTATATGATCTGAAACCATTAAAAGAGATGAGTAGAGGTGATAATACATTTATCAATAAGATGATCACTTTGTTTATTGAACAAACTAAACTGTCTTTAAATGAGATCAATTCTGCGCACGTAGGCAAAGATTATGAAACTATTTGTAAAGTTGCACACCGTTTAAAATCAAGTATAGATAATTTGGGTATATCTTCTATAAAAAAAGAGATCAGAGAATTAGAAAAACTATCTAAAGAACCTGTTCTTTTACCTGAGATAGCAGCGCTAATACTGCTTATTAATTCTACACTGTCAAAAGTACTCGAACATTTACCCTCCGAAATTTTAAAGGCCCATTAGGGCTTTTTTTTGTCCAAACATGTACAGGTTTTGGATAGTTTTCCATTTTTTGGAAAAAGAATAATGATCAGTTTTTTTAAAATTATGATCTTCAGTTAATTAAGATCAGGCATGGTTGTGGGAATACGCTTCGTAAACTTATAAATCATGAAAACAAGTATTGACATTAAGATCTTTTTGGTAAACTCTAATTTGTTTTACCTTAATATCTATGAACAAAGTTTTAAAAAACTTGGTTATAAAGATGTAACTATTTTTTTAAACGGAGCCGATTGCATTAATGAATTAACCCAAAAGCCCGACATTATATTTATGGATAATATTATTAACGATATGAACGGCTCTGAACTTCTTAAAGAAATAAAGTCACTCAATCCAAATATTTATGTGGTATTGGGCATTGACCCGGAAGAGATCAAAACGGCTATTAATACTTTAAACTATGGGGTTTTTGATTACATCATCAAAGGTGAAGATGAATTATTCAAAGCAGAAAGTATTCTTGTAAAAATTAGTAAGCTTCGCTCTATTATTCAACGAAAGTCGTTAAATATTTGCTTTTAAATTTAAGGTCAACAATTCAAAATTATAATTATGAAAAAAATTATTGCATTATTACTAGTATCTATTAAGATTTGTGCTCAACCTAACCTAACTTTGGCAAAAAAAGACGGAGGAGTGTTGCACGTTTATTCTGGCATGGCAATTAGTGCGGGTGTTGGTGCGAAAATTTATTCAATTACAAAAAGACCTATGCTGGCAGCAACTATAGGTTTTTTATCCGGTAGTTTAATAGGTGTTGGAAAAGAAGCTATCTATGATAAGTTATTGAAAAAAGGGGTTAGTGATAAGTCCGATGCTTTTAAAACAATCTGGGGTTCTGCAATTGGAGGTTTGTGTTTGAGAATTGGTATTGATGTAAAACAAAAAAATGATATTGAAAAGCAGAATTACCAGGATCTAAATAACGTGACACCTGAAAGTGTTCTAAAAAATGGAAATTCCTTCCAGAATATGGAATAATGGCACAACACTAATTTTAGAAATGCTTGATTCTATTGGGTTTCAGGATTTGGCACACATTATGCAATACTATATACAACAGCATAATTGTAAAAATTAAAAAATCATCCCATAAAAATCAGAAGCCATGAAAACTACAATCTTATTACTAATCGTAACAGTAAAAATTTATTCACAATCAGGTTTAAATTTTAAAAGTGAGTTCAATACGCCGAATCTTTTTTCTGGAATGTCAACAGGTCCTGGAAAAATAAATAAAGAAAATAATTACGACAGAATGATGAATGTTATTTTTTATGGTAGCGAAACAGTTTCTGGTGTTAATTCAGACTCATATATCACTCGTACTTCTACCGATTCATACAAAAGAAATATCCTGGTAAAACAATATTTTCAAAAAAATAATACTACTGTGGAGCTAGAAAAAACAGAAACTTTAGTAAGTATCAACGAAAAATTCTAATTCACTAGTATTACAATTAATAAACGAGCCCGCCTTTTTTGTTTCATGGCAAAAAAGCGGGATTTTTATTTATAAAATTCATTAAACAGATTTATTATCTTTGTTTCAAACAAAGTAAAATATTGTCTTTCGACCCATTTAAAATAAAATTACCGGTAACAGAAATTATTTCTTTTGTGCGCGAACAACTTGCGCAACAAAATACGTTAATTGTAAATGCCCCACCGGGTGCAGGTAAAAGTACGTTATTGCCACTTGCGCTGATGGAGGAGGAGTGGCTTAACGGAAAAAAAATAATTATGTTGGAGCCACGCCGTTTAGCTGCAAGAACTATTGCAATACGAATGGCTTCTTTATTGGATGATGAGATTGGAAAAAAAGTTGGGTACCGTGTTCGCTTTGATAACCGTGTAAGTGCGCATACAAAGATAGAAGTAGTTACCGAAGGAATTCTCACACGCATGTTACAAAGCGATAATGCTTTAGAAGACGTTGGTTTAGTTATTTTTGATGAATTTCATGAGCGGAGTTTGAATGCCGATATTGCTATGGCTTTGTGCCGTGAGTCGCAACAGGTGTTACGCCCTGATCTTAGGATCATGATCATGAGTGCAACATTGAATATGCCACAACTTACGCAGTTATTAAAAGCGCCTGTTGCCATAAGCGAAGGCAAACAGTATCCCGTTGAAATAAAATATACAAACGATGCTGACGAAAAGTTGTTACCAGAACTAACAGCGAGAACCGTTATGACGGCTGTTAAAGAGCATGATGGTGATGTTTTGGTTTTCCTTCCAGGCGAAGGGGAAATAAAAAAGTGTGAAGAGCTTTTAAGAGGACAACTTCCGGATGTTTCAATTCATCCTTTGTATGGGCAGCTGCCACAAGCGGAGCAACAATTTGCTATCATGCCAAATAAATTCGGTAAACGTAAAGTTGTTTTAGCTACTTCCATTGCAGAAACGAGTTTAACTATAGAAGGAGTTCGTATAGTTGTTGATTCTGGTTTTGGAAAAAGCTCGCGTTTTGATACACGTTCGGGCCTTTCTCGTTTAGAAACCTTAAGGATCTCGAAAGATTCTGCCGATCAGCGTGCGGGTAGGGCAGGGCGTTTAAGCTCAGGTGTTTGTTACCGCATGTGGACAAAAGCCACACACGAACGTTTGGCTGAGCACCGTGTGCCTGAAATTATGGAAGCAGACCTTGCTTCATTAGTGTTAGATATGGCAACCTGGGGCGTTAGTAATATTTTATCATTAACCTGGTTAACAAATCCACCCAAAGCAGCTTTAGCACAAGCAACAGAATTATTACACCAGTTAAATGCTTTAGAGAATAATAAAATAACAGAACACGGAAAAAGGATCCATCAATTGGCTTGTCACCCGCGTATTGCGCACATGTTATTAATGTCTAAAGAAGCAAACGAAATAAAATTGGCCACAGATATTGCAGCTGTTTTAGAAGAGCGCGATCCTTTACCAAGAGAAAGTGGTATTGATATTAATTTGCGAATTGAAGCATTGCGACGTGCGAGAACTAATAATAGTATTGGTCGTTTTGCAAGGATAGAAAAAGTTGCTGCCTCATACAGAAAGATGTTGAACGTAGAAGTGGATAATGGAGTAGTTGATGTTTTTGAAACCGGTTTATTATTGGCTTTTGCATATCCGGAACGTATAGCTTTTGCAAGACCGGGCAATAACGCGCAATTTCAACTGGCAAACGGTAAGTATGCCATGATCGGACATAAAGATGATCTTGCGCACGAGCCCTGGCTGGCTGTTGCGCATATGGATCTGCGTGATGGTTTGGGAAAAATATTTATGGCAGCGCCGCTAAATCCAAAAGATCTTTTGCCGATGGTAAAAGAGCAGGAAATAATTTTATGGGATACACGCAAAGGTGGAATTATTGCGACCAAAGAATTAAAGATCGGTGCTTTGGTATTACAAAGCAAAGCCTTGCCAAATCCAAACGAAGAGCAAATTACAGTAGCTGTTTCTAATGCTATTAAAACAGAAGGTGAGAATCTTTTAAATTTTGATGAGGGCATGATCCAGTTGCAGAATAGAATTTTAAGTTTGCACATTTGGAACCCCAATGAGAATTGGCCCGATGTAAGTACAGAAGTTTTATTAGAGACCAATAAAATTTGGCTGGTACCTTATTTAAAGAATATAAAAAAACCGGAAGATCTAAAAAAGGTAAATTTGGTGGAGGCTTTATTTCATTCGTTAGATTGGGAAAAACAGCAAAGTTTAAATAAGTTGGCGCCGCAAAAGCTTGAAGTTCCAAGCGGTTCACATATTCCTATTCAGTATTTTGCAAATGGTGCTGTGCCCGTTCTTTCGGTGCGACTGCAGGAAGTATTTGGTTTGGCAGATACACCGGTAATTAATAATGGAAAAACAAAAGTTGTGATGCATTTACTTTCGCCGGGTTATAAACCTGTGCAGGTAACCGGCGACTTAAAAAGCTTTTGGAATAATTTATATTTTGAAGTTAAAAAAGAATTGCAACGTCGTTACCCAAAACACGCCTGGCCCGAAGATCCATGGACTGCTCCTGCTGTGGCAAAGGGAAAGAGCTGGAAGAAGTGATTAATATATATACATAGCTATTCGGACTGAGATAACTTTTTTATTCTATACTCCCCTCTAAATTCAACTTTATAAGTTAATTATTTATTTTACTGCACCAACTGCTTTACTTTTTCTATTTCTGCTTTTAGTTCTTCAATAATTTTTAGTTGTTCTATTGCCAGTTGGTTATTAGTAATGCCCTTTAATTTTGTTTCTTCCATTAACAGCTGCGCCTGAAGGTCTATGAGTTGTTGTTTGTATAAAAATTGCTGGTCTTCTTCTTTTTGTCGTTGTGTTTCGGCCTGAGGTTGTAATAATATTTCGTTATCGCTGTATTGCTTATTATTATTTTCTGTATGTTGTGCAGAGGGGTTACAGGCAAAAAATATTGCGCAAAAGATAATAGAGGTTAATAGAATCTTTTTCATTATTTTTTTAATTAAAGTTGTGAAACTATCTCAATTTAATTACTTTATTTTTGAAGACAATAGCATTGAATATCCAAACTGTACCTGTACAAAATTTTCTTTTATTTCAGAAGCGTTCCTTATAAATGTTGCACGCGCAAAAATGCGACTAGTTTTGTTTTTGGCAGGAAACCAATAGATCATTGCCTGAGGCCTTATGTAATATACATCTAAAGGGCCGTAACCAAGATCGTTTGTTTGTGGGTTAAAATGCGCAATTCCTTTTACCGATAAGTTAAATCCTGCATTATTAGAAATATCAAATTGTGCACCAATTTGGCTTGTAATAAAAGTTGATAGTGTTGTCGATGTATCCTTTGAGGATGCTATCTCTGAAAGATCAACCCCACAACCCAAATTTAAATACCAGTAGTCCGAAGAAGTTCTGGCCAACCAGCCAGATATTGGGGTGAAAAAAGTTTCAGCAGAAAACCAATTTTTTTGAAACATTTCGGTTCTGGTAAAATTACTATCTAGTGGCGCATAGGCAAGTTTACTGTCAAATTTAGTAGCGTTAATATTAAACCCTACGAATTTAAAGAATCTAATTCCTGTATTGGCGAGACCTTTACGACCCACTGCAAATTTGCCTATTATTTCTGTCTGTGCAATTCCATTTGCTTTACCTCCGAATACCCCCAAAGCATCAGTATATAATTTTATATCAAGCATTGAATTTATACCAGACGATTTTTTAAATGTATAAGAATGCGATTTTCCTAATGAGAATTTTGCATCATCCGGAAAGAAAGATTCGTACGCTGTATACATAACTATTTCATTTAACACAACAAATCGATTTTGTTGTACGTCTCCTCTTAACCTGTCTTTCTTGCCGAAGCGTTCAGAGGTTAAAAGAATTGGTGAGTTTTGATTACTGAATTTTAGTTTAGAACCAGAACCTTTCATTTTACCAATAACCTGAACCTCTAAAATATCTCCATCTTTTATTCTAAAATACATTGAGTCGATGTGGAGAGAATCTACAAGCTCTATTGGAAGGGTTTTGCATACACATTTTTTTCTCCACCAGTGTTTTACGGCGTAGTATGTATCCGGACAATTGCAGTTCCCGGTTGTTTTATCAAATGCATGTGTAGTCTTAAATTTTTTATTATCTTCATATACAGCGATATGTGTTCCTTTTCTAAATTCAATTTTTCCAACATGATCTTCTGTATCTTCTAAATTATTTAAAATAAACTCTTTTAAGCTGTCAATTTGAAGTTTTAATGTTTTCTTAACAGAGTCCTGCATTTTTATTGCTTCTTCGTTAAAAATAGTTTTAATTTCTTCTTTGGTTGCTTGACCATAGCAGATACTCGATAGTATCAATGAATAAATAAATATAATTTTTTTCATAAGTGAAATTAATAATGATATTTCCCTACTCTTTAAAGGATTTTCGGCACACTCCTTTGGTATAAATAAATCTTTCTTCTTATGCAGAAAAAGTAATTAAACCAGAAATATTATAAAACACGCTCTAAATATATCACATCCCAAACCCAAAAACACCTACTGCTGGCAGTAGGTAAATTTTGAGCCCAAATTTTGCTGTATCCATTATAAATGCTAAGTTTATATAGTGTTTTAACCCATTTTATTGCTTTACGAATTTTAACCCTTTTTGGAAGATAAAGGACAAATATCTATTATGATCGCCGACGACCACAATCTTGGTCGCGAAGCTTTTGCTTCTTTTCTTGAAAATAATTGCGAGGAAATTAAAGTTGTTGGCCAGGCAGCTAATGGCCAGGAGTTACTGGGATTGGTAAAGCGCAAAAAACCCGATATAGTGATACTTGACCTTGAAATGCCGGTTTTAAACGGACACCAAACTTTATCAGTATTAACAAAGCGGTACCCAAAAATTAAAACAATTATTTTTAGCACACATTTTAACGAGTACTTTATTTCTGAATTAATGATCGCCGGGGCTTGTGGCTATTTATCTAAAAGCTGCATGGCCGAAGAAATGTTTGAAACCATAAAAAAAGTACATCAAGAAGGATTTTATTTTAATAACTCGGTTTCACGGCAGGTGGTTACTACTTTGATCGATGACAAAAAACTACAATACCTTGTTTCTGAAAAAATATTATCCGAGCGAGAAATTGAAGTGCTGCAACAGATCTGCAACGAAAAGCAAGGGAAAGAAATTGCCGATGCTTTACAGATAAGTGAAAATACGGTTCAATACCACAAAAAAAATATTTACAACAAAACCCAGGCCGACTCGCTGGTAGGACTAGTTAAGTACGCCATTCGCACTGGTATAGTAATGCCATAAAAACAGGTTTTTTTAGGCGTCAATAATTAAAAAAGACTTGTTAATTTGTTTTTAAACTGTCTTAAATTTTCAAAAATATTTTTTCTATATTACAACATCAAAAAATCAAGAATAATGAGATCACTTCTGTTTATAACCCTGTTTGCATTTTGTATGCCAATATTTGGCCAAACACCAACACCTACTTATGACGATCTGGTATTTGACGAAGAAGAAGGGAAGGCATATAAACCTACAAGTAAGAGGTACGTTTTTATGCGTTCAAAAAAAGGAACAGGTGGAATGGCAACCACCAGTAGCGCCGATTCGATAAAAAAAATGGAGATCTCTGATATTGTACTTGTATTTACCGAAACAAACGAAGCGGCTGCCGAAACCCGTGAAGAGGATAATAAAGAACGTTGGGAAAATCTATTGGCAACTTACCCGCAATTCTTTCAATTTAATACAAATTATAAAAATATTTGCCAATGTGTAATGGGTGGCGACGCCGAAGTTTTAAAACCAACACAAGGATTTTATATTTATGTTAAAAAAGAAGAACCAAAGGCGGTAGAAATGAAAGTGGAGCCTACTGTTGCGAAGACCGAAGAGAAAAAGGAAACTAAAAAAGAAGAGAGTAAGAAAGAAGAGAAAAAAGAAAGCAAGAAAGAGGAGAAAAAAGAAGAAGTAGCTGTTGCGAAACCCGAAAAGAAAGTAAAAGAAAAAAAGGAAGAAAAAAAGGAGGAGGAGAAAAAAGAAGAGGAAGAAACATCTACCGCAGTTGAAGGCCCTGAAGAAACTGTAACTGTTGAAGTTAAGCCAAAGAAAACTGGATATAAAAAACCAAAAGTTTCGAAGGATAAAAAAGCTTGTCGCCCACCATGCTATGGTTATGGCGACGATGACTTGAATACATTTTTTAAAGAGCAAATAACATTAAGTAAAAAACAAAGGCGCGCTATTAAAGGCTCATTGTCTATTGTTAAACTTTCATTGAACTTTGATGGTTCTGTTAAAAAGGCCATGGTAAATGGTACTAATGCACAGTTAAATGAGTTGGTAACTGTTGCGCTTAAGGGTATGGATCTTTGGAACCCTGCAGTAAAAGCAGGAGTTACAGTAAAATCAGAAGTGAAGATCACTTTAAAATATGACAAAAGCACCAAGGCTATTAAACCTTTCGAAATAATGATCACACCAAGACCGAATCCAAAATGTACAGAGTGTAAAACTGACCAGGAAATTTTCGGGAAAGAGTAAATGAATTAAAAAAGCAGAGAGTTTTCTCTGCTTTTTTTTGATAAATGCTTTTCTTATTTTTTTAATGAAGGCAATAACTCGTCCAATCCTTCCATTGCCATTAATAAACCCTCTTTAAAGCCCATTTCAATGGTCGCTTCCAGTTGAGCAAGATCTGGGTAGGTAATATGAAATTCTACTAGTGTATTTTTACCTTTACTTGAAAATGTTACTTCCCATTTGGATTGTGGCATCTCTTTATTGATGTTGCCATTTGCATCTGCAAAAGCATCTAACCCCGTAAATTTTTTTCGATCTACAATGTTCTTGTAAATTGCAACCGCCCAGTGTTCTTCGCCCTCAGGACCAACCATAGCATAATGCCAAACGCCGCCTTCTTTAAACTCCAGAGTTTTTGTTCTCGCTTTCCATGGTTTTGGCGCCCACCATTTATCAAGGATCTCTCTTTTTGTATATGCATCCCAAACTAAAGAAAGTTCTGCGGCGAATTCTCTTTTTACTGTAATTGTTTTGTTTTCCTTGTCTACAGAAAAATCAACTGCTAAGTTTTTGTTCATTTTTTATTTTTTTAAAAGGTTAATAATATATTTTTGTTTCGATTACGTCTGAGTCTTAACTCCATAGCGTATGGCCTCTTGAAGTATGTCAAGGTTTATGTCTTTTATAGTTTTAAACTTAATGCAATATCCGCTCACGCTTGCCTTGCCTAGTTTTTTTCCATATGTTTTGGCTAGGTATGTTTTATCTTTGATGCCAAGTATGTAGACAGATATTCCGGTTGTGTTCGCACTTAAACCAATTTTATAAAACTCTTTGGTTGTGCCATTAGCGTATTTGATGTTTTGAAGTCCGTACCCTATATTAGGATTAGAAATAGTTTTACCTTTGCTGTCTTTGCCATCTAAGAACCATAATTTACATTTCGGTAACACTTTTAGTGTTAGCTCATGCAACAATTGCAGGTCAGAGCGTTTTGGTTCAGGCTGACTGCTAATGTAGTCTTTGATCTGTTCTTTTACGTTCATACTTATTCTAATTTTTTGAAGTTAAAACTATAGCTATTCAGCAATTCTATTGTTTCAAAATTATACTTTTCTTAATACCTCTTCCAGGTAGTTTAATGTCATCTTAAATCCTTCTGTAAAGCCCATTTCTATCATCTTTTCCATACGTTCAAGCGAATCATTTTTAATAGTGATACTCACTTTTGTGGTTCCGTTTTGTTCACTAAATGTGAAATCCCAATCAGAACCAGGCAATGATGGATTCTCATCTTTATCGGCAAAGGCACTAAAGTATTTGAAATTGGTTTTTGGTGTAATGGAAGTGTATTTCTGAATCTGATAATGTTCTTGTCCTTCTGGGCTAACCATGGCATAAAATCTTCTTCCCCCAACTTCAAAATTCATAATTTTTGTTTTTGATGCAAAAGGCTTGGGAGCCCACCATTGGTCTAAAATTTCTTGTTTTGTAAAAGCATCCCACACTAGTGAAAGCTCAGCCTCAAATTCTTTTGTCACAAATACCGTTTTCAACGCTTTGTCAACGGTAAAATCAAATAGTAAACTGTTTTTCATTTTTTTGGTTTTTTGTGTTGATATAATATTTAGTTTTTAAGTGTGATAATAGTTAATAATACTCTTGCTGTTAAAACAGGGTATAGGATATAACATAAAACCAAAAATCTGTTTGCCCATCCATTAATTCCAATTACACCCTTAGGCAATTCTGTCAGGGGTGGTGAATCTGGTCCATAAACTATTCCGGCCGATTTGAGGCTAGAAAACAATAAAAACATAGAAGCCGCCATAAATACTAAACTTATCCAAACCAAATGAGATGAAAGTAGTAGTGATGTACTATGATTTTGCCAGTCTGCTTTTTTTATTAAGTGATAAGAAATAAGTAATGCACCAATTGGCAAAAAAGGAACCCCTATACCAAATGAAAGTCCGTGCAATTTGTGCTGTACATCAAATAAGCCACCCATAATCGCTCCAATTCCCGTAACAAATAATAATATAACACCAAATTTTGCCCAGCCTGAAGAAACTATATTCCATAACATAAGTCCCGACAATATAGAGCAGAGGCCCCAACAAAGGAAGAACATAGTTAGCAACCATTTGTGTTTTCCCAATGCATATTCACTAACCATTCTAAAATTAGGTTTGAATTCGGCGCTTACAAAATGTAAAATTAAGAGACACAGGATGGATATAAATCCAAATGAAATTGTACCATTTGCTAATAAAGTTATATTTTTCATGGGTTTACTTTTTTAAGATTAATAATAACTCGTTCATTTTTTATTTTTTTTCATGGTTAATAATACTTCGTCAAGTTGGTTAAAGCGGGTTTCCCAGATCTTTTTAAATTGTTCAAGCCACTTATCAATGTCTGCCATTTTTGCGCCATTAAGTTGGTAATAAATTTCTCTGCCTGAATGTTCTTGTTTTACGAGTTTACATTCTGTTAATATTTGCAGGTGTTTGGAAACGGCTTGTCTGCTGGTTTTAAAATGTTCGGCAATAGCATTTGGTGTCATGGCCTGCATAGCAATTAGTAATATTATAGCTCGTCTGGTAGGGTCGGCTATGCCTTGAAAAACATCTCTTCTCATTTTTTTTAAATTTATATGCGCAACTGTTCGATTGCAAATATATATGCAATTATTCGGTTGCGCAAATTTATTTTGAATTATTTTAATTTATTCAACAATGATGGGCGTTAAGAGGGGGTATTATTTTATAACAACGATTTTTTGCTTAACGAACTTATTTCCTACAAAATAAATGCCGTTGTTAAGGTTGTCTATTTTATATGTAAAATTATTCTCTGAATTTAAATTTGCAGTGGCAATCAATTGCCCTAATTCATTTGTTATAAAAATAGTTTCTTGGTTAACACCTTTTATTTCAAACTCACCGTTATTGGGATTTGGGAAAGTTTTTAAATATGACCCTTCATTGCTTATTTCTTTTATACCCACGCAATAAACAAGAGATAAATAAGGAACATAATCTTCTACATAACAACTGGTATTAATTGTTGAATAATAATCACGGATAAAATAAGTAACTGATGCGGTAGGTGTTATTATTATATATGATAGGGTTGTGGAAGGTACTACCGGTAGATAATTGCCATCTAACAACTGGTATATTCCTGTTCCTCCATTTATAAATAGTGTAATACTATCACCAGGGCAGATCTGTGGTTTTGACCAGGTAAGTGTTAGTGTTGGCGGAACCAGAACTGTTTGTGTAAAGTATGCCGTATCGCTGCAACCTCCGGGATGATATCCAATTACACTATAGGTTGTTGTAACAGTTGGATTAATACTGATTGAAAAAGTTGTAAGATTATTACTCCAAAGATAGCTGGTAGCACCATTAGCACTTATGTTTGTAACCGTTTGCCCCGGGCATGAAGTAAGAGATGGAGCGACGATTGTTATGGTTGGGTTACCAATGGGTTGAAATAAATTAGCTGTAGCTGATGGACAATTACCTGTTGCAAATTCTCCAGTAACGGAATAGTTAGTACTGGTTGTTGGACTAACAACAATACTTTGATTGGTAGAACCGTTACTCCATGTAAAATTTGTAGCGCCTAAAGCCGTAAGCGTTAAAGGTGTACCAGGGCATGACAAAGTATACGACGAAGTTAGTGTGAGGCTAGGAACTGTAACCACATTGATATTTAAATTTGTTGTGTTAGAACATCCAAATGAGTTGGTATATGAATATGTTGCAGGTGTAAAACCAAGGCCGGTGACTGAGGAGTTAAATGTATTTCCTGAAATACCCGGGCCGCTAAATATTCCTCCAGCAGGCATGGCTGTTAAAGTAAGAGATTCGCCGTTACAAACCGAAGCAAGCGAATTTGTAAATGCTGGTGTTGGCGTAGGATCAACTATAATGGTATACATTGAAACGGCACAACTTTTGGAATAATACAGAGTTTGAATTCCTGGTCCGGTTATTGCAGAATTAAATACATTTCCTGAAACTCCACTGCCATAAAAAATTCCACCGGGAGGGCTTGCTGATAACGATAAAAAATTGCCAGCACAGATATTTGTAGTAGTGTTTGTAAAAACAGAAGTGAGTGTATTTGACGAAGTATGCTTTAAAGCATAAGAAACAATTTCATCGTTAACAATCTGGGTAATTGGCGCGGATACATGGGTTTTTAAACGAAGCCAGCCATAGATGGTGTCATTGATCAAGATTTTTCTGAAACCTATAAAGACGTCTGTAATTGAAATTGATGAATAATGACCACATTGATAACCTGCAAAATATTGTGGCAGATGAAAATCATAAATATAAGAGTTTGGGACATTCGTATTCCAGTTTAAATTTTGATTAAAGCTCGTAAATAGTGGTAAATTGGATGGTAACACCACTGGTGGATTAAGACAATTAGTTGGCGTTTGCTGATAAACAAATTCATAATTTGAAGGAGAGGTACAGGTTAATCTGCATGCAGAATAAGCACTAGATCCTACACTGGAGCCATTACTGACCCAATTAAACACTATATCATTGGTCAGGTCGCCGTCAACGTCAAGAGAATAACCGGTTGCGCTTGGAATTTGACCTGTTAGCGGATAAATAGTGTGATGAAGAACAGTATAATTACATGTTGTATCACCAACAGAAAAAGGTTGAGCCTCACTTTTATCAACCAGTAGTATGCAGATTATAATGGCAAGTAGTTTTACTATTTTCATACTATAAATTTAGTGAAAAAAATGTAGAAAGGATTTTTACTGGGAAAAATAAAACCCCTTCTCCCGATAGCTATCGGGGCTGAAGAGGTTTTGAGCATTATCTGTAAAGCATCTAATTATCGACTATTTTTTCTTTGTAAGTTTATGAGCACCATCTGGCTTTCTTACAATACAACAGGTCACTTCTTTTTCTCGTCAAAACTAAACTATTTCTTCCTTTTATATGTAAACACTCCATCTATACTTGAGATAGTTAAACTTAATACTTCACCATCTTTGTTCGTAGCAAATTCCATACTTCTGCCACTATAATCATCATAAATAAATTTATTAATAGAAATCGGAATTAAACGGGCATCTCCAAAACCATTATTCATGTGCCTATATAAACTCTCGCCATTGAGATTTATTGATAATGCATTCATTCGCTCATCTATGTATTCGCCGCTGTACTTCAATAAGATCTCCTTTGCCACCTTTATACTATCTTTTTTACTATTTATATTTAATTCTGTCAATGTTTTAACCCTTTTTAAATTGACTGTTCCGAAAAGCAATAAGGTTATTGCATTTTTGTTTTTGGTATTGAATACTAATGAAGCTCCATCATCAGGATTAATAAATTTCCCGTCTCCCATTGGAATAATCTTGTATGCGTATCCGGCATCCCAGCCGTGCAATACGCCTGATACCTCAGTAAAAAGGATCCTTCTTACCCTATTTGGTTCATTCGTTGAAGCGTACACACCTTCTAAAAGTTTTAACTCCTCAACAGAAGCTTTTACCGATTTGACAAGATCATCCGGATTGACTCCTAATTCTTTCAATCTTTTTAATCCATTTTGGCTGCCAGGATTTAATTGTACAGACTTCTTAAAGTTCTCTTTAGCATTTGTTTTATCACCTGCTTTTAAAAGCGCCTCTGCATAAGTATCATAAGCATTAAAATTATCGGGAAATTTTTCAGTGTCTAACTTAAGAAGTGCAATTGCCTCTTTTGTTTTACCGTTCTCAATCAATTGACTCCCTGCGTAACTCATGTCAATTTCAGTTATAAAATAATTGCTTGAATCTTTAGCTTTTTTATAGTAGGCAAGTCCTGCCGGGATACCGTCTTTCAACATCACATTTGCTAACGTAAAAGCCATTGATCTATTCTTAACTTCTGTTTTTTCAACCTTGTTTAAATTTATTTTCGCTATGTAATTAACCTTATTTAAATTTACCCTGCCAAACATCACTAATTTTATTGCAGTCTTATCGTTGCTGTTAAAGTCTATTGTAGCTTTGTCATCCGGGTTGATAAATTTCTCACCACCAACTGGAATTATTTGGTAGGTGTAACCATCGTCGTAACCGAACAATGTTCCCAATAATTCCGAAAAAATAACTCTTCTCGTCCTGCCAGGCTCATTGGTTGAAACGTATTCACCCTGCAGTAGTTTTAAATATTCTGCAGGAACATTTACTTTTTTAATGGAGGTATCTCCATATGCAATTCTTACAGGTTCAACTTCTTTAATAGAAGAGGCGGTGTTAAAAGCAAATGCGCTAAATAAAAATATTAGTATTGGTAAAGCAATGGTTAGCTTTAATACTGCTAGTTTGGCTGATCTTTTTTTCATCATCATTTCGATTCTTTTTTTAATGGAAAAGTTATAACTGTTTGTAATTTCAAAATTATTTTCATTCAAGGCCTGGTTTAGCAATGAGTATTGGTAACCCGGCATGTCGATCCCGGAATTTAAAGTTCCCTCATCGGCTAAATACTCGTGGTTAATTTTTACTACACGCTTATAAGACCATACAAAAGGATTGAACCATTGCACAACTAAAAGCAATTCAAATAAGATAAGATCTATTGAATGTTTTTGTTTTATGTGTACTTTTTCGTGAGAGATTATTTTGGTAAGCTCTGCTTCAGGATAATCTTTATTGCTAATGAACATAAAATTTAAAAAAGAAAAAGGAGAGATGTTCTTTTCAATTTTAATGACGTTCATGCCAAAGATCTGTTGTGGTTTGTTCTTTAAAACATAACCAAAGATCCAGATAAAATTTGCCACAAAACGTGTTAGAAAAAGAGCAGCACCAATAAAGTAAATAGCCAATACGATGGTTAACCAATTTATGTTTTTATTAGAACTACTTGCCTCAGATGAATTTGATGAAACATTTTTTTCCTGAGCTGAGCCGATAATATTTGCATCATCAGCAATTCCTGCTTTGTTGCCAATAATATTCGGGTAGTTTTTTCCATGCTTCATTACATTTTCTAAGGGCGTATTTCCCATTATACTTTGTTCATATTGGTCAATTGGTAGTATTAAGTTCTTAATAAATGAATCTTGTCCAATTGAAATATTAAGTAATGGCGTTAGTAGTGATATGATCACTGAAGCAATTAAATAAATTCTGTTTAATTTAAAGAATGTTTCATTCTTTAAGAAAACCCAGTATGCTGTATAAAACAAAGCAAGACTGATCGCTATCTCTATTGAGTAAATAATAAAATTATTCATGTTTTTTTTGTTTTTTAATTTCCTGCATTAATTTAATGGCTTCATCCAGTTCATTAATATTCATATCGTTCTCTTTCGAGAAAAAAGATACCATTTGCTGAAGCGAATTATCAAAGTAATTATTGATAACACGTTTCATGAATAATTTTGTGTATTCGCTTTTTTCAACGGTTGGATAATATTGATGCGAGCCACCATAACTTTTATGGTTAACGAATTTTTTTCGTTCTAATGTTCTTATGATAGTTGAAACAGTATTGTAGGCAGGTTTTGGTTTTGGGATCTCGTCAATAATATCTTTGACAAAAGCTTTTTCCTTTTCCCACAGAATTTGCATGATCTGTTCTTCTGCTTTGGTTAATTCGTTCATGATGTTAGATTTATTTTAAATCAAAGGTAAACGATTAAATTAGTCGATACAACTATATTTGTAGTTTAATAACTATAAATATAGTTTTATTGATTTAAAGTCTTGATAATCAATTTGATTAGTTTTTACATTTAACCACCTTTGGTTTTTATTGGAGGCGATAATTTAGAAGCATTGTTTTATTAAATTCGAAATACATTTGGCAAATTAATCTTACTAATTCCAATTGCAAATTTTTTTCAATGCAAAAGTCTTTAAATGTTATTTTTATTTTTTAGGGGACCCTCCATCCAATGGTTCAATGATATTCGTATTAGTTTTTTATTCTCGTTTTAATTTTGTAGAATTTAAACAAAAACGTAGCTTTGTGCCACATTAAATGCCTTTGTGGCGGTCCCGATAGCTATCGGGATGGTAGACAAGCTGGTCTCAAACACCAGAAGAAGTTTGAAAAATGCCTTTGTGGCGGAATTGGTAGACGCGCTGGTCTCAAACACCAGTAACTTCACGGTTGTGTCGGTTCGAGTCCGACCGGAGGTACAATTAAAGTTCAAAGGATCAAAGCAGCGCTTTGGTCCTTTTTTGTTTTTGAAGACGAGCCAAGCTCTGTTTGAGCGAAGGCGAAAAAAAAGAAAATGCTCTGTTGCAGTTTTACTTTTGTATTTTCGTAACATCCCCGGAACGGCTGGCTTCGAAGCAAATTAATCCACAGAATATTTTTTTACTAGACAAACTGCATTTAATTTCCTTAATTTTGATCTTATAAAAGTGAACGTTAATAAAATTTATATTAAAAACATGGTTTGCCCACGCTGTATTAGTGCAGTGGAAAAAATATTCATTGATATAAACATTAAGCCTTTGCAAATTCAATTAGGAGAAATAACGCTTTCAAAGGAAATGAGCGTTAAACAATCCGCCGAACTAAAAAACAAACTAGAGTTTTTGGGCTTTGAACTTTTAGATGATAACAGAAAACAACAGATCGAGAAAATAAAAGCAATCATCATTGATCACATTCATCATCATGAGGACGGGAAATTTATCTTTTCTGAACTATTATCTAATGAATTAAATAAAGAATACTCGCAACTGAGTAAGCTGTTTTCGGTTACAGAAGGAATTACTATTGAACAATTTGTTATACTTCAAAAAACGGAGAAAGTAAAAGAGCTTTTAATTTATAATCAAATGAACTTAAGTGAAATTGCAGACAAAATGGGATATAGCAGTGTTGCTCATTTATCATCGCAATTTAAGAAGACAATTGGCCTCACACCCTCTCAATTTAAGGCACAGGGCATTCATTTAAGAAAAAACCTGGATAAGCTCTAGCAATACGATATAAATCGTTTCCACAATTATATAACGCAAACTGGTTAATACTTCTGACCTTTGTATTGTAAATTAAACAATATGAAAACATCAGACGATACTACAGTTTATCTACCATTAGAAAATGTGGAAAGCGAACATTGCGCTTTAATTGTAGATAAAGGATTAGAAAGAGTAAAAGGTATATCATTTCATAAGGTCGAGCTAAATAACAACCGTGCTATTATTAAAGGTAAAGATATAGCAAGCCTAATTCCACAGGCTGTTAAAGAAATACGGGATCTGGGATATAATGTAACCACCGTAAAAAAAACATTTCCTGTATTAAATATGACCTGTGCATCCTGTGCCAATAGTTCGCAGGAAATATTGGGCATGCAGAGCGGAGTTGTTACGGCTTCGGTTAATTATGCTAATTCAATGGCTACAGTTGAATATATTCCTACTATTACCGATGCTCACAAATTAAAAGCCGCCTTACAATCTGTTGGGTATGATCTAATGATCGACGAAAGTGATGATGCCAAGAATTCATTAGAAGAAATACATACTCAAAATTTTAAAGCATTAAAAAGAAGAACATTTGGAGCTATTATTTTTTCAATACCCCTTGTTGTAATAGCTATGGTGCCCTTTTTTATGCATATGCCCTATGCAAATTACATTATGTGGTTATTAGCAACACCCGTAGTAGGATGGTTTGGAAAACAGTTTTTTATTGGGGCTTATAAACAAACCAAGCATCTTTCTGCTAATATGGATACGTTGGTGGCTTTGAGCACGGGAGTAGCTTATTTGTTTAGTGTATTTAACACGTTGTTTCCTGAATACTGGCATAGTAAAGGTCTGCATGCACATGTTTATTTTGAAACAAGTGCCGTGGTAATAGCATTTATTTTATTAGGAAAGTTATTAGAGGAAAAAGCAAAAGGAAATACATCATCAGCTATAAAAAAGTTAATTGGATTACAACCCAAAACCGTTACGGTTATACATGAAGGTGGTCATCAAATGGAAATGCCAATTGTTTCTGTAAAAGTAGGCGATACGTTATTGGTGAAGCCGGGAGAAAAAATAGCTGTTGATGGGGTAGTTACAAGTGGTAATTCATATGTTGATGAAAGTATGATCAGTGGCGAACCAATTCCTGTTGAAAAAAGAAATGATAGTAAAGTATTTGCAGGAACTATAAACCAAAAAGGTAGTTTTCAATTTAAAGCAGAAAAGGTAGGTGGAGATACACTTTTATCGCAGATCATAAAAATGGTGCAGGATGCGCAAGGCAGTAAAGCGCCTGTACAAAAGTTAGTAGATAAAATTGCGGGAATATTTGTGCCGGTTGTTATTGGGCTGGCAATATTAAGTTTAATTACTTGGTTAATACTTGGTGGCGAAAATGGATTTACGCAAGGCCTTTTAGCAATGGTTACCGTATTAGTAATTGCCTGCCCTTGTGCTTTAGGATTAGCAACGCCTACCGCTATAATGGTTGGTGTTGGTAAAGGCGCCGAACACGGTATACTCATAAAAGATGCTGAAAGCCTTGAGTTATCTAAAAATATTAATGCAATTGTTTTAGACAAAACCGGCACCATAACAGAAGGAAAACCAACGGTAACAGACCTAAAATGGTTTGTAGCAGAAACAAATGAATTACAAAATATATTGTATAGCATTGAAAAATCATCCGAACATCCTTTAGCAGATGCTATTGTGCAACAACTAAAAAGCACCTCTACTTTCTATAATGATATTAATATAGAAAATATTACCGGAAGAGGCATACAAGGAACACATCAGGGTAAAAAATATTTTATTGGAAATGAATTATTGATAAAAGAAAAAAATATAAATATTAATGATGCTGTACAGCGCTGGATCAGTGAAAAACTAAAGAATGCTCACACGCTTGTTTTATTTAGTAGTGAGGCCAGTATATTAGCAGGCATCTCTATTTCAGATAAAATTAAAAGTAGTTCAAAAGGGGCTATAGAACAACTGAAAAATAGTGGTATCGAAGTTTATATGTTGACCGGTGATAATGAACAAACCGCAAAAGCTGTTTCAACACAAGTTGGTATTGAACATTTTAAAGCGAATGTTTTACCCGCACAAAAATCTGAATTTATTAAAGAGTTACAAAAACAAGGAAAAGTTGTTGCCATGGTTGGTGATGGCATAAACGACAGCAACGCTTTAGCCCAGGCGGATGTAAGTATTGCTATGGGAAAAGGAAGTGATATAGCAATGGATGTGGCTAAAATGACCATTATCTCAAGCGATTTAACCAAAATTTATCAGGCAATTCAATTATCAATACATACTGTGGCAACTATAAGACAAAACCTGTTTTGGGCATTTATCTATAACATCATTGGTATTCCAATTGCGGCAGGTATCTTATATCCTATTAACGGTTTTTTACTTGACCCTATGATTGCAGGAGCAGCTATGGCGCTTAGCAGTATAAGTGTAGTTAGCAACAGTTTAATTCTAAAAATTAAAAACCTTTAAAAATTAAAAAAAATCATGAAAACAACAACATTATCTCAAACAAATTTACAATCAAAAAAATGGCTAGCTCTTGCGGTTTTGTGCACGGCTCAGTTTATGGTGATTATGGATACATCAATTATAGGAGTGGCTTTGCCGGCCATTCAAAAATCACTTAATTATACGCCCTCAGAGCTGCAATGGATATTTAACGCTTACGTAATTGTTTTTGGCGGTATCCTTTTACTTGGTGGAAAACTTTCTGACTTATTCGGCCCAAAAAAAATATTTATGTGGGGATTTAGTATTCTTACACTTGCTTCATTATTAACTGGTCTTTCCTGGAGTGAAACCTCAATGAACTTAGGAAGAGCTGCACAGGGTTTAGGCGCCGCTTTAATTGCCCCGTCAGCACTAACACTATTAATGACAATTTTTACTGACCCAAAAGAATTGGGGAAAGCTTTTGGTTTTTGGGGTGCCGCAGCCGCGGCCGGGGGATCTGCTGGTGTTTTTTTAGGAGGATTGCTTACAGATTATTTGTCGTGGCGTTGGACTTTTTTCATAAACCTTCCTTTAGGAATAATTGTAATGTTTGCAGGTTCATCGCTTTTAATAAAAGGGAATAGATTAAAACATAAGATCGATTACGTAGGTTCTATTCTTATTACATTAGCAATAACCCTTTTGGTTTACACATTAATTATGGTGGAAAAAAACGGATGGACATCTACAGTAACACTTTTACGTTTTGGATTAACTTTTCTACTATTCTTAGTTTTTGTTCTTGTACAAAAAAAATCTGAAACCCCAATTTTGCCACTTTCTATTTTTAAAGTCCCAAATCTCACTGCCGGCAATATTATTATGTTGTTAATGGCAGGTTCATGGATACCCTTATGGTTTTATTTAAATCTATATTTACAGCAAACTCTTGAATACTCTGCATTTAATTCTGGTCTTGCACTTTTACCTATGACAATTGCAATAATGATTTTAATGGTTGGAGTGACAGGAAAACTTATTTCTAAATTCGGATTTAAAACAACATTAGTAACGGGGCTACTTGCACTTACGGGCTCTTTAATTTGGTTTTCTTTTGTACCAGTAACTGGTAATTTTTTAAGTCATGTGCTGGGCGCATCGCTATTAGGTGCAGTAGGCATGTCATTAGCATATATACCTGGAACAATGGCATCTATGTCAGGCGCAAAACCAGAAGAAACCGGATTAGCATCTGGTTTGGCAAATACCACTTATCAAGTTGGTTCTGCTATTGGTTTAGCAATTGTTGTTGTTCTTGCTGTTTCAACTACAAATCAAGAAATAACTAACGGGCTGGCAAACAAAGAAGCGCTTAATATTGGTTTTCAAACTGCATTTAAGGCGGCGGCAGTAATAAGTGGCATTAGTGTTTTGGTTGCAATTATTGGAATAAAAAAAATAAAAGAATCATTAAAATAAAATAATCATGAAAACTATTAAATTTAAAACAACAATTAAATGCAGTGGCTGTTTAGCTAAAGTAACACCATTCTTAAACGATGAGCCAAGCATCGAAAAATGGGATGTAAACATTTATACACCAGAAAAAACATTAACTGTAGAATCTAATAACGGTGATACGGAAAAAGTAATTAAAGCTGTTGAAAAAGCAGGTTTTCAAATTGAATCTATTAATGACTAATTTAAATAAATAAAACCATGAAATCCATACTAAATTTATTGATCGCGATCCCAACACTATTACTGAGTACTAGCTGTGATGGACAAATTAAAAATGCAAAAATAGTAACTGTTAAAATAGACGGTAATTGCGAAATGTGCGAGAAGACAATTGAAAGTGCTGCTAACCAAAAAAAAGCTGCAAGTGTAGATTGGAATAAAGACACCAAGCAAGCTACAATAACCTATGATGATAGTAAAACAACTCCTGATGAGATTTTAAAGCGTGTTGCTTTGGCAGGTTATGATAATGAGAAATTTCTTGCACCTGATGATGCGTATGCTGGTTTGCCAGGCTGTTGTAAATATGAGCGAAATAGAAAAAAATCTGAACTTAAAGGCTCTGTAACAGGAAAATCTGAAGACACGACAACTGAATCAACATCAGTTAATCAAAGTACTGTTACAAATCAATTCAAAACCATTTTTGATTCTTATTTTGAATTAAAAAATGCATTGGTGAAAACTGACGCTAAGATGGCTGGTCTTAAAGCTACTCATTTAACAAGTCAACTTAATAAAGTAGATATGAGTAAACTTGAAAACTCTCAGCATGAGGCGTGGATGAAAGTTTATAAGGATTTAATTGCCAGATCTGAGCTTATAGCAACAGCAAAGAATATCGAGGATCAAAGAACTCAATTTATGGTTGTATCAAAAAATATGCATGAACTGGCGAAAGTGGCAAAACTAGACACAGCTGTTTATTATCAGCATTGCCCCATGTATAATGATGGCAAAGGTGCTAATTGGCTTAGCATGGAAAATGCAGTAAAAAATCCTTACTACGGTTCGCAAATGCTAAACTGTGGTAAAACAATAGAAACAATTAAATAAACCCAACTGAATTAAAACAATGAATTATTTTAAACATATGATCTTTGGAATAGCTGCTATTCTGTGTAATTATTCGTTCGCTCAAAAAAAAGTAAGGTATGATCTATATGTTAGAGATACAGTAGTAAACTTTGCCGGGAAAGAAAAGAAAGCATATTCGGTTAACGGACAAATACCAATGCCCGAACTGCATTTTACCGAAGGCGATACTGCTGAAATATATATACATAATGAGTTGCAAACAGAAACTTCTATTCACTGGCATGGTTTAATTTTGCCCAATGAGCAGGATGGGGTTCCTTATTTAACCACAGCTCCCATTAAAGCTGGCACAACCCATATTTATAAATTTCCCCTGGTGCAAAACGGAACCTATTGGTATCACTCACATACTAAATTACAGGAACAGGTGGGCATGTATGGCGCATTTATTATTCATAAAAAGAAAAAACAAGAGTTACCTGAATACACTATGGTGTTGAGTGATTGGACAAATATGAAGCCTTTTGAAGTGCACAGGCGATTGCATAATGCCAATGATTGGTCTGCCATAAAAAAAGCCAAAATACAAAAAGGGGCTGCCCAAAGTTATGCAGATGCTATTGCGGATAAAAGTTTAGGTATAAAGCTGATGAATGAATGGAAACGCATGTTAGCGATGGACGTTAGTGATGTGTATTATGATAAATTTTTAACCAATGGAAAAACAGAAGATGAAGCTTCTCAATTTAAAGCTGGAGATAAGATCAGACTCAGAATTATTAACGGCAGCTCATCTACTTACTTTTGGTTAAAATATGCAGGTGGTAAAATAAATGTTGTTGCAAGTGATGGAATGGATGTTGAACCTGTTGAAGTGGACAGATTAATAATTGCAGTAGCAGAAATTTATGATGTTGTAGTTACTATCCCATCAGATAGCACCGCTTTTGAATTTTTGGCTACATCTGAAGACAGAATTAGAAATACTTCTTTATGGTTAGGTTCAGGAGTAAAGCAACTGGCTTCTCCTTTAGAACCCTTAAAGTATTTTGAAGGAATGAAGATGATGAATGGAATGATTAACATGGATGGTAATTTGGATGATATGGGAATGAATATGAGTCTTCAACAGATGGATATGAATGTAGTAATGTATCCGGAAATTACTGGTAGAAAAAACGATAGAAATACAAAAGAGCATGATCATTCTCAAATGGAAAATCAATATAACAGCAATGCTTTATCTGATATTGTTACACTGAATTATTCGATGTTGAGATCTCCAACAAAAACTAAATTGCCCGATGCGCCAACCAAGATCCTAAATTTTACATTTACAGGAAATATGAACCGATATGTTTGGAGCATCAATAATAAAACAGTTTCCGAAACAGATAAAATTATGATCAAAAAAGGCGAAAACGTTCGGATCATTCTTTATAATAATTCGATGATGCGCCATCCGATGCATTTGCATGGTCATTTTTTTAGAATTGTAAATAAACATGGTGATTATTCACCTTTAAAAAATGTTCTGGATATTATGCCAATGGAAACTGATACTATTGAGTTTGCTGCAACTGAGAGCGGTGATTGGTTCTTTCATTGCCATATTCTTTACCACATGATGAGTGGAATGGGCAGGATATTCAGCTATGAAAACTCTCCACCAAATCCTCAGCTTCCAGACCCCAAAAAAGCGTTGAGAAAACTTTACCGGGATGACAGGGAATTTCATTTTATGTTTGAAAATGATTTTGCAAGCAATGGTAATGATGGCGAAATGATGTATATGAATACACGATGGAAGTTTCAGACCGAATGGAGACTAGGATATATGAACGAACATGGTTATGAAGCAGAAGCGCATTTTGGAAGATATTTTGGAAAAATGCAATGGCTCTTTCCATATGTAGGTTTTGATTGGAGATATCGTAAAATGCACAGTGATGAAATTGAAAAGAATATTTTTGGACAGTATAATACAAAAGACTTAAGAAGTGCGCTTTGTTTTGGTGTGCAATATACCTTGCCGTTTATGGTTGTTGCAGATGGTAGGATCGATAGTGACGGTAAATTTAGATTACAATTAATGCGTGAAGATATTCCACTATCAAAAAGGCTAAGAATGTCGTTAATGTATAATTCGGATCTTGAATACATGGGCGGATTAAAATACATTCTTTCGAAAACATTTGCTTTGTCAGCTCATTATGATAGTGATATGGGTTTTGGCGGAGGCTTTACATTTACATATTAAATCATATCATTTTTAGGTTCGGGGTGCAATGTTGGTTTCATTTTAATTAATACCTTTGATACAACCCGTAGGCTAAATAACAAAAAGGGAGCAAATTTTTGCTCCCTTTCGCTTTTTATCCACAACATAAGAATATTAAAATAGTTATTATGCAGGAACAGAAAACATGGAACATGCTTATAAAACATTTAAGCCAAGAAGATTCAAATGCAGAGAAAGAACTATTCTCAAAATGGATAGAAAAGGATGAAAAGAATAAAGTGCTTTTTGATAAAGTGAAAGCTTTGTGGAATGACGAAACTAATAGTGGTGGATCCTTAAATCCCACAGCAGCACCAACTTTTTTTGGGCGTTTCACCAAACAGAAAATGAAAGGCTTTCTATTTAATCAGACCATTGGTAATCTTGTAGGTTTTGTAATTGGAATGTGGGTAACGACTATGTTTTCCCATCATGTTTTAGAAAAAAGAGGACTGAAGAATCTTTTTGGATTGACCGGGCGAAAAAAAGTGGCTGTTAATGAAATTCCGGAATGGCTACAAAGTGGAATAGCTATATTGGTTGGGTTTATTACGCTTGAATTAATTAACCATTTTTTTCAAACAAAAAAGCACTTGATAGTTTGGGAGTATATTAAAAGATCATTCACAAGAATGAAGGGTGGTAATAAAAATAGTTAGAATTGGACCTTGCATTTGTCCTTTTAAATAAAAACTGTATTTTAGAGCATGAGATACTTTTATATATGCTCGATCACACTGATATCATTCGTGCAATTAAGTCTTGCTCAAAATGCAAAGATCGACTCTCTCAGAATACTTGCTGCCAATCAGAAACCCGACACCAACAGAGTAAAAACATGGAATAGTTTAAGTGCTAAGTTCAAATCTGCATCCCTTTTCGATAGCGCAATATGTTATTCTGAGAAAGCCATTTTGCTCGGGCATCAACTAGGTTTTAAAACAGGCGAAGCAGAAGCTCTTACCCTTAAAGGACAAGCTATTGCTTTTGCAGGCGATTTTAAAAAAGCATTGAGTATTCATTTCGAATCTCTTAAAATTCGTGAAGTGATAGGCGATAGCGCTGGACTGGCACAGGGTTACAACGGTATAGGTGGTTGTTATTACGACCAGGGAAACCTGAGTGAGGGCATGAATTATTATTTAAAAGCCATGCGGATTTATGAAGGACTCAAAGATGAAGCGAGAGTGGCTATTATTCTCAATAACATGGGACGGATCTATGAGGATATGAAACAATATGACAAATCTCTTGAATATCATTTTAAAGCTTTGGAAAAGCGAAAAAAAATCGGAGATAAGTATAGAATAGGAGCGAGCTTAACAAATATAGGGAACGTGTATTTTTATAAAGAAGATTATAAAACAAGTCTCGAATATCATTTAAGTGCGTTAAAAATTCGCGAAGAATCGCAAGACAAACGTGGGTTGGCAATTAGTAACCTTAACGTCGGGAATATTTTATCACAACTAAAAGATTACCCAAAAGCAATTAATCACCTTGAAAAAGCTTTGAAAATAAGTGAAGAAATTAAAGCAAAAGATCAAATTGCCGGTGCTACAAATGGGCTTGGCCAAATTTACCGTAAACTTAAAAATTATCCCAAGGCAATAAAATACAGTGAACTCAGTTTTAAATTTGCAGAAGAATCGGGTTCTAAAAAAGATATGAAATGGGCTCTTTTAAATCTTTCTGATACGTATAATGAAGCTGGGGAGACTGTGAAAGCCTTTCGTTACTATAAACAAGCTACGGTGCTGAACGACAGTATTCTTAATGAAGAAAGCACTAAGCAAATGAATGAATTACAAACATTGTATGAAACCGAAAAAAAGGAATCGCAAATTAAACTTCTGTCGAAGGATAAAGCGATAAACGAAAAAGAACTTCAACGGCAAAAAGTGTTTAGAAATGCTATTCTTGCCGGCGCTATCCTTTTTCTTTTGCTTTTAATTGTGATATTTAAAAGGTATCGCGAGAAACAAAAGGCCAATTTACTACTTGATGAAAAAAATAAAACCATTGAGATGCAAAAGAGGGCAGTTGAGGAAAAGCAGAAAGAAATATTAGACAGCATCAAATACGCTAAACGAATACAAACAGCTTTACTTCCAACTGAAAAATATATTGCCCGAAAACTAGGACGGGGTAAGGAAGATTAATTGAATGAAGGCAGAGAATCTAACCCCGGAACGGCCAGCTGAGTAGCAGCAATCCGACCGAAGGTACGCTTTTATCCAAGATACAAGAATGGCTGCAAAGTGGAATAGCCATATTGGTTGGATTTATTACGCTTGAATTAATTAACCATTTTTTTCAAACTAAAAAGCACTTAATAGCATGGGAGTATATTAAACGATCATACCCCGGAATAAAGGTGGCTGAAAAAAATAGTAAGAATTAGGTATTTAGTCCTTAAAAGCACGAAGCAGTCTAAACTAGTTTATTTCTAAATGCCAACGCAACAGCTTCTGTTTTACTATTGACATGCATTTTTTCATATATTTTTTTTATATGACTTCTTACCGTATCAATAGAAATAAAAAGCTCGTCTGCTATCATTTTATATGAAAAGCCCTTTACAAGGTACTTTAAAACATCACGTTCTCTTTCTGAAAGGTTATAATCGTCTTTTTTTTGTGAATAAACATCAGTGAACATTTTTAGTACTTGTGAGGCAACGCTTGATGTCATGGGTGCCCCACCAGTAAAAGCTTCTTTAATGTTGCTTATCAATTGGTCGGGTGGGGTTTTCTTTAATAAATATCCGTTGGCGCCATTTTTTACGGCCTCAAACACATTGTTATTATCATCAAAAACAGTTAGTATTAATACTTTCACTTCGGTAAATCCCGCAGATCGCAATTCAATTAAACCGCCTATTCCACTACGATGTGGCATATCTATATCCATTAAAATAACATCGGGTCTATATTTTTTATAGTCTTCAATAATATTCATGCAATTGCTAAAAGATTGTTCCAACTTTAAACCCTCCTCATTGCTTATTAACAAGCAAAGGCTATCGTTCATTAATTTATTATCTTCGTAGATGCAGATCTTGATCATAATTTCTTTAGGTTGATTGTTAAGCTAACTGTAGTTCCGGTATCTTTTTCCGACTGTATACTCAAATGCCCTTTTAGTAGTTCGGCTCGTTTTCTCATATTAGTTAAACCATTTCCGTCATTAAATGTTTTTGTGTCAAAACCAGTTCCGTTGTCTGATATAGTTAAAATAAGGTTATTTGCTATAACTTCGATTTCCACTGTTACATTTGAACATTGAGCATATTTGGCCGCGTTATTCAAAGCCTCCTTAAAAACCAAGAAAAAGTCACGCCGAATAGCCATATGAAGAACATAATTGTTAACTTTTTCGTCAATAGAAAAAACAAATTTAATGTTTCTTGGTTCAAGTAATGTTGAGGCAAACTCCCTCATACGATAGATTATTTTTTGCATTTTATCATTGGCTGGGTTTAAACTCCAAACAATATCATCCATAGAATCCATCATTTTTAAGCAGTACTTTGAGGTTTTTTGTAAATAATCTTTAGTTGCAATAGTGTCTTGATCTATTTTACGTAATGCCATTGTGCTTAGAATATTAATAGTGCTGAGTGTAGAACCCATGTCATCATGAAGGTCTCTTGACAATTCCAGTCTAACGCGTTCTATTGAAAGTAACTGATTTAATCGTACCCGATAGAATATATAAAAAACTGAAAGAACAAAAATTACGATGAAAAGATAGAACCAAACCGTTTGATGAAATTTTTTACTAAGATGGATATTCAATTTTTTTTCCGAAAAAACCGCTCGATTGCCTTTATAGACTACTTTTAATTTAAATTCATAATCGCCACCGGTTAGATTACTAAAAGATATTTCTTGAGTTGCAATAGGCTCCCAACCTTCATTGTTAAAATTATAGAAATATTCCAGATCATCTTTGAATTTATAAGTTGATGATCCAAAGTTGATACGAAATGAACTACTGTTTTTGTCCAAAGAAATCTCATCTCTATTTATAATTGGATAAGATTTACCATAAGTCTCTAATGAATATATTACAGGTATTATTTTTGGTTTAGTTACTTCGTTATTTAAAGTTACCTCATAAATAGATTCTTCAGACAAAACATAAAGCTTGTTTAATTTAATACTGAAATAAACATTCGTGCAACTCGTTCTGAAAATATTAGATTTTTCGCCAAGGTCTATTATTTCTTTGGTCTTCCAATTCATCATGTATAACTCATTGCCCCCAATAAAAATGATATTTCCTTTTTGGTCTTTTGTTATGTCATATACAAAACCCAAATTAAAATCTTCATTATAACTAAAGATCTCTAACTCGTTAGTTTTTATGTTCAAAGCTGAAATACCACTGGTTGTTCCGGCAAATATATATTCGTCGTCAAATGTTTTTAGTATATTGATGATGTTGCTTCGTAAAGCTCCTGGGTCTTTTTGTACGGCAGTTATTTTTATATACGATCTTGTTTTGTGATCTATTTTAATTAAGCCATCACCTGAAGTGCCTATAACGAAGGTATTAGCATCAACGAATACAATATCATTAACCTCAATATTGCGGTTTATTCCTTTTAAAGTATTAATTGATAATATTGTTTCAAAATTGTCAATAATTGGATTGTATTTAATTAGTTTTCCTTTTTCTGTAACGAAAAATACATTCCCGTTTTTATCCTCAGCAATTGAAATTTGCTGATTGTCAAAAATGGTATCATTATAATGATAGAATTTATCTTCAGTAAAATTATACCTGCTCAGTCTTCCTTTCGTATGAATGATCCAGATGTTTATACTTTTTTTATCTTTATACAACTGCCAAATATCATTGTATTCCGGAGAGCCTGTTTCTTTAAGAAAATTATAGTTTTTAAATCTCTTTGTTTTATAATTGTATTCGTAAATACCATTATACGCAGATCCAAACCAAAGTACGTCGTTATTGATCTGTTCTATTTCGCCAAAAATAGAAGAAGGAAGGTCTTTGCTAATTACTTCAAAATCGTTTTGGTATAAATTAAAAGTTAATAAACCGGCATTTGTACATAACCAAATATTATTCTCGTGATCTTCAAATACTTTATAACAAAGAGTATATTCAGATCTATTAACAGAACCGGTAGCTTTTAATTTTATTAGTTTGTCTGTTTTCGGATCATATAGCTCTGCAATATCACCAAAACCATATAACCACAATCTATCAAAGGAATCCTTAAAAAGTAAACGACCTTTGTTCGACCGAACAGATAAAAGTGTACTTGTTTTATTTAAGGAATTGTATTTAAGAATAACATTTTGTTGTTTTTCTTTAATAAAAGTTGATACAAAATGGTCATTACCAATGCGAACATAATCATTTACCCCGGCTTTAAATTCTCTATTAAGTATCCATTGGTAATTATTTGGTACCTCAAGGGGATTTAAAAAGCGTTTCTTGATCTTATCGTATATATAAAAACCCTTGCGTGTATGAAGAAGGTAATTATTACTTTCAATTTCTGTTATTTTAAAAACAAAACCTAAACTATCGTGATTAAAACGATCATATGTTTTAATACTATTAGAGATCTTATCATAAAATAATACTTTTAACTCGTTTGAAATGAAGAATAAATTGCCTTCAGAGTCTTTGAAATTATAAATAAAATTAAGATAGGCTGTTGGCGAAGCTTGCGGAATTTTAATTAGTTCAAATTTTTTTGTGTTAATATTAAATTTCGATACCCCACTTATGTGATTTAACCATAATGTACTATCATTTTCAAATAAAATCCTATCTATGTAATCTGATCCAAAAACCCCCTTTTGGTAAGAAGGAATGTGATGTGTTTTAAGTTTGTTTCCATCATATTCGATCAAGCCGTTCAAAGATGCGATCCAATATTTATAATTATTGTCAATTAAAATATCCATTGGGTATTTAACCCCTGAATTTCTGCTCGCACTAAATGGCGTCAACTGAAGGTTATTTATCTGCGATCTGCTAATGAATGAGAAAGAAAGCACCGCAATACAAAGAAACGATTTGAGGCTGATGCGATATTTTAAACTTTTAATTTGCACCGATTTTTAATTGGTTAAATTTAAATAAATAAATAAATATAAAAATTATAATGAAAATGCGTTCATGTATTAATTACAAAATCATTTTTACTTTTCATTAGCTTATATACTTTCAAAAAAATACTATTTAAATTATGAATTTATTTACTGAAACAAATTCTTCACCAATTATTTTAAAGGCGTAAGATCCCTTAGGAAAATCTTTGAGGGCAATTTTCGTAATATTTTTTGTTATTACACCACCACCCAAAACGCTTCCCTTTGAATCTAGAATTAAGTAATCAAGTTTATCTATTAGGTTATGTGCGTTAACCGATACCAGTTGTATATTATCAATCAAAATATATTCAATCTCGCATTTTGGTGTTTCGTGTATCATCCTGCTTCCTGAGTTAAAATTAGTATAAGCAAATTCACTTTTTGAAGAACTAAGAGATAAGCCTTTAAGGCAAAACATACTTGCCATTAATATAAGGCAGTATTTTTTTAATAATTCGTTATTAATTGTTTTCATTTTTCTTTTTTTTATACAAAGTTAGTTGGTTTAATCACTAGTAATAATCACATGTTAATGTGAATTTTTTTTTGGAAGATATTTACAGGAATCCCTCGTAATGGTTTTAAAATATAATATGGTTTTTTTAATACAAAAGCAGTGCCGTTATTTTAACAGCACTGCTTTGATCGTTTAGCAGGCAATTCCAACTAATTTTTTATCACTTTTTTTGTAACACTGTTTTCTCCATTTACTATCTTAATTAAATAGATCCCAGGTTTTAAATTGGAAGCATCTATTCTAACTGATCTTATTCCTGATACTTCGCCATTTGCAATAATAGAACCAATCGAAGTTAAAATGTAGTACTCACATGTTTCTCCGTAATTATTATCTAATATTAACTCCGTATTGAACGGATTAGGATATGCATTTACTGATATCTGTTCCAGCGCTTTTTGCTTTATATCTGTGCAGATTGAAACACCTTGTTGAATATTAACAGAACTGGTGTTTACGCAATTAGCGTTTGCGCCAATTACGCTATATACAGTTGATGTGGACGGTGCCACAACAATGCTGTTTGAATTCGCGCCGTTTGACCATGTATAAGATGTTGCACCACTAACGGTTAATGTAACATTTTGTCCTGCGCAAATGAGCGAATTAGTTTGTGTTGTGCTTAGGGTTGGTTGGGCGCATACGCTTGGAGACCATTGATAAGTTAAGCCAAGAACAGGAATGATGGATGGACTAAATTCGCAATTGTCAGTTATTAATGTTGAAGAAATCGAAGTTGCCCACGAGAGATTAGAGTCCACGAAGCGTGAGTTGAAATCGCTGGCATTAGACCCTTTCAGTCCAACTTCAGAAGTTGTAGTTGCTAAGCCAGGAAGCATACTACCGTAAACAAACTCAATATTGTTGGATGATTCATATAACCTGATCTTGAAATTAATGCTTTCATCGTAAATGGTAAATCTTGAAATATTGCGATATTCGAATTCACAAACTCGGTTCGGGCTTAACCCAAAAATATTTTGTTTAATAGATCCATTTGTAATAAAAATATCACTACCTGTATTTGTATTTATTGCATTTATACTAACAACAAGGTCGTTACCATTTATAGATTGAATCACTGGATTTTGGCCCCCAAAATCATTCATAAAATCGAAGATAGAGTCACCAATCTGAATATTTGATGTTGAGGAAACGTTGGTTATAGTATTACTCCCCGTTGAGATATTTCCTGTTATAACCTTCCCTGTCCAAAGATCTTGAGCAAATGGGGCTATGATATCTTGTGGCAATGTGGATATTGGATTGTATGAATTTACTTGTTGGCTACCAAAACTAATAAATCCGTTTGACGATACATTTACCGTATTATAACTACTTCCGTTGAAAGTGAACATAAAAGGTATAGCAACTTGATTAATATCATCATCCTGAATGTTGCTTCCTATTAATGTTCCTGTGTTGATGGGGCCATAAGAGCCTAAAGTTTGAGTAAAGCTGTAATTGCTTACTTGTGCGTTGTTTTTATTAGCGAGCAAGCTCAATGCTAATGTAAATAGAGTGATTAATTTTGTTTTCATAATTATTTTTTTTGTCAAAAGTATAACACATAAAAACTACTCTGTATCGCATAAAGATGTGAAAGTGCTCGTCATAAAAATTAGAATAGACGAAGTGTTGTTTATTTGAGGTACTGCCAAAAAGCTTATTGATTAAATCATGGTCATGAAAAAGATGGGCGTCACACTTTGATTTTATCATTTTATGCTTAAATTTTCTTAATCGAAAGACTTTAGGTGGCTAGTAGCTGTCTTTTTTAGGCTATTTATTGCCCAAATCCATAAAATTACCTATATTTGCAGTCCTTAAAAAAATGGAATCACAGGTAAAAATATTCTCAGGTATTGCAACAGAGGTCTTGGCCGGAAAAATAGCTAATTCTTATGGGCAAGCCCTTGGTAAAGTAGAGCACTACCGCTTTAGCGATGGCGAATTACAGGCTTCTTACGAAGAAAGTATTCGCGGGCAAAGCGTTTTCGTTATACAAAGTACCATGCCACCTGCCGATAATTTAATGGAGATGTTATTGCTTATTGACGCTGCAAAACGCGCCAGTGCAAGACACATTGTGGCTGTGATCCCTTATTTTGGATACGCCCGCCAGGATCGTAAAGATAAGCCCCGTGTGGCTATTGGCGCTAAATTGGTGGCCGATATGCTTGCAGTTGCTGGCGCTACAAGGGTTATGACAATGGACCTTCATGCCGACCAGATCCAGGGCTTTTTTAACGTACCAGTAGATCACCTTTACGCATCAACTATTTTCCTTCCTTATATAAAATCTTTAAACCTTGAAAACCTTACCGTTGCTGCCCCTGATATGGGCGGTAGCAAACGTGCCAATGGTTACGCCAAGTTTTTAAAAGCCGAAATGGTGATTTGCTACAAACAACGTTCTAAAGCGAATGTGGTTGATAGTATGACTGCCATTGGAGATATAGAAGGCAGGAATATTGTGTTGGTAGATGACTTGGTTGATACAGGCGGAACTCTTTGTAAAGCGGCCGATATGATGATGGAGCGCGGTGCATTAAGCGTAAGAGCTATTTGTACTCATCCTGTACTTTCGGGTAAAGCTTACGAGAATATTGCCAACTCAAAATTAACAGAATTAATTGTAACAGATACCATTCCTTTAAAACAGGAAAGCGCAAAAATTAAAGTAATAAGTGTTGCCGATCTTTTTGCAAAAGTGATCAGTAGTGTTCACAATTACGAATCGATAAGCGGAAATTTTATAATGTAATAACCCGTAAATAAATAAACAAGAGCTAAAGATTTTGAAACGGGCAGGATCTTAACTCTAACAAAAAAAAACAAAAAAATGAAAACAGTATCTTTGAGCGGTTCGCTACGTGCGAACGTAGGGAAGGTGGATGCTACGGCTGTAAGAGCTAAGGGCCATGTTCCATGTGTAATTTATGGTGGTGGTGAGCAAATTCACTTTAGCGCCGATATTCGCGATTTTAAAAATATTATCTTCACACCTGAAACAAATTTGGTAGAAGTTAATGTTGACGGTAAAAAATACAATACCATATTACAAGAAGCACAATACCACAAAATTAACGACAGGTTAATTCACGCCGATTTTTTATTGGTTACAAATGATAAACCGGTTTCGGTTCATTTACCTGTAAAAGCTATTGGTCAGGCCGAAGGTGTTAAAGCCGGTGGAAAAATGATCTTAAAATTACGTAAGTTAAAAGTAAGAGGTTTAATTTCTAAATTACCTGAAAGCATTAACCTTAACGTTGATAAATTAGTTATTGGTAAATCAATTTCAGTAGGTGATATTAATATTGATGGTATAACTGTGTTACACCCAAAAAATATTTCTGTTATCAGTGTTGAAACTACACGTGCTGTGGTTGCTGAAGAGCCTGCAAAAGTTGCTACAACTGCTGCAGCAACTGCAACGCCTGCAGCCGCTGCAAAAACAGCTGCTCCTGCTAAAAAAGATAAAAAATAATCAAAACTTATAATTTTAAAAGCCTCATTGTTAATTCAATGGGGCTTTTTCTTTTTACGTTATCCTTAAAGATATTTAATAACCCGGTTAAAAACATTTTTTTCATCCCAGGTAACTTTTAGCTTTATACCCGTTATTTGTAAGAAGTAATTAAACCCGCCAAAATGAAAAGAACTGTCTTTAGTATTTTACTTTTTTTATTTGTTTTTTCTTTTAACGAAGTACTGTCGCAAGACATGTTCAAAGAAAAAAGGGAACGCAAACGTGTATGGCGAAAACACCGCACTTCTAAAGACGCCTATAATCCATATTTAAAGAAAAAAGGCAAAGATAAGCCAAGCGCAAAAGTAAACAGCGGAAACAAAAGGGAAGAAAGGCGGCAAAAAAGAGAATTTAAAAAACAATTAAAACGAAATAAAAAAAGACTGAATAATTAATTCTATTTCTTTTTCTTATTACTGAATTTTCCCTTACGCCAGGCATCAATGAATTGAGCCCATGCAACAGGATTAAGTAAGGTCATGCTCGGGGCCTGGCCGGTAGTGTATACTTTTGTATAATAAGCCTGCATTACGTATTTATAATTTTCAGCACCATTTGCGGTTTGATTTCTTTCTAAGTACGTTAAGGCCTCTTTCTGTAGATTTTTATCGGCCCTGTCCATATCCGTATCGCTTAGATCCAATGCTAAAAATGCTCTTTTAAAATCTTCTTTACTTGGCCAGGGATAAACATCTATTTCTGCTAATTGAAATGTGTCTTTGGTTAAGATCTGAATAGCATAATAATATTTCTGGGTAAGCGTATCTGCAATTTTATAACTTCTTAATTTATGGCTTACCGAGTGAAACTCTAATTCATCGCCGGCATTTACAATAAGGCTAAAAAACCCTTGAAAATTACAAATGGTACCGCGGTTGGTGCCTTTTATTAAAATAGAAACAAAGGGAATAGGCGTAAGGCTGTCCTGGTCTAACACCACACCAGAGAACTGGATCAAAGCAGGATTTTGAGGTTTTGCGGTAACCGTTTGCGCTTTTAAACCACTAAAAGTTACCAAAATTGTTAAAATAAAACCTATAATAATTTTCATTGCCATAAAATTACCCTTTCTTTTTGATTTTATGTAAGTGGTTTAACAAATTTTACATTTGGCTCGGTTTAAATTATTTTTTGGCTTAACTTTGTAATAGTATGCTCAGGCTAATTCTACATATAAGTTTTGCCCTTCTTTTAACACAAGGTGCTTTTTGCCAGGTTAGAACAATTAAACCTGTTAAAACGCATTCGCGC
Organism: Bacteroidota bacterium; assembly: GCA_030681615.1. GTDB lineage: Bacteria > Bacteroidota > Bacteroidia > B-17B0 > Aurantibacillaceae > Aurantibacillus. Next base: position 48,805 of record JAUXSA010000096.1, read on the forward strand.
CAAACAAATCTTGGAATTGGTGGTGGTCTTACAAAAAGCTTTTTATTCTTATCAAGAAATGTTAAGGATAATAATGATGCTTTAGGTTTTCATGGCTCGCTTATTTATGGCGGCGAAAAAATATTCAGAGGTAATTTAGAGTATACCTACTACAGAAAGATAAATATTGAGCCTACCTGGTACGATATTAAAGCATATACTTTAGAAATGAATATGCAGGCCATTGCAAGGTTCCAAAGAACAAAAACCTATTTTTATCCTTTATTTGGTTTAAGCTATAATTCATTTAAGGGCTTTTTTACCGGAAAGGATGATTTTTTAAACTTAAGCGACAAATACCAAAAAAACCAAATTGCTAATACCAAATGGGTAGGTTTAAATATTGGTTCAGGCTTTGAGCAGTATTTTAAACAAGTAAGCATTTATGGCGAATACAAAATGCGCATCGGCAATTCAGGAGAAAGAAAATTAAACATTATGGATGTTTGTTTTACTTTTGGCGCAAGGTATTACATCAGGGTTCCATCTATTTATAAAATTTTTAGCGGAACAAAGAGTAGATACTTATTAGAATCCAAAGAGCCGGAGGATTAAAATACACATATGAGTACTATTCAAAATTATCTTTTAAACCTTAACCAGTTTTTTAGCCATTACCTGCCTTTAAAAAATTCTGTATTAATTCTTGCCATTACATTATTAATAATTTTATTTTCGCCGCTTTTATTTCGCCGCTTTAAGATCCCGGGTATTATTGGTTTAATTTTAGCTGGTGTTGTTATAGGGCCTAATTCATTTCACATCATCGAATCTACCAATAGTTTTGAATTGCTTTCAAAAACGGGTCTGCTATATATCATGTTCCTTGCCGGGCTTGAAATTGATATGCAGGAGTTTAGACAAAACAGGAGTAAAAGTATTGTTTTTGGAGCCTTAACATTTATAATACCTATTACCATCGGTTATTTTGTATGCATTTATGTTTTTCATTTTTCGTTATGGTCATCAGTGCTTTTAGCAAGTATGTTTAGTACCCACACATTATTAAGCTACCCAATTGTAAGCAATATGGGTATTGTAAAGAACCGCGCTGTACAAATTACTTTTGGTGGTACTATCATTACCGATTCAGCGGTGCTTATCCTCTTAGGTATAATAACCAATGTAGTTACCGGCGAAATGAATTCTACTTTTTGGATCAAAATTATTGTTTCGTTAGGCCTTTTATTTTTCTCAACGCTTTACCTTTTACCAAAGATCAGTCGTTGGTTTTTTAGAAACATTGAAGCCCAGGCAAGTTCACATTATATTTATGTGCTGGCCGTTGTTTTTATTTCAGGCTTTTTAAGCGAACTAGCAGGTGTTGAACCTATTATTGGTGCCTTTTTAGCGGGCTTAGGACTAAATAAGGTTATTCCACACAACAGTATTTTAATGAACAGGATCGTATTTATTGGTAATACATTATTTATTCCGTTCTTTTTAATTAGCGCGGGGATGCTGGTTGATCTTAAATTATTTTTTAAAGGCAGCGAAGCATTGATATTTGCAGGTGTGCTATGTACTGTAGGACTATTTACCAAATATTTAGCTGCATGGTTAACCGGCTTTATATATAAATTCAGCAAGCCTGAACGTAATATTATTTTTGGGTTAAGCGTTTCGCACGCTGCAGCAACTTTAGCGATAATAAAAGTTGGTTTTGATATTGGTTTGTTCGATCAAAATATAATTAACGCCACCATTATTTTAATTTTAATTTCCTGTCTTGTAAGCTCTTTTGTAAGTGAGAAAGCCGCCAGGAAAATTGCTGTTTTAGAAAAAGATGTAACAAAACGCGCAGGAGATAAGGTAGAGCGGATCTTAATTCCGGTAAGTAATCCCGAGAACATACAACGTTTGATCGATTTCGCACTTCTAATTAAAGACCAAAAATCTACAGAGGCCATCTATCCTTTATCGATCGTAGAAGATGATGCTGATGCCGATGAAAAATTAAATATTGTAAGAAAAGTAATTGAAGGTGCTGTTGAACAGATCTCAAGCAGTGATAAAAAAGTTGAGGTATTAAAAAAAGTAGACCTAAGTATAGTAGATGGGATTATAAGAACATCAAAAGCATATAACATTACTGATATTTTAATTAGTTACAAGGCTCAGCAAGGAGCCTCCAATTTAATTTTTGGTAATATTTCAGAGAATCTGTTAAGTAAATCAAAACAAGCCGTTATTATTTCAAAAATATTACAGCCATTAAATACGTTTAAACGCATAGTTGTTGTTTTAACTCCCAATGCTGAATTGGAGAATGGCTTTCTAAGACTGGCAGGAAAATTGAATAGTTTGTTGAAGCAGATCGGTAACGAATCGCAGGTGTATGGTTTTGAAAATACATTAGATTATTTTTCTGCCGAGATCGGCGATAAGAAAAAAGTGTTCTTTAAATATAATATTATCAGTAATTTTGAAGATTTTGATCACCACAGCAACCCAAAAGAAGATGATCTTTTTCTTTTAGTAAGCGCAAGAAAACAAACTGTAAGTTATGATTTTCATGTGGACGACATGGCTAAAAATCTGAATAAGAACCATGAGTTTACCAGCTTTGCCGTCTTCTATCCGGAGATATCAAAAACCTTGCAGGATGGGCGAATAAGTGATATTACCAGCTCTTCGCTTGAGCATAGAATTGAAAAAGTAAAACACTTTACAGAAAAAATTACAGGTATCTTTAAAAAAGACGAAGACAGCGAAACATAATCGGAATTTTGTTGTTTAATTATTAAATTTACATCCGGCTTGAACTTTGATTACACATATATAACGTTATTCGGTTTTATTATTTTCGAACCAATGACGATCGTTACTAACTTACTGATCTTTATTTTCAGTATTATATGTTTTAAAAATTTAAATAAATACACTCACCTATATCCGCGATCATGGGGTTGGTTTGTACTATTAGTTGGTATAAGCAGCTGTTTTGGTTCTACTGCACATGCGATACATTACCAGGCAGGAAAATTATTTTTTGATGTGGTTTTTTATATTATGAATGCTTTTAGCCTGGTATCTATTTATTTTTGTTTCAGGGGACCGTACCTTTTATATACACTTGAGAAGAAAGCTCCTCATAAAAAAATAACCTATTTTATTATGACCTGGATAGCTGCATTGCTTATTTATACATTATTTCAAAATAATTTCCTGATCATTAAAATACATGCCGGTATTGTATTAGTATATTCTTTTATTGTTCACCTAATAGTTTTTAAGCGCACAAAAGAAGAGGGGAGTAAACTTGTGGCAATTGGTATAAGTATCACTTTTATTCCAATCATTATACATTCGCTTAAATTTTCAATTCACGAATGGTTCAATTATAAAGATATTTCACATGTTATTATTTTTATTGCTTTGTTAGTGATCTACAAAGGTGTAAAAATAACTTCTGAAAAATTGAGTACAAGACCCCATTAGGTAATTTAATTATTGTGCCGCAGTTTCTTTGGCCGCTTCTTTAGCTTTTTCTTTTCTCTTTATCTTTTCGAGATAACGTTTAAAGAGTTGATTAAAGGTCTCAAACTCTTCCCTGTAAAAGAAGCCTACACCTTGTGTATATGGCCCGCCCGATGTTGCGATCTGTGTATTATCATTGCTCCTGTTAAAACCTTTTACCCTATAGCGGCCGTCTTCCGAAAGTTTATATTCCACATTCACGTCTCCAATTAATCCATTTCCCTGTGCCCGCGCTTGATTGTTAACACCAAAATTACCGTCGACAGTAACTTTATTATTTAAAAATTGTTTGCTTAATGCAAGATCAACCTCCTGACTATTTTGGTTACCAGCGCGGTAATTTACACCAACCTCAAGATCTTTAATACCTGTTAAATTTCCAAAATAGGTATTTAAAAATTCGCTCATACGGTTACTTAACAATTCGCTGCCCGTTGATGCGGCTGCACCACCTGCTGTTACACCCCCGCCATTGCTATTGTATATTTGTGGTGTAACAAAACTTCTGAATAATAAAAATGAAAAAACCTGTCTGTTCAATTCGGCCTCATCACTTAATACATTGTTGATCCTTGATCTTGAGGTTGCGTCAAGACTCGGGAAATCAATAGCAAAATTTATATTTGGGGTGAACAGTTTATTTGTGATCAATAATTTACAATTCACCGGAAACCTGCCTTTATATTTTCCAGTTGTATCATTAAGTAATGGCGCAACAGAAGCTCTCTGCTTGTAACTCGTTGTTATATCAATATCAGCATTCAAAGGATCACCACTCCAGGAAATAGTGCTTCCGGCATCGATCTCAAATTTTTTGCTGATCACGTTCTCCAATGTAAATAAATAATCTCCATTAGTAATAAGATAATCGCCAACCATTTCAAATTTACCAAGTGTACTTATATTTAAGTTTAAGTCGCCCTCACCCTGCACGTTTAAAGCGTCTCCATTTGCATTATCGAGTATTATATTTACAGTTAGTTCTGGAGTGGCTTTAATTTTCATGTCAAGACTAAATCCTGTAAAAGAGTTCTCAACTTTTTTAGCAAGAGTATCTTTTTTTACAAAATGTATAAAATCCGATTCTGAAACATCGGCAGGGCCATCTAACGGTAGAATGAACTTAGAATTTTTATTTGTTGCTGCAGTTACTTCCATGTGCAGGTTGTTTAAAAAGCCATAAATACCCATGTTTCCGGTCGCATACACTTTTCCGTAAAATGTATTGTTTTGTGTGATCCCTGTATTTAATACAAGCATGTTATTGTAAGAAACGTCATAATCTAATTGTATCTTAGTAAAATTAGAATGGAATATGTTTCCATTTATAGTTCCTTGGGGTACTGCTTTTATTCGTTTGTCCTTTAGCAAAGCATCTGCCATTGTTTTTTCGCTCATTAGCAACTCGCTAAAACGTATCTGGTCAGGCATTATCTCAAGATCGCCAGACATGTAATAAGTAACATTTGTATAATCTACTTTTATCTCTGCATTAAACAGTTTAAAGTTTCCGTCAATTTTTATATTATCGGGCGTACCATGAATTTTTCCTTTTCCGGATATGGGTCCGTTGTTTATAGTTAATATCCCTTCCAATAATGGATTAAGTAATTTTAAATTGGCCGGGGCTGCAGTTACATCCAGGTCAATACTTTCTTCTTTTTTATCTATGTAATAATAACCCCTGAAGGAGATGTTCTTCATCTTACCTCCATCAAATGTTGGTAGCCCTAGCGATGTATAGCCATCTGTAAATATGGTCTTTGTTTTTGCATCGTAGTTTGTTTTTACAACCATTTCACCAAGCGTATTGTTATTTATCTTTAAAGAGGTAAAATCAAGATCGCTGCTAAAGGCAAAGTTCTTGGGATCAAGAACAGTAACTCTGCCGTTCACCATTCCATTCAATTTTAATTTTATACTCCGTAAAAGGGGATTAAATTGTTCAAGCATCACACTTGCTGTATTTACTACAAGGCTGTCTCCAGGCTTATTTGAGAGCGAACCGGCGATGCCAATACTTTGCTCTTTATTGGTAAATAATAAAGGATTTATAAGGATATTTCCCCCGGTATCAATAACAGTTGGGTTAGAGGTAACCATATTCCACGTACTGCTATCGGTTGGCGTAATAAAAAATTTATCAAATGTAAGCGTAGCAACCTGCCCACTAAAATTTACTTTACCGGCAAGCCTTCCAGCGTTTTTAGGGCTGGTTTTATTATCCCATTCTAAATTATATTTTGTATCGAGGTCTTTTGAAACGAAGTACATAAAATAATTTCTTAATACTAAACTATCAGTTAGCTTAATATCGCTGGCTTTAAATACAAGATTTACTTTATTGTTCTTCGAGTATGATTCGATAACATTGTTGTTGAATTTAATTTTTCCGTAGCTTATAGAGTCTGATTTTAAATTAATATTCAAAAGATTTTTCGACGCGTCAAAATCACCATTAATAATAGTATTTGGGCTAACAGCTAAATTTTTCAAAAATAATTCTCTAACTATTCTGAATTGTTTAACCGTGAGCTCAAATTTAAAGGCATCGGTGTAAACCGTTCGCGTTTTGATCTTGGGTACAAAAGTTGGGTAATACGAATTAAGCACCTGGTTAAATGCCATACCAAGATTATTAGCATCAAAACGGCCATCAACTTTTAAGTTGAAGTAGTTTGAGTTAATGACCATATGTTTATCTGCAGTTGCCTGGTCTAATTTAAGATCGAAGGTGCTGATCTTAAATTTCTTTATTTCGTTCGTGTATTCAGTATCATCAAAATTTATAGTACCAGTAAGGTTATTGAGATTATCACCTTTTAAATTAATTAGGATCTGGGTTGAAATTTTAGCTTCCTGTTTTGTGAAATTTAATTTTTTTAGATCTATATTGTTTACTGTAGAAATAAAATCCATTTCAGGCACTTTATTTTTAAAATCAATATTGCCATTAAAATCAAAATCAGCATTAGGATCTTTGCTCACCAACAATCCGTTAAACACTTTTTCTTTAATATTACCATTCAGCTTTATGTTCTTATACGAGTAGTTATTATAATTTACATTTAAAACGGTGCCTTCAACGTCGGCATCAAGCGATTTTAATGACACACCTTTACCTCTTATCTCACTATTTAGAGAGAGAGAATTAAAATTCGAAATTCCGAAAAGGGTTCCAATATCAAAATTACTGGTTTGCAATTTTCCATGATAGGCAACATCATCTGCTTTCTTACCGATCTTAATGCTTAATTGTGTGGCAAGGTTTCCTAACCCTGTCTTAAACTTACCATAGGTCGTAAAGTCCGTAACAAAACCATCAAATTTTCCTTTATACGAAATAGTGCCCAGGCGCTTTAATTCAATAGGTAATTCTAGTTTTTTATTTTCCGAGAAAGGATAATTTGGGATCCTGATCAGGTCGGTGTAATTAGTTGCGAGTTCCTCTACATCAAAATGTAAAAAACTTGTGTTAAAATCCGGAAGGCCTGTTATGGTTAAATTACCGTCAAAACGTGTGTGCCTGCCATACTTTA
>JAUXSA010000125.1 GCA_030681615.1 Bacteroidota bacterium
ATTTTACCGTTGTAAGAAGTCATAGATCCTTCCCATGCGCCATTAGGGCAACTGGTTAATGTTGACCAGGTGCTTGTTGCTACATCAAAACGTGCAAAAGTATTTGTTACAGGAAAACCTGCAAGACAATACACCATATTATCAGTACCTAAACAATAAGCAACACCTCTTGCTGTATAAGGAACATTTGGACCGGTAGTCCATGTATTAGTTGCAGTATTGTATATAAACATTGAATTCACTTCAGGGCCAGTACCCGGATAACCATTAAATAAGTAAACATTTCCATTTGGATGCCCAACAATTCCATGTTGTGTTCTGTTGGCAGGAATAACCATACTGGCAGTCCATTGACCGAAGATTAACGATGCATTAATTAATAAAAAAAGGGTAAAAAGTTTTTTCATGAGACAGGGGTTTTAAATTATTTTATATTCACTAAATATATGGAAAAAAAATGAACTCTTAAGTCCAGATAGCTATATAATACTTCAATATAAACAAAGATTTACTAAACTTTTAGATTTAACCTTTTTAAATGATCGTAATAAATTAAGTAAATTTGATATATGAGAAAAATATTTCTGCCTGCATTGTTTTTATTATGTTCTTTCTTAAAAGCACAAACACCTTACACGAGTTATTTTACAGGTGACACCACCAACGTTAATACAAATACACAATACCGTTTATGCTTGATGGGCGGCGCTACCGAAGATGATGAGGCTATGAAATGGTTCCTTAACGGAAGTGGCGGCGGAGATATAGTTGTAATAAGAGTTACAGGTTCAAACGGTTATAACACATATTTATATTCTTCTTTAGGAATTCCGGTTAACTCGGTAGAGACATTGGTTATACCCAGCGTTGCAGCAGCCAATCATCCTTATGTGAGAAGAAGGTTGCGCGAAGCCGAAGCCGTATGGATAGCGGGAGGCAACCAATTTGATTATGTTAGTTATTGGAATAATACTTCTGTTGATACCGCTTTAAACTATTTGATCAATACAAAAAAAACACCTATTGGCGGAACTAGCGCCGGTATGGCAATACAGGGACAAGCGTATTTTAGTGCGGCCGCAGGTTCAGTAACATCACCTGTTGCATTATCAAATCCATATGGCAGTTTAGTTACGATCGGAAATAATGATTTTTTACATAACAAGATCTTAAAACGTGTAATTACAGATACACATTATGATAATCCGGATAGACGCGGAAGACAAAGCACTTTTTTAGCGAGGCTTTTTCAGGATAGCTCTGCGGCTTTTTATGGTATTGCCTGCGATGAATATACAGCGGTTTGTATTGATAGTACAGGCATAGCAAAAGTATATGGTGGTTTTCCCACGTACGATGACAACGCGTATTTTATACAGCCCAATTGTATCTTACCAAACAGTCCGGAAACTTGTGCCGCGGCACAATCATTAACCTGGAACAGATCGGGGCAGGCATTAAAAGTTTATGCTATAAAAGGCACGTCGGTTGGCGCAGGCAGTTTTGACCTTAACAACTGGCAAAATCCAAACGCCAGCGGTGGCAGTTGGCAAAACTGGTTTGTGGTTAACGGAACATTTTCTGCAACAACAGGCGCAAGTCCCGTATCCTGTATAACAACCAATATAAAAAGTAATACAACTGAAGAAATAAACTTCTACCCTAACCCAACTAAAAGTATTTTAAATTTTGATAAACCCATTGAAAAAATTATTGTAAAAGATATAACCGGAAAAACACAAGCTACATTTTTTAATGCAGAAAAAATAAATACAGAAAAATTAGTTCCCGGAATTTATTTTATTGAATTAATATCTGAAAATCATTCCTGCACTAAAAAGTTTGTGAAAGAATGATTGCATAATAGTATATAAAATGAGAAATAACTGGTCGATAGACGAATTGCAGGACATTTGGCAATTAGCAAGTAAGTTACACGATGGTCAAAAATATGGTGGGCCAAACGATGGTGAGCAAGTAGAATACATAAACCATATTGGCAGCGTAACATTTGAAATTATAAACGCCATAAATAACAGTAATGATATTAATGCCGAGCTTGCCATTAAATGTGCCATGTTGCACGATACACTGGAAGATACAAATTTCTCTTTCGAAAAAACAAAAGAACTTTTTGGTAAAGAAGTTGCAGAGGGTGTTTTAGCATTGACTAAAAATTCTGAACTTGAGAATAGTGATGAAAAAATGAAGGACAGTTTAAAAAGAATTAAACTACAACCAAAAGAAGTTTGGGCTGTTAAACTAGCCGATAGGATCTGCAATTTATATGAACCACCTTTTTATTGGAAGAACGAAAAAAAATTAAAATATATTGAAGAAGCAAAACTGATACTGGCTGAATTAAAAGAGGGGAATAGTTATTTGGCGGAAAGACTGGATTGTAAGATAAAAGTGTATCATAAGTTTTTGGATCTATAAAAAATTATATCATAAAAAAAATATCATTTTGTGTTTTAATTATTTTTTTGTTCTCGCAATGTAAGAGAGCACATTATTATTGTATTTGTAAAGGAAGCGTTAATAACAAAGGTTATTATAAAGATTATGGCACTCACTTTACTTCGAAAAAAAGAGCTACGAGAATGACTGTAAAAAGCATACAAACGATAGTACGGGTATTGATTGCGGACTACAAGTGGACTAAAACAGTAAAATCACTAACAAAAAACCCGTTTCAATTTCTCGAAACGGGTTTTTTATTTAAGATTTAAGAAGTAAGATCTTAGATTTAAAATCTTATATCTGAAATTTATTAAGCTTCTTCTGTAGATGCAGTATCTTCTTTTTTAGCTTTAGTTTCAGTTTTAGCGCCAGCTGTTTTTTTAGCACCTTTACTTCTACGCGTAGTTTTCTTAGCTGTACCTTCAGCAGATCCTTTACCGTTAGTATAGATATCATTAAAGTCTACTAATTCGATCATCGCCATTTCAGCAGCGTCACCCTGACGGTTACCGGTTTTGATGATACGTGTGTAACCACCATTACGGTTTGCTACTTTAGTTGCAACTTCTTTGAATAATTCGCTTACAGTTTCTTTTCTTTTTAAGTAAGAAAAAGCAACACGACGGCTATGAGTAGTATCGTCTTTACTTTTTGTAATAAGCGGCTCAATATATACGCGTAAAGCTTTTGCTTTAGCAAGAGTAGTAAAAATACGCTTGTTATCAATTAACGCGCAAGCTAAGTTCATTAACAAAGCGTGGCGGTGAGCGGTTTTTCTACCTAAATTATTTATTTTATCTCCGTGTCTCATTTTATTTAAGATTTATGATTTAAGATCTATGATTTAAGACTAACATCTAAAATCTAACCTCTAAAATCTAAATTTATTAATCCTTATCTAATTTATATTTTATCACATTCATTCCAAATTGTAAACCTTTAGTTTGAACAAGGTCTTCTAACTCGGTTAATGATTTTTTACCAAAATTTCTGAATTTTAATAGATCGTTCTTGTTAAATGAAACAAGTTCACCTAAAGTTTCAACGTCAGCCGCTTTTAAGCAGTTTAGAGCACGAACTGAAAGATCCATGTCTACTAACTTGGTTTTTAATAATTGACGCATGTGAAGGCTTGTTTCATCAAATTCTTCTTCATTACGTTTTTCTTCAGCATCTAATGTAATTTTCTCATCAGAGAATAACATGAAATGGAATATTAAAATTTTAGCTGCTTCTTTTAATGCATCTTTTGGATGAATAGAACCATCT
>JAUXSA010000154.1 GCA_030681615.1 Bacteroidota bacterium
TGTTTTTTAGCAAAGGCCACTAAACTATCGGCATCTATTTTGTTTTTTTGGAAATTAAGATCACAACGATCTATCGTAAATCCAAAAATAGAAAAGATAAGAGGAAAGAAAATAATATGAATGAAGTTCCGCATTGATACAAAGGTACGAAACTATATGTAAATGTAGTTAGAGCATTGAGATCCCGTTCACATCAGTAGTTAACACCTCGCTCATGTAATCTAAGAACGGACGCATTTGTTTAAATGTGACACTTAATGTTTTTACGAAATCGTTACTTAAGACTTCTTTATCGGTAAATTTTTTGATGAGTAAGAATTGTTTGTAACGCAAAAGATCAATAGCTTTATCATCTGCATCAAAACCTTTTGGAGTGGTCTTTATCTGTTCGCCTTTTAAGGCGCCGAACGTATTTACAAAATTTTTATCCTTTAAAATGGCACGAAAACTTTTAGCATCATAAGCAAATTCATCACGAATGCGCTTTAGGTCTGCAGGCTCAGGACCCCAAAAGCCACCAGCGACAAAAGAGTTGCCCGGTTCTAAATGAAAATAATAAGAGCCTCTGCGTGCTTTTGTAGCGCGTTTAAATCCGCCTCCCCAATGTGAGTTGTAAGGCGTTTTATCTTTCGAGAAACGTACATCACGATAGATACGGTGAAGACTTTTTTTGCCACTCACCGTTTCAATTGCGTCATGTTTATTCATTTCAATTAATAGGGCATCGGCAAACAGTTCTATATTTTTCAATTCGGTTAAATAACGTTCTTTATGCGCATTGAACCAATCACGGTCGTTATTTTTTTTGATAAGTTTTAAAAATTCAAAATTGCTTGGTTTTATAGTTGCTTTGCTCATAAGTTCATTTAATTTTTTAGAATAGATCTTTTGTGATCTTCGCCAACGTTTCTTTTACTTCAGCTAATTCCTGCTCAACAGCAGCAAGACGGGCTTCTAGATCACTTACATTTTTACGGACTGGCTCTTCATGTGATTCCTCTTCTTCATAATTTGCGGTTTCGCCTAACAAATGTATAAAGCGGGTTTCTTTTTGTCCGGCTCGTCTGGGTAATTCTTTTACGTAAGGCGATGTACTGTTCATTAATTTATTTAATGCGTCATGCACACCTTCTAAAGACCTGAACTCATGTAATCTTGCTGAATTGGTATTTAACTCACCGGGAGTTTGTGGTCCGCGTAAAAATAATAAACATAAGATGGCCAGTTCGCCATCGGTAAGCGGGTAAACCGTTGTAAAATTATGTTTGTATTTTACTGCGCGGATACTTCCACCAACAGCAGTACTAACTATACTTTGACTTTTTAAACTGTTCAACGCAGAAATAACGGTTTCCTCATCATAATCAACTACAGGCTTACGAGAGGTTTTTTGATTACAAGCTGCAGTTAATGCATTTACAGTCATTGGATAATAATCGGGTGTGGTTTTGCTTTTTTCTATCAGTGAGCCAAGTACACGGAGCTCGACAGTATTTAATATAGGTAGAGTAGTTGATGATTCCATTTTTAGAAATAATTTTATGATTTTAATGAAGAAACCCGAAACGAGAAACCCGAAATAATTTTATTTAGGAGCTGTCAGTTTTTCAATGTCTGCTAACTTACCTATTGCGTAAGGATCGTTGGCTTTAAATTGTAGTGCTTCCTGGTAGGCTGTTTTTGCTTCTTCATAACGCTTCATTTTAAATAACTCGTCGGCCGCTTTAACTTTTGTTTTATATTTTTCAGCACTACCACCTAATACTTGTGGTAGACTATGATCAGAATTTCCCTTATCCATTTCGCCTTCACCATCTTTTGCTTTTGTTTCGTATGCAAGACGTTTCTTTTCTTTTTCATCCACTTCGCGTTGTGCTCTTGCTTTTTCTTTTTTCTCAAAATCAGCTTTCATGGCAGCTTCATCTTCAGCCTTTGATTTGGCCATGCCTTCTTTTTGTTTTTGCTCTCTTTCTTTTTGTTTAGCAAGTTTTTTAGCCTCAGCTTCTTTCATGGCCGCTTCGTCTTCTGCTTTAGATTTTGCTAAACCTTCTTTTTGTTTTTGTTCTCTTTCTCTGTCTGCTTTTTGTTTTTCTTCGTATTTAGCTTTTGCTTTTTCGGCATCTTTAGCCATAGCCTCTTTATCTTCGGCTTGCGATTTATACTGACCTTCTTTTTGTTTTGCTAATTTCGCTTCTGCTTCTATTTCTTCCGGCGTTTTTTGTTTTACGATCAATGCACCGCTTTTTTCTTTTGCTCTTTTTTCTTCATAAAATTTTTGTTTCGCTAATCTATCTGCAGCCTCTTTATCTTTCTTCTCTTTTTCCGCTTTTTCTTTTGCTAATTTTTCATTTTCAGCATCTTCTTTCGCGGCTTTTTCTTTTGAAGCTTTAGCCAGTTTAGCTTCTTCTTCTTTTATTAAAGCTGCTTTATCGGCGTTTGCTTTTGCTACAGCATCTGCAATTGCTTTTTTATCAGCAGCATCTTTATTTTCTTTTTCTTTATTCGCTTGTGCGGCGGCTTTAGCTGCAGCCTCTTCAGCAGCTTTCTTTTCAGCTAATTCTTTATCCTTTAAACACAGACCAACTTTTGCCAATTGCACAACCGGATATTGTTCGCCCGGTATCATGGCTATTGCTTTTTCGTACAACGATTTTGCAAGAGGACAATCAGGTTTAGCCAAAGCCACATCACCTGCTTTATTGGTAGAACAAAAACGACTGAACAATTCGTCTTCGGAAGCATAGATCTTTGAAACAATTCCCAAACCTCTCTCTGTGCCTGCTTCAGTATCGTCAAAAGCTTTTTTATTTGGAAGATATTCAACTCTAATAAGGTCCTGACTTAACTCAGAATAATTAATTCCCGGGTAAGGTTTTACCATGATAAAACCACCTGTAATTTCAAAAGATGGTTTATAACCATCTTTGGTCATAATTTCCGGAACATTTTGAGTATTGATGGCCATACGTTTAGTATTGCAACCCGGATAAGAAACGGTAAGGTAAAACTCACCGTCCTTGGGTACCATTACTGTAAATTCTCCACCATTACTTGTAGTTACCTGGCTTATTTGTTTCGCACCCTGGAAAAGTGTTACGGTTGCGCCATCAATTTCTTTTTCTTCTTTGGAGGCTTTAGTGTCGAGTTTCCACGTGCGCAAATAAACATTACTGTTTAGTTTAAGCGACCATTGAGCATTAACTGAAACAACAAAAAAAACTAATACGGTAATTATTTTTAAGGATCTTTTCACGATATAAATCTGTGTAATAAAAGTAATGAAATATATGTGATATTGCAATAATTTGCCATGAGGCCCTATTTCCAGACACTTGCAAGGTTCAAAAAGGCAAGGGTTGTGCTATCCAGCGATAGTTCAGTTGCTTTTAAAATTATCTGTAATTGCTCGTGATTGGTAGCACTTGCAATTGGTGCTGTTACGCCTGGCTGTGCTATTAACCATGCAACAGAAATCGCAGCCAGGCTGGTTTTTTTTTCGGCTGCTACTTCGTCCATAGCCTTTAAGATCTTAAAACCTCTTTCGTTCATGTAACGGTGTGCACCGGCTCCGCGAACACTTTTAGAAATATCATTTTCTGAGCGGTATTTTCCTGTTAAAAAACCTGCGGCCAAAGCATAATAATTTATTACGCCAATATTATTCTCTACACAAATTTCCTGCAACTCTTTTTCAAACTCTTCGCGGTTATATAAATTATAAATTGGTTGTAACGTTTCATAACGTGGCAAATTATATTTTTTACTTGCAGCAAGAGAATCTTTTAGTCGGGCTGGACTAAAGTTAGAAGCGCCGATCCAACGCACTTTGCCTTCTTTTATCAATTGCGCATAGGCATCTAATGTTTCTTCTACAGGAGTTGTTTCATCATCTTTATGAGACTGATATAGATCGATGTGATCGGTTTGCAATCTTTTTAGAGAATCATCAACAGCTTTTAAAATATATTTTTTAGAGATATCTATTTTTCCTTGGCCCATATCCATACCCACTTTAGTAGCAATGGTTACTTTATTACGGTTCTTGCGTAATTTCATCCAGTTGCCAATAATGGTCTCCGATTCGCCTCCTACACCAGATGCCCAACGTGAATAAACGTCAGCTGTATCAATAAAGGTAAAGCCGGCTGCTACAAAACTATCCAGTAATTCGAAAGAAGTTTTTTCGTTAATTGTCCAGCCAAACACATTACCTCCAAAAGCAAGTGGTAATGTTGTAATATCGGTATTGCCTAATGTTCTTTTTTGCATGGAATAAATTTACACACAAAAATAAACTAATTAGGCATAAATTTTGAATTAGTTTTTCTGCACGCCTTCAGCTTTATTTTTATAAAGGTCGCCGTTCTTTTTATCACTTTTCAGGTAATAAACATCGCTGAGGTTTTTATAATATTTTGCAAGTTCTTTATGTCCCAGGCCTAATTGTGTTATTTTATTTTCGAGGGCTTTATCAAAATATTCTATCGAACTTTTATAATCTTTCTTTTCGCGGTATAGATTTGCCAGGCATATATACGATTGCGCAATCTCAGCACTCGTTTTCCCATAAAGTTTTTTCCTAATGGCCATTGCTTTTAAATGTGCGTCAAGCGACCTGTCATAATCTTGCGTGCGCAGGTAAACGTTGCCAATGTTGCCGTAGCTTGTTGCAACATCAGCACTATTCTCTCCTAATTTTAAAATTCGAATGGCAAGCGCTTTATTATGATAAAATAACGAACGCTCTATATTATCCTGAGCACCATACATAACTCCTAAACTAATGTAGGTTGTAGCAAACGTTAGATTATTTGTATCTGATAAAAAAGGTTGTTTAGCTAAAGCTCTTTTTAAATATAAAGCAGAACTATCGTATTCATCTTTTTTTGTATAGATAACCCCGATCTGGTTGTAGGCAATCATCAATTTTTCAACAGATTGCAGATCCTGAAATTCTAAAGATGCCTTTTTGTAGAAAACAAGTGCGCTATCAGCTTTTGAGTTTTTCTTATAGTTATCTGCAAGGCGAATGTATTCATCACCTTGTTGCGCAGATAGTTTATTTAAAAACATCAATGAAAATAAGCGGTATATGAAAAATTTCCCCTGCATATTAATTAACATCCTGTCGTTTTTGTAATTTGTCGATCATACTTTGTGCCGACTTTTTATTAAGATCATCCGGCGCTAATGCTAAAGCTGCCTTTGCATTAACCAATGCATTTTTGAAATCACCGATAGCAGAGTAACCTCTTGTTAAGCCGGCATAAGTGGTAAATTGTTTCGGATTTTTTTTAGCATTTAATTGAAAGATCCCCAAAGCTTCTTTGCCTTTTTTTTGGTTCACCAGCATTCTGCCGTATTGATGAAGTTCAACCATTGAGCCCACTGTCATTGCGGCTTTTAACGTAGAATCGGCTTTTTCTTTTTTTCCTAATTTCTCCAATATACCTGCGTTTGTTTTTAAGGTTGTAAAATTCTTTTCAAAACTTATAGCGTCGTTAGACCATTGCAGACCTTCTTCTAAATTTGTATTGTTTTGCAGGCATAAACTTGCAGCTTGTTCATAAACTTCCCATCTAAAGCCATCTTTATTTCTTAAAGCCAAACGTAAATTATCCAACTGTGTTTTTACAAGATCAACTTCCACTTTAAAGGGAAAGCTTAGTTTTTCCCACTGCAATGCAATAATTGCAGAATTATCGGTTTGATTCATGAATTCATATTTTAAGCGCTCAACACTTTTATCTAATGCAACAGGTTTTATTTTTACACGCAAAGCATCTTCCTTATCGCTATAAAAATAACTTCCCCAGGATGTACTGTTCGTTGAAAAAATAAGTGTACATTCATTAGGGTCGTATGCAATAAAAAAACCATATTTTCCTGCAGGAAGATCTTTGCCTTCTATTTTAACATCAGTGCTAAATTCGATGGTGGTATTTTCGTTTGCACCTGCACGCCAAGGCGCCGCTTTGCTGGTACCAAAACCAAGGTTAACAAAACCGGCATGTACAATATCTGTACCATAAATTTTTCCTTCGCGACCTTTAACTCCTGGACGATCATATGTAATTGTAACATCAGTAATACCAATTTGCTCAATGGTTGTTGCTTTTTTATTTCCGCCGGGAGGCAGCGATTTTAAAACCTGAGCCGAAGAAAAAATACTTGTAAAAAATAATGCTGCGAAAATGTGAAATGTTTTCATGGATCTGTTTGTAAGATTAATACCAATTGTTTCGGTATAATAAAATTAACTAAACAGGTATTAAAAACTATCCCCCGGTTAGGGGGATAATTATTTTGAGATCTTTATAGCAAGAATGGTCACATCATCCACTTGTTCATGGCCTAACTTCCAATCGTTAAAGCTGGCAATGAGTGTTTCTTTTTGTTTTTCAAGTTCCAACGCACAATTGGCCACTAAAATATCTTCGAGTTGTTTGTATTTGAATTTCTTGCCTTTTGGTCCCCCAAATTGATCGGCGTAGCCATCCGTCATTAAATAAAAGATAGTGCCCTCTTCATAAGGTATCTCATGCGTGACAAAATTCTTGCGGTATTCGTTCTTGCCAACGGGTTGTTTGTCTGCTTTTATTTCTTTCATTTCGCGATACACGCCGTGCGCAGGAGCGATGACTAATTCCGGACTAACGTACCACAACTGATTATTGGCACCAGCCCAAAATACTTTTTTATTTTTTTTGTCAATACAAAGTAACGAAATGTCCATGCCATCTTTTATCTCTTCACCCATTTCTCCGGTAGTTATCTGGCCGTTTTTTACAAAAGCCTCAATTACAAGGTCGGTTGTTTTGTCAAGTATCTGGCCCGGTTTGGTTAAGCCAAAATCTTTTACCGCTTTATCTAATGCGTTACTACAAACAATAGATACCATAGCTCCCGGCACTCCATGTCCTGTTGAATCGGCGGCGGCAATAAAAACATGTTCGTCGGAAGTATGCATCCAATAAAAATCGCCGGCAACAATATCTTTTGGTTGGTAATACACAAAATTATTTGGAAAATGTTTTTTAATATCGGCTACAGAAGGTAAAATTGCATCTTGTATGCGTTTGGCATAATTAATACTATCTGTAATTTCTTTGCTCTTCTCTTCAATTAATTCGTTCTTGTGTTTTAATTCGTCACGTTGCGATTCTACTTTTTCTTTTTGTTCGGTAATAATTGCGTTGGCTTTTTGTTTTAAGCGATAACTTCTAAATACGGCAAATACCAATAACATAGAAAGACCCAAGCCAATTGTAACGGCAAGAATAGTTGTATTTCTTTTTTTAATTTGTGTGGCCTGTAATGTTTTATCTTTTTCAAGATTTTGAATGGTAAGATCTTGTTTCTCTGTTTCAAAAAGTGTTTGCAGGCGTGCCATTGAATTAGCGTTCTCTTGTGAAAAGACAGAATCTTTCAGTTCTGTATACCTGTCAAGATATTTTTCGGCATCAGCGGGTTTGTTCACATATGGTGAAATGGTAGCCAGTAAACGGTATGTTAAAAGTAGTTGCGCCACATTGTCGGGCGTTGTTAAAGACAATACTTCTTTACTTGTACGTTCGGCATCCAGATAATTTTTTTCGGCACAGTAAATCGAACTTAAATTATGTGTGTATAACAATAGACTTTGTAAATTATTTATTCTTTTACAAATTACAATAGCTCTTAAATAGTATGCCTTTGCTTCTTTTTTATTTCCAATAAGCCGGTGCATATAACCAAGATTGTTATAGGCAGACGATAAACTTAACGAGTCGTCATGTTTTACATAAACATCCACCACCCTATCCATAAGCTGGAAGGCCGCTTGTGTTTTGCCTTTTCTCAAATAAGATTCGGCAAGGTTGGCACAACAATTTGCCTCTCCATATTCATCACCCAGTTTTCTACAAAGTTCCAATGATTTCTCTACATAATAAACATGTTTGTCCCGGCGATTTAATTTTTCGTAAAGTTGCCCAACATTATTATAAATGAGTGATAGTTTTACTTCGT
Organism: Bacteroidota bacterium; assembly: GCA_030681615.1. Classification (GTDB taxonomy): domain Bacteria; phylum Bacteroidota; class Bacteroidia; order B-17B0; family Aurantibacillaceae; genus Aurantibacillus. Next base: position 8,011 of record JAUXSA010000154.1, read on the forward strand.
CTTTTTTTTGCTCATAAATATTTAACGCCTCCAAATTTGTAATTAAAGCTTGTTGGTAATTTCCCTGATCAGTATATACCAATGCCATTTTACTTAAAGAAGAAGCCATAAGGTCTTTACGCCTACTTGCTTTTCTTATTTCGTAGGCTTTTTTATTATAGAATAATGCGGAATCGAGAATGGTTAATTTGTAGAATGAAATTGCCAGATCATTAAATGCTTGTGCTTTTAATAGAGGCGAAGCGTTTGCGGAAATTTGAATTTCTTTTATTGCGTATTCTTTAGATCTTTTTGGATTAGAAACGGCGAAGAGCCAGTTAAGATCGGAGAGTGCAGTTATACGAATACTATCGGATGCATTGCTGTTGGCGATCTTTGTTAGGGAGTCGACCTGTTTTTGGTCAACCTGCGCCAGTGTTATTGAACAAACCATTAAGAGTGATAAAACTAATTTCATATAAATTATTTTAATACTCACTCAAACGGTAATGTCCGTAAGGTAAGTTTTTAAGCTCTGTGTTCTACCATTTCGATGGGGAATTTAATGCTTTCCTGGATAATTTCTCCCTGTTCGCAAATATCATCATCATCAAAATCGTAAATCCACGTAATTTTAAGTTTAACATTTTCTTTAGACATAGCCACCAGGTTTTGTAAAAACTTAAGAATGATACGAACGCTTGATGTGTTCATGTACTCCAACTTAAGTGTAAGATTTACTGCCGGTGGCGATGTTTTTTTAAATTCTTCCAACCATGCAAAAAGAGGTTTATAATAATTGTTTGAATCTTCAGGAATTGATTTGCCTGCAATTAAAAGATCACCGTTGGTATTAAAAGTTACCCCGGGAGATTTTAATGTTGATGCAATAATTAAATTTTCCATTCTTTTATTTTTTAATATTTCTAATTTGTATTTGCCTTTTTCTTGTTCGTCAAATCTTCTCTAAAAATATTAAAATATTTGGTTAGAATTGCTTTTTCAAGTGTAGGCACTTTAAATTTAAAAGAATATAC
>JAUXSA010000156.1 GCA_030681615.1 Bacteroidota bacterium
AGGAACATGTTAGAAGATGTTTCGAACACTAATGATTTGTAATCCGTGCTTGGTTTCCTTAACTTTATGGAATGTTACTCCGAATAAACGATAAAAATATACCGGCTACTACGATCTCACAAATTGTTACTTGTTTGAAGAATGGTGGGATCATTATCTATCCAACGGATTCTGTTTATGCCCTTGGCTGCGACATTACACAACAAAAAGCGGTAGAAAGGATCTGTAAATTAAAGGGCATTAAGCCAGAGAAATCTAATTTCTCTTTTGTATGCTCCGATCTTAGTCATTTGTCTGAATTCACAAAACCAATTCCCAATCATATTTTCAGGATCATGAAAAAGGCTTTGCCTGGGCCTTATACTTTTATTTTAGAGTCCAATAAAAATGTACCCAAACTTTTAAAACAAAATAAAGACACTATTGGTATTAGGGTTCCTGATAATTTAATTTGTAAAGAAATTGTTGAGCAGTTGGGCAATCCAATTATCTCAACCAGTTTGCACGATACAAGCGATGATATCCTCGAATATTTTTCAGATCCCGAAGTTATCCATAATGAATATGAAGACAAGGTAGATATTGTTGTGGATGGTGGTTTTGGAAATATCTATCCTTCAACGGTAATAGATTGCAGTGGTGAGGAGATTGTTGTACTGAGGGAAGGATTAGGAAGTTTGGATGTACTGAACTAAAGTGAAAAAAAATTTGGAAATTCCTCCTCCGCTTTTCTGAATCCCATTTTGCTTCGCAAAACCTCCAAAGGAGGATAAGCTATGTGTCTATGTGTTTATTTTGATCTTAGTTCTTCAAAAAATAATTCAATGCCAGTTTATAACCTTTTAAACCCAGGCCACTAACGCTGCCAACACATTTAGCTCCTAAATAAGATATATGTCTAAAATCTTCGCGTGCAAAAATATTACTGATGTGTACTTCCAGTACCGGTGTTTTTATTGCGGCAACAGCATCTGCAAGAGCAACTGAAGTATGCGTGTATGCTCCGGCATTTAAAATAATACCGTCAAATGTAAAACCAAGTTCGTGTAGTTTATTAATTAATTCTCCTTCAACATTACTTTGAAAATAAACGATCTCTACCTTTGGATAGTGGCTTTGCAGGTCTTTTAAAAATTCATCAAAATTTAAATTGCCATAAATTTCCGGCTCTCTTTTTCCTAATAAATTTAAATTTGGTCCGTTAATAATTGCTATCTTCATGGTATGAAATTAATAAACTTATTTATTATATCCATAAAAAATGATCTTGCTTTTTCTTTTGTGATCATTGCTTTGTTTCTTTCATTTTCTTCCTCGTCGCAAACCGCTAAAATTAAGAATGAAGTATCATACAATCTGGCGGCTACATATATTGGTGGCCAAAAAAATGTATATGTTAAAGATAAGGCCAGTCTTATTTTTTATACCAAAAACAAAACTGCCAAATGTTTTACCAAGTGTAATTTTATTGATCTTAAATACAGTCAAAAAAAAGTAAAATTTAAATTCACAAAAGTAATGCCCGGCGATGTACCTTGCCCGGATCATTTAATTGGTCTTGAGTCTGACCTGAAAGAAAATTTTCCAAAAATAACTTGTCACCTTCTTAAAGATAACAAGATCTATTTTTTTAATAAAAAAGATACACTGTTGATCTTTTATGAGCAATAACTGGAGCGTTTATTACATACGATTTAAGCAGTATTTGCAGTTAGAGCGTTCACTCTCAAAAAATTCAATTGAAGCATACGCTGATGATCTTAAAAAATTAGAGAATTATTCCCAACTTTTTTTGGATAGTCAAACGCCGGATAAATTCTCGTTCAAACAACTTCAAAATTTTATTGAATGGATAGCGACCATCGGTTTTTCTGCTTCTACACAAGGCCGCGTTGTTTCGGGCATAAAAACCTTTTACAAATTTTTGTTATTAGAGAACGATATTAAACAAAGTCCGGCTGAGCTTTTAGAAACGCCAAAAATACCAAGGAAATTACCTGTATTCCTAACAATTGACGAAATTGATAAGATGTTAGGCGGCATTGATCGCAGTACGCCTGAAGGAGAACGCAATTACAGTATGCTCGAAACCCTTTACAGTTGTGGTTTAAGGGTGAGCGAACTAACAGGCTTGAGAATTACAGATCTGCATTTGAATGAAAATTACATTAAGGTAGTTGGTAAGGGCAATAAAGAAAGATTGATACCTATTGGTAAGAACGCGGTTAAATTAATAAAGAGTTATATTTCAGCAACCCGCTCGCAATTAACGCCAAAAAAAGGTTCAGAAGATATTTTATACTTGAACCGTCGGGGGGTCATGCTTACACGGGTAATGGTATTTTATATTATTAAAGACCTTGCCAAAAAAGCGGGTATTAAAAAAGTACTTAGCCCGCACAGTTTCAGGCACTCGTTTGCCACACATTTGGTAGAAGGTGGGGCAGATCTTAGGGCTGTGCAGGAAATGCTGGGACATGAAAGTATAACAACAACTGAAATTTACACCCATTTGGATCGTCAATTTTTAAGAGATAATATCTTAAGTTATCACCCAAGAAACAAAAAATAACTAGCTTTGTTATAATTAAATATTTAGATGAAAACCTTTAATGTTCCTGAATTTTACAGGAGCCCAATCATATCAAAAGTAAAACTATACCGTAAGGTGCAGGATCCGCGTAAAAAGGATACCAGTCCTACTGTTTTGGATTTTGGTCCCGTAAAATATTATATAGCCAGGCATTTTGGTTTTTGTTTTGGTGTTGAGAACGCCATTGAAATTGCGTTTAAAGCATTAGACGAAAATCCTGGTAAAAAGATCTATCTCTTAAGCGAAATGATCCATAACCCAGCGGTGAACAAAGACCTTACCGAAAGAGGTGTGCTTTTTTTACAGGATACTTTGGGCGAACAATTAATTCCTTTTGATACGGTAACCGCAAATGATATTGTAATGATCCCTGCTTTTGGTGCGCCATTACCTTTGATAAAACTACTGAATGAAAAAGGTATTAAGACCGAAGCCTACGATACAACCTGTCCGTTTGTAGAACGCGTTTGGAAAAAATCGGAGCAGATCGGTAAAACAGAACATACCATTATTATTCATGGCAAGTATAATCACGAAGAAACACGTTCTACGTTTTCACGCAGTGCTATCGATAGCAAAGCTGTAATAGTTGTGCGTGATATGGAAGAGTCGAAACGTTTGGGTGAATATATTTTAGGGAACAAAACGCAGGAACAATTTGAAGAAGAATTTAAAGGAAAGTTTACTGAAGGATTTAAAATTAGCGAGCATTTCAAAAAAATAGGCGTTATTAATCAAACAACTATGCTTGCTACAGAAACAGCTCAGATAGCAGAGTATTTTAAAACTGTTTTGGTGAAAAAATTTGGTGAGCAGGAAATTAAAGCACATTTTTCGGAAACACACGATACACTTTGTTATGCCACAAACGAGAACCAGGACGCTACGTATGGCCTGTTAGATACCGATGCCGATCTGGCAATAGTTGTAGGGGGTTATAACAGCAGCAACACGTCACACTTGGTAGAATTATGTGAGCGCAAATTTCCAACCTATTTTATTTCGTCAGAAAAGGAAATAGAAGATGCAACAACTATTCATCATTACGATTATCCAAATAAAAAGAAAGTAACAACAACTAATTTCTTAATTAAGCGTGATGCTTCTAAAGACTCAGCACAAGCTCTAAAAATTGTAATCACCAGCGGCGCTTCTTGTCCCGATTCTTTATTGGATGCAGTGATGAATAAACTAAACACATTTATCGGCAACACAAAAAATATCGATGAGGTGATGGAAAGTTTAAAAACTTATATTAAACTCTAACGACTAAATTCTAATTTCAAACGACTGTATATGAATATCAAACTAAACAAACCCCTAATTTTTCTTGACCTCGAAGCAACGGGTCTTAGTATTGGTTCAGACAGGATAGTGGAGATCTCGCTTTTAAAATTAAATATTGATAACAGTACCGAGACAAAAACACAAAGGATAAATCCTGAAATGCCTATTCCTGATCTGGTGTCGCAGATCCATGGTATTTACGATAAAGATGTGGTAGACTGTCAGACCTTTAAACAAGCGGCTCCCGAGCTATTGCGTTTTATTGGTAAAGGCGATTTTGCAGGTTACAATTCTAACAAATATGATATCCCCTTATTAGCAGAAGAATTTTTGCGTGCTGAAGTTGATTTTGATCTGGAGGGAAGAAGGTTAGTAGATGTACAAAATATCTTTCATTTTATGGAACCACGTAATTTAAGTGCTGCTTATAAATTTTATTGTAATAAACCCTTAGAGAACGCGCATAGCGCCGAGGCTGATGTATTAGCCACCTTTGAGATATTTAAAGCACAGGTACAGCGTTACGAAGGCGTGGAAGTTACAGATGCAAAAGGAAATAAAACAATACCAGTAGTTAATGATATTCCAAAACTAAGTGAGTTAACAACAGCAAAGTCTAAATATGTTGATCTTGCCGGGAGAATTGTTTTTAATGAAAAAGGTATTGAGGTGTTTGCTTTTGGGAAACATAAGGATAAACCGGTAACAGAGGTTTTTACCAAAGAACCTTCTTATTATAACTGGATGATGCAGGGCGATTTTCCTTTGTACACAAAAAAAATAATTACACAGATAAGGTTTAAAATGAAATAGTAATTATTGTTAATGTTATAAATGTTCAAATTCAAATACATATTAGTTCTTTTTTATGCTTTTTTCGTTTGCAATTTGTTTGGCCAAAAGGCAGAGCCAAGCATAGAGGAGCTGAAACATGAAATTGAGAAGTGTAAAGACGATTCGGCGAAAGTAAAAAAACTTCTTATTCTGGCGAGACAATATAAACTTACCGAGTATAAGGAGGCCGCCGAAGTTTATCAAGCTGCTTTAGATCTTGCTGTAAAAATTAAATCTCCAAAAGCGCAGATCAATGCTTTAAATGGTATTGCTGATGAGAACTGGAATCATACCAATTATGAAAAGGCATTTCAGTATTATTATAAAGCTTATCGTATAAGCGATTCTATAAAAGATAAAAAATGTGTTGCTTTATGTTTATATAATTTAGGCTGGGTGGCCTGTATCCTTCAACGCAATTATAAAGAAGATCATTATTTATATAAGTCGTTACAGATAAGCAAAAAACTGAATGATCGGCCAGGGCTTCTACGTATCTATAGTGCTTTGGGAAATTATTATTCTGAAAAGTTTAATTATTTGCAGCAAAAAAATTATTACGACTCCGCTGTATATTACACGCAAAAAGGAATCGAAGTAGCAAAAAAGAATAAAAGTTATGGTAGCCTCGGAGCTTTTTACGTTACCATGGGTGATCTGCAATACCTTACAAAAGATTATAGATCGGCCATTTTTTATTATACTAATGCCAAGGAAAATTATCAAACAAGGAATGATTCTTTTAACCTGGTTTTAATTATTAGTAAGCTCGCTCAATCTAACACAGATATACACCCAAATGCAGGAGATCTTAATACATTAAAATTTGCTCTTGCCTATGCAAAGAAAAATAGTATTTTAGATATGGAAGTTGATATTCTAAAGCTACTTTCAGAAGCATATTATAAAAACAACAAATTTAAAGAGGGGTTTGATGTTTATCGTGAATATGTGGAAATGAAAAAAGAATTGGATAAAAAAGCTTATGCAACATCCATGACCAACTTAGAGAATAACTATTCGCTTGAAAAGTCGGAGATAAGTGTTTCGCAATTAAAGCAGGCAAATGAGATACAGGAGTTAAAAAATAAAAAGAAGAGTTATTTTATTTTTGCATTAACAGGTTTTGGGTTAGTGGTCATTGTTATTGCTTTTCTGCTTTTCCGTCAAAACAAATTAAAGCAACAAACGAATATTCAGCTAAAGGAACAAAATAATATCATTAAAGAAAAAAAGCAGGAAATAGACCATAGTATACAATATGCAAAAGGCATCCAATTGGCAATTTTACCTGAGATAAATGAACTGAACGATCAGTTCGAAGAAAGTTTTGTTTTGTATAAACCAAAAGATGTAGTGAGTGGCGATTTTTACTGGTTTGCTAAAGTAGAAAAGGATTTCTATTGTCTTGCGGCAGATTGCACAGGGCACGGCGTTCCGGGCGCTTTAATGAGCATTATTGGAATGGATAAGATCATCCAGGCAATCTTTGAAAAGAAAATTACGGAGCCTAATAAAATACTTTCGTATTTAAATATTCAAATTAAAAATGTTTTAAAACAACATTCCGATGCTTCTACACAAAAAGACGGAATGGATATTGCTATCTTAAAATTTGATTCAACGAATAGCGTAGTTGAATATTCGGGAGCAAACAGGCCATTATTTTTGATCCGCGACAAAGAAATAATAGAGTATAAGGCAAATAAAACTGCTATTGCCGGTTTCACACCAAACGATTACGAGTTTATTACGCATAAAATAAGTTTACAAAAGAACGATGGTGTATATATTTTTACTGATGGTTATGCTGATCAGTTTGGTGGGCCTTCCGGTGGAAAGAAAATAATGACAAAGAAGTTAAAACAAATGTTAATTTCTGTTAGCGAACTACCAGCCACCGAGCAGAAGAATACCCTTGAAGGCGCCTTTACTGAGTGGAAAGGGGGCTTTGAACAGACCGATGATGTACTAATTGTTGGGATAAAAATTTAAAACGGAATAATCATTCTTAATAGTTTGGAATATTCGTTCCGATGTTTTAATTTTACACTTAAATTAATCCTATGCCAAAATACAAACAATTTAACAGAGACAAAGTGCTCGAAGCAGCATCAACTGTCTTTCAAGAAAAAGGTTATAATGGTACCTCTATTGACGAAATTTTAACCGCTACAGGACTTAGCAGAAGCAGCCTGTATGATTCTTTTAAAGACAAACACAATTTATATTTACAGTCGCTTGAATTTTATAAAGAGTCGAACGATAAAACATTTCAGAGTCTGGATGAGAAAGATCTTAATGGGTTACAAAAATTAGAGACCATGTTTAAAGGTGTGGTCAATCATTTGGTCGAGAACCCGGATGATAATGGTTGTTTATTAGTTAACGCTGCCGCTGAAATGAGCAAACAATGTTTTAAAACATCCCAGGTAGTTTGCAATAATAAAGACGAGGTACAAAATCTTTTATCATCCTGGATAAGTGATGCAGAACAAAAGAAAGTAATTAAACTTGATAAGCCTGCAAAAGTTTACGGGCAGTTCTTTTACAATACTTTGTGTGGCTTGCGTGTGATGAGCCAGAGTGGAGCAGGTAAAACAGAATTAAATAACGTAGTTAAAGTAGCTTTAGACTCGTTAAATTAATTATGATCATTGATACTCACACCCATCTTTATGCCGAAGAATTTAATGCAGATAGAGCAGCATTAATTCAAAAGGCAATTAGCAACGGTGTACATAAATTTTTTTTACCGAATATAGATTCTACTTCTATTGATGGTATGCACCAATTAGAAATTGATTTTCCTGAAAATTGTTTTGCTATGATGGGTCTGCACCCTTGCAGTGTAAACGCAACTGTTGAAGCGGAGCTGGCCATCGTAAAAAGCTGGCTCGAAAAAAGAAAATACAAAGCTGTAGGTGAAATAGGCATTGATCTTTATTGGGATAAAACTTTTCTTAAAGAACAACAGTATGCCTTTAAAACACAAATAGAGTGGGCATTGCATTATAATTATCCTATTATTATTCATTGTCGCGAAGCCTTTGATGAAATTTACGAAGTGCTTGTCTCGTTCAATAAATTACCCAAGGCCATCTTTCATTGTTTTTCGGGGAATGCAGAGCAGGCTCAAAAAATTTTAGCATTAGGCAATTTTAAATTAGGAATAGGAGGGGTGCTTACCTTTAAAAATTCAGGACTGGATAAAGCAATAGAAAATGTAGGTCTTGAACATTTGGTATTGGAAACAGATGCACCCTACCTGGCCCCGGTTCCTTTCAGGGGAAAACGCAACGAACCTTCCTATTTATTGGAGATCGCTAAAAAGTTAGCTGAATTAAAAAATGTATCTATGAGTGAAGTAGAAAGTATAACTACTAAAAATGCCCAATTTATTTTTAGTGATTAACCTTTATCTTTCAAATGCCTGTGTAAATATTTTTCTGAGGGCAATAAACTTGTTTGTATCCGTTTAGCGTAATGAATACTGTCTAAGATCTCTTTTTGTTTTATATCTACAAGGTTCTTCTGATGTTCTACCGCTCTCTTTTGTAACTCGATCAGTTTCTTTTGTTTATTAGTAACCCTAAAACGGTTGACCATAAAGATGGCAAATAATCCTACAAGACCAATACCGCCATATAATGCATACCGCTGCGTTTTTTCGTGTTTTAATTGTACTGCTATCACTTTCTTTTCTTCGGCTATACGAACCGAATCGGCAGCTGCTTTTTTCTCGTATTCGTATTTTAACTGGTTCTTTATGGATGATTTGCGTGTAGCAGTATTAACCAGACTATCATGCATGAGAATATAGGATTGATACATTTTTAATGCTCCGGAATAGTTATTTTGTTTTTTATAGATCTTATAAAGTATTAAAGAAGCGTTTCTGATGTTCTCAATATAATTTACTTCTTTAGCAATAGAATAGCTCTTGATCGCATATTTTAAAGCCTCTTCAGACTTGCCCATATTAAACATAACATTTGCCAAACAATTTAAATTGTATGATAAAGCATCATTGTCCTTTAGTTGCTCGTTAATTTTTATTGCTTGTAAATAATATTCTATACCCTTAGCGCGATCACCTTTTTTTACATAGATATCACCAATATTAGAAAGGCAAACAGCTATACCATTTATATTGTTCAATTTTTTTTGTAGTTCCATGGATCGTTCAAAAAAATCTAAAGATCTTCCAATATCATTTTTATTCTTGTAAAGGTTACCTAAATTATTATATGAGTTGGCAATGCCATTACTATCTTTAATTTCTTTTTGAATTTCCAATGCCTTATTAACAAATTCCAATGAGCGGTCAAGGCCACCTTGTTGCATGTATATATAGGCAATATTATTGATCGTTGTAGCCAGTTCTCTTTTACTACCGATCTGTTCTTGCAGCTTCAAAGAACTATAATAGTATTCAAGTGCTTTACTTATATCGCCGTGCTCCTGCGCAAGATAGCCTTTGTTGTTGGTTGCACTGGCAAAATAGATAAGATAAATGTTCTTTACTTTACTGTTTGTTTCAGCTTCTGCATTTTTTTTGGCCAGTTCATATAACTCTTCATTGTATAAGGGCCATATTTTTTCGTCGTATTCAATTTCTATCAACGCACTTAAAAATTTACATCGCAGGGTATCGTGTTTGGCATTTTTAATTTCGGCTTTAAGGGAATCTTTATTTTGCCCTAATACGAACGTGTTAGAGCAAACGAGTGCAATGCAAATAAGTGTATGTTTTATTTTTGAGTTCAATTTTTAAGATTGTTTAGTTGTCTGTGAATATAA
>JAUXSA010000163.1 GCA_030681615.1 Bacteroidota bacterium
GGCAACAGTTCCTGCTACAGGCTGCATAGCGTTATCTAACGTATCGCCATCAACAGTGTGAGAACTATAATTTTCAAGTGAAGGTGAGCGGTACATGTCAGGCATAAATTCTACGCCCGGACTGTTTTGATCTCTTTTACCACAAGATGTAAAACCTGTTAATACCAAGCCAACAAGGGCTGAGGCGAAAACAAATTTTATGGTTTTATAATGTTTTTTCATACTAACTAGTGTGTTTCTTCTAATACATATTTTGGTTCAACAACAAAAGATCCTTTTTGATTTACTTCTTCAGCACCATTGTTCTTCATGATCTCTTCAGCTTTTGCAGCCTGATCATCGTTTAATTCTAAGTAAATTAAAAACTTGTCGTCTGTAGTTCTTGGATCAGGATTTTTTGCTTTTGCACCTGGAATTAACCAGCAACGTAAAAAGTAGGTTAAAGCCATACCGTGAGCTGCACAAAACACTGTACTTTCAAAAGTAATTGGAATGAAAGCAGGAATGTTCATGTAATATGTAAAGCTTGGTTTACCACCAATATCATTAGGCCAATCAGAAATCATCATGTACCACATCATTAATGTGGCTAAAGATGTTCCAGTAATACCATAAATAAAAGCGCATATCGCTAAACGTGTTCTTGGAACACCAATAACTCCATCAATACCGTGGATAGGCATTGGAGAATACACGTCTTTAATACGGATACCGGCTGCCCTTAATTTTCTACAGGCTTCCAACAATGGCACTTCGTCGCCGAAGACACCATGAATTATATGTTTATGAGTTGCCATATTTGCCATCTTGTTTAGTTCAGTTTTTTATTAGTGATGAGTTTGATTTTTACTAGCTTCTTTTTGTGATTCACCAGACGATTTTAAAATTGTTTTTAATTCTGACTGTGCAATTACAGGGAAATATCTTGAGAATAATAAGAAGAACATTCCGAACATTCCGATAGTTCCAACAAAAATTCCAATATCAATGAATGATGGTGTGTAAGTGTTCCATGTAGATGGTAAATAAGTACGGCATAATGTTGGAACGATAATTACAAAACGCTCGAACCACATACCGATATTTACAACAATAGAAATAATAAATGTAGCAATGATTGATGTACGTACTTTTTTGAACCAGAATACCTGTGGCGATAATACGTTACAACCCATCATACACCAGTAGCTCCAGGCTAATGGGCCAGTCGCACGATTTAAGAAAGCGTATTGCTCCCACTCTACACCAGAGTACCATGCAACAAATAATTCAGTTAAATAAGCAACACCTACAATTGAACCAGTAACAATAATTACAATGTTCATATACTCGATGTGTTTAATTGTAACGTAAGCTTCTAGTTTATAAATTTTACGGATAACTAATAACAATGTTAAAACCATGGCGAAACCTGAGAATACCGCACCTGATACGAAATAAGGTGGGAAGATAGTTGTGTGCCAGCCCGGAACGATTGACGTAGCAAAGTCCATAGATACAATTGAGTGAACCGAGAATACAAGTGGTGTAGATAAACCTGCAAGTACTAAAGATACTTCTTCGAAACGGCTCCAGTGACGAGCACTTCCACCCCAACCAAAACTTAAAAGACCATACATTTTTTTCTGCCAAGGTTTAATAACGCGATCGCGGATCATACCAAAATCAGGAATTAAACCAATGTACCAGAAAACAAGTGATACAGTGAAGTATGTTGATACCGCAAACACGTCCCATAATAATGGTGAGTTAAAGTTAGGCCATAAAGAACCAAATTGATTTGGTAAAGGGAATAACATATAATCTAACCAAGGACGACCTGTGTGTAACATTACGAAAATGGCCGCACACATTACCGCAAAAATTGTCATCGCTTCTGCAGAACGGTTAATAGCCATACGCCATTTTTGACGGAACAATAATAACACCGCCGAGATAAGAGTTCCCGCGTGACCAATACCGATCCACCATACAAAGTTTGTAATATCCCAGGCCCAATCAACACCGTTATTAGATCCCCAGGCGCCAATACCTACACCAATAGTGTAAGCTAAACAACCTATACCCCATAAAAACGACAGGGTGCAAAGGGTGGTTAATGTGTACCAGCCTCTTGCCGCTTTGCCTTCAATTGGCGCTATAATATCATCAGTAATCTGGCGGTAACTTTTATCGCCAAGTATTAATGGTATCCTTATTTCTGATTCTGCGTGCATACTATATTTTTAATTTTTTATACTAAATATTATGAATGTTTTTCTTCGCTGTGAGCTTCGTTTTTATCTTCATGTTTTCCTGCAGCATGATTTTCTTCACGAAGAATTTTCTCATCCTGATTTCTAACTTTAAGTAAGTAAGAAACTGTAGGCTTAACACCAACTTCTTCTAACAATAAATAATTACGGTCGTTTGTTCTCCATGTAGAAACTTCTGATTTATCATCATTAAGATCTCCGAACATAATTGCGTTTGTAGGACAAGCTTGCTGACAAGCAGTTTTAATTAAACCGTCTGGTAAACTTGTACCTGCTTTTTTAGCTTCTAATTTACCAGCTTGTGTACGTTGTTGACACATTGAACATTTTTCCATTACACCACGAGAACGAACTACAACATCCGGGTTTAAAACCATACGTCCTAATTCTTGTTGTGCAGGATTTACATCTTTAAACCACTCGTTAGTATTATAATTGAACCAGTTAAAACGACGTACTTTGAAAGGACAGTTGTTAGCGCAGTAACGTGTACCAATACAACGGTTATAGGTCATCATATTTAAACCTTCAGAACTGTGACTGGTAGCTAATACCGGACAAACAGTTTCGCAAGGTGCGTGATTACAATGTTGACACATCATTGGTTGGAATGTAACCTTCGGATTCATTGAAGGATTTTCCATTTCAAGATATGTTTGTTTTGAACCTAAATGCTCTTCTTTTCCTTTTTCAAGGTTCATATCAGAACTGTAGTAACGATCGATACGTAACCAGAACATATCACGAGTTTTAGCAACTTCTTCTTTACCAACTACTGCTACGTTATTTTCTGAAGTACAGGCAACAACACAAGCTGAACAACCTATGCAGGTATTCATATCAATAGTTAAGCCCCATTTGTGACCCATACGAGGATATGCATCCCAAAGATCGATATCGTTCACATGTTTCTTACCACCTTGAACAGTTAATTTTGCTTCTGGGTTCCAAACTTCTTTATCTAAAGTTTTAAACTCATTTAAAGAAACTTCGCGTAACAAAAATTCTTCACGACCCATAATAGTGTGTTGAATTTGTGTGGCAGCAAATTTATGTTCATCGCTAGTTTTAGTTATTGTAACGTTTGCAACAATTGGTTGAATTGTATCGTTAGCATAACTTAATAATTGGTAAGCATTAACACCTTTACCGTGCGCAACTTTCATGCTTTCTGCATTACGGCCGTAGCCTAAAGCTAAACCAATTGTACCTTGTGCCTGACCCGGTTGAGGGAAAACAGGAACAGTTAATTTTACACCGTTAACAGTTATGTCAACAATAGAACCGATAATATCCTGGCGTAACATTTCATTTAATCCCATTGCTTTAACGTCAATTGGACTCATTGTAATATAATTATCCCAGGTAACTTTTGAGATAGGATCAGGTAACTCCATTAACCATGGGTTATTTGATTGGTTACCATTTCCTAAACTAATTTTTTCGTAAATAACAAGATCAAAAGCACCACCTTTTGTAGCTGTTGCCATTGTTGCTGCCTTATTATAATCTGGTGTTGGAAGAGATTCTGTAACAACAGCAGGTTTAATTTCTGGTTTAACGTTTGTAACAACTTTAGAAGAATCAACTACTGTTTCACCATTCTCAGCAGATGCTGTAGCAACTCCTGCAAAAATTGGTTTTCCTGTTGAGTCTTTTGCCATTGGCAATACCGGAGCATCTTTATATACTGCCACTTTAGTAACACCATCATGTAAAGCATGCGCCCAGAAACTTGCGAAATCTAAATATTTACCTTGATTAACAAAAACGTGATTGTTCCAGTAACCTTGTAAGTATGCTAAATAATCACTCTTAATACCCGACCATTTTAAAATACTATCCTGAAATTGACGTGTACCTTCGTGACGAGGGCTTGCAAAAATTGGATTGATAGTTGGTTGTTGTAATGAGTAATGTCCGCGTTTTGGATTTGCATCTCCCCACGACTCTAAGTAATGATGATCAGGACAAACAACATCTGCCATTTGCGCTGTTTCATCTAACACTTGAGCGAAAGAAACTTTTGTTGCAACTTGTTTTAAAGCAGCTGCATATTTAAACGATGCAGGAGCAGTATAAACAGGATTACAATTGTAGGTCATTAAAACACTTACTTTTCCTGCAGCCATATCAGCTACTAAGTCAGCAAAATCTTTGTCATTACCTTGTTTTAAATTATAATGCATTTCAACATCTACAGATTTACCGTAGTTGTCAAGCATTTTATTAATTCCATTTACTAATGTTTGAATTCCTTCATCATTAACTCCTGAAACAACTAATGAATTTCCTTTATTTTTTAATAGATCTGCTGCTGCTTTTTTAACGGCTGCTGCTGCTAACGGATTAGAAATTTTTTCGTCTCCACTTGCTTTTGCATTTCCTGTTGAACCAGCAACTTCATTAAATAAAGCAACTGTTAAACGGCCAAGCTCTGAAGCTTTTACTGTAAAACGGTCATCTGCATTTGCGCCTGTTAAAGATAAGTTAGACTCGAAATGATAATGTTTACTCATTTCGGGTTTGTCTTTAGAAACACGGCGGTTAACCGCGTATTGTCTTGCAAACTCACTTGGGTTTAACCAGTTTCCTAAAAAGTCGCAGGCAATACCAACAATGGTTTGTGCTTTGCTAAAATCGTAAGATGAAACAACTGATTTACCAAAAACATTTTTATTTGCTAAAGTTAAAGCGTTGTATGAAACGGCATCGTAAGTAACGTGTTGTGTGTTTGGATATTTTGCAATGAATTCTGCAATAACCGCTTTTGTAGAAGGACTAATAATTGTTGAAGTTAAGATACGAATTGCTCCGCCGCTTAACGCTGCTGCAACTGCATCATCAGCTGCTTTCCATGAAGCATCTTTTCCTTTAACCATCGGGCCACGTAAACGTGCGCCATCATATAAACCTAAAACAGAAGCCTGAACACGTGCAGTAGTTCCACCATGTGTGATCTTTGAAAGATCGTTACCTTCAATTTTAATTGGACGACCTTCGCGGGTCTTTACTAAAATTGATGAATAATCATGTCCATCATAAAAAGTAGAAGCATAAAAATTTGCTACACCAGGTGTAACTTCTTCTGGTTTTACAACGTAAGGAATAGATTTCATAACCGGCGTTTCGCAAGCTGCTAAAGCAACTGCGGCAGTTGAAAATCCCATCACCTTTAAAAAATCACGGCGCGATGTGCCTTCTTTTTCAGCTTCATCACTTCCCAAAAACTCATCCATAGGAAGAGGAGTAGCAAACTCATTTTTTTGTTGCTCTTGAAACTCCGGACTATTGTGTAGTTCAGGTAGGCCTTTCCAGTATTTTTTTGACATAGACATTAGTTATATAAATTCTTACTGTAACTTATTATTAATAGTGACACTTAGCGCATTCTAAACCACCGATCTTATCAACGGTAAATTTAACGTCGTACTGACCAGCGTATTTTTCTTTTAAAGCTTTATGTAAACGGTCATAGTAAGCATTTCCGGCCATTGCAACTTCAGTTTTGCGGTGACACTCTATACACCATTTCATAGTTAAAGGAGATTTTTGTTCTGCAACGGTCATATTTTTTACATCACCGTGACAAGTAGCACACTCAACTTTACCTACCACAACGTGTTGCGAGTGATTAAAATAAACGTGATCTGGTAAGTTGTGAACTTTGATCCATTTTAAAGGATTTTGTTTGCTGTTATCATAAGTTCCTGCTTTGGCATCAAAACCGGCAGCTGCATAAATTTTAGCAATTTCTTTGTCTTTGTAAACCGGTCCGGTTTGAATGCCTTTGTGGCAATTCATACAAATATTCACAGTTGGAATTCCTGCGTGACGAGATTTTTCAACGGTGCTGTGGCAATATTGACAAGCGATCTCGTTATCTCCAGCGTGTAATTTATGAGAGAATTTAATTGGTTGCTCAGGCTTGTATCCTTTTTGAGTTCTGTAATCGTAATAAACACCAATGTTGTAACAAGCATCCCAACAGCTTTTCATTCCAATAAAAACAATGATTATACTGAATACACCAACTAAACGGCGGTGGCCAGAGATCCAGTTTTTAACCTCTTGTCCAAAGGTCATTTCCGGATTTTCAGGTTTCCCCTCAGCGCGGTTGCTTGAATTTTGTAATGATGCTCTAACACTGCGTAAAGAGCCAATTAAAATGATCAAAATAACAATAAACCCTAACGTCAAATAAAGTGGCTCGATGCCTCCGTTTCCTTCTGAAGTCGCTACTTCATCTTTTGGTCCTTGATCCACACCACCGGTTGGTCCTGGAGGAGGTCCT
>JAUXSA010000175.1 GCA_030681615.1 Bacteroidota bacterium
GAAGGAATCGCCTTTATTTAAAATAAACGAATGAGTGGTGTACGCAAAGGTTTCAACCCTGTCTTGTTGTTGTGTGCCAATAGGTATTTGATCTGCCTTCACTTCCGTTAACTCACCATTTGCAACTATCCAAAGCGGACGCATAGCGCCGGCATAATCCATTGTATTGGTCTTGTGATTGATCTTACAAATAGCGCAGTCCATTCCGTCTTTAGATTCAGACTCGTTTTTATAAAGTGTTTCTAACACACCGTTATTTAATTCAAATAAAATATCTTTTGGGTCAATGATCTTTTGCTCGTTCACAATTTTATTTAAAATGTTGTAGCCTATCAAACTCATAAATGCTCCCGGAACCCCGTGGCCTGTACAATCTATGGCTGCAATAATACTCACATCATCAAAGTGCGCAAACCAGTAAAAATCGCCGCTTACAATATCTTTGGTCATATACAACACAAAAGAATTGGGAATGTGTTTTTGTATCAATTTATTCTCAGGTAAAATAGCGTGCTGAATCTTGCGCGCGTAAGAGATACTATCGGTAATATCTTTATTTTTTTGCTCAATTATTTTTTGTTGTTTTTTCGATTCGGTTATATCGCTGTCAATAATGATCAGTTTTTTTATCTTATCATTTTCGTCAAAGATAGGGGTGAGCGTAGAAGCCTCCCAAACCTGGTTCTCAGGGTTTTTGGTATTGAACGATTCGTATTTGATAGAACGTTTGGTAGAAACTGCTTCGTTAACAAAATCTTTTATTTGTGAATTATTGCTGGATGTAAAGATGTTCAGTTTTTTATCTAAGATCTCTTTTAAGGTAATTCTGTTTAGTCTTGTAAAACTTTCGTTCACGTATTCAATGTCTCCATCCGGTTTTAAGATCAATACCACATTGTCTGTACGGCTTGCTACAATTGAGAGTTGTTCGAGTTCTTTATTGGCTTCGGCAATTATCTCCGATTGTTTTTCAATTTCTTTTGTACGTTGTGCTACTTTTTCTTCGAGGATTAAATTTTCTTTTTGAAGTGCTTTTAACCTGTATTTAACGAATGAATAAATTACTAAGAAAGCCAAAACAACTACTATTACCCAGAACCACCATTTTTTCCAGATAGGAGAGAGGATGGTAAATGAAAAAGAAGGTGGTTCGCTCCACACATCTTCTTCGTTCTTGGCCTGCACTATAAAGGTGTACGAGCCCGCGCCAAGGTTATTGTAATTAATTAATTTGCCTTCGTTAGCATACAGCCAGGCATCTTCTAAGCCTAATAATTTATAACGATACGATAATTTCTCAGGGTTCTTTAACCAAATAGCGTCAAATGTAAATGCCAAATTATTTTGTTTGTGCGTAAATTCAAAAATAGAATCTATAGGGAATGGCTTGTAATTAATTTGCAAGGCTTTAATAAATGCCAGTGGTTTTACAGAGTCCAGGGCCTGCTGACTTGTTCTGTAAACTAAAACACCATTGTTGGTACCAGAGTAAATTTTATCATCGCTTAAAAAAACGGCATTTAAGTTGGGTTCAAGATCACCGTCAAACAGATCGTAGTAACTAATGGAGTTGTCTACACAATTAATTTTATCAATACCTTTTGAGTTGATAGAGAAAATGGTGTTATCGGTTGCAATTAATTGCTGAGGTTGTTCATCGCGCAAGCCATTCAATTGCGTGAAAGAAATAATGCTTTTGCCATCATATTTTATAAGACCGTTGGCGTTAGAAGAAGCCCAGATGGAATTGTATTTATCCTTGCATAAAGAAGTGATGGTGTTTGAGTTTAATTTAAATTTATCGGTAAGGCTTATAAATTTTTCGTTCTCTAAAACCTGTAATCCGCCGCCATCTGTTGCTATATAAAGCTTGCCGTTGTTATCGGTCATGGCCGCGTAAACATAATTGCTTCCTAAACCTTCGGTCTCGGTATATGTTCTTTCAACTTTAAGATCGTTCTTCTCAAGATCAACTTTTGCTTTTATTAAACCACCGCCAAGTGTAGAGATATAAACCGTTTCATTGTCTGCAAAGTAAATATTAGATACATTATCATTTGAAAGTCCTTTGTTCTTTGAATTAATAATAATGCTACCCTTGTTCTGTGAGCTTAAAACAATAAGTCCGTTACCATAAGTGCCAAACCAGATACAGCCATCGGGCGCTTTGGTAGCGCAGGAAATGGTGAATTTTGTAGCTTCCTGGATCTTTGAAACAACAAGTTTTCCTTCATCATCGGTCATTATTTTTGAGATGCCGTTTACTGTACCTATCCAAATGGCGTGATCGTTATCGGTTGCAAGGGCAAGGATCTTATCATCGGTTAAGCCTTTACTGGCATTGATGAAATCGTAACGTCGGTCGTAAAACTGGCTGATACCTTTTTTAGAAGCTATCCAGATCTGTTTGGCATTATCAATAAATAATTGATTGATACCGGTTGTTTGCAGATACTTTTCATAATTGTAAATAGAGATAACACCATTATGAATTTGCAGGAAACCATTCTTTTCTGTGGCAATAATAGTTTTGTTGGCTACTTTACCGCTGGCGTTAATAACAGTGCCCATGCCCCAGTTAGCAAAGAAAGGCACACGTTCAATTTTAAAACTTGTAAGGTTATAAGAGCAAACGCCCGAATCCTGCATAGAGATCATTAACTTTTTATCTTCAAAAGAAATATCCCTTACAATATTATCGGGCAGACCAATTTTATTGGAGATAATTTTAAATGAAGGGCTCTCGCCAATATTCATTATCTCTGTAATGCCGGCATCTGTAGCGCACCAAACAGTATTCTTGCCATCGGTAGTAATTTTGTAAACAACATTATCGCTTAATCCTTTTTCTGAATTAATGTTTTTTACTTCGTTGTTAGCATAAGTGTAAATGCCATTGCCATAAGTGCCAAAACAAATAACATCATCTATCTGGCAAATTGAAGTTATCTTTACTTCGTTTGCTTTTGCACCAAGATCAAGAGAATCTATTTTATTATTTTTGAACGAATAAATTTTTCCGCTATTCGCTCCTATCCAAGCTGTCCCTTTACTGTCAATAAATACAGCGGTAATATTTTGCTTAAGAATATTGCTTTCTTTTGCAATTTGCACAGAGGTTTTGCCGTCAAATTTATAAACACCTTCAACCGTTCCTATCCACAAAAAGCCCTGCTTATCTTGTGTAATAGTATTTACGGCAACATCTTTTTTTCCGGTGAAAGAAAAATAATTTTTAACCTGTAGTTGTGGGAATAGAAGGGAAGAATAAAAAAGTACGACTAAAAGTATTTTATTCTTTTTGATCACAAATTAATTTTAAGCTTTTGGTTTTAAAGTAACTTTTACATCTACCATAATAATAGAAGCGATCTTTTGATTTACCACTTTTGGAATTTTAATGTTATGATCTTCCAAAGGAACTTCAAATGAGGTCTCAACTAGTATCTCTTTATCTTTAATGGTAATTTTTGTTTTAACTATCTTTTCTTTTTCAGTCCCGTGAATATTAAAGGTGCCTTTTGCCCTTACAGTGTACGTGCCGTTCTTTGTAAAATCAACATCTTCAATGATCTTGCCTTTAAAAGTAGCGTTGGCATACTTCATGGTTTCCATGTAATTCTCTTTAAAATGCTCTTTTTGAAGGCCGCTGTTAAAGCCGTCAAACGAATCTACATTAACCGAGAAGGCCACGTTCTTATTAGCACAATCCAAAGCCCCAACGGTTTTGTTAGAGGACGCTTTAATAAGCTCTAAAGGAGCTTCTGAAGTAAACTTGGTAACGCCATCTTTGCACATAAAAACCTGTGAGAAACAAGTGCTGGCGGCAATAAAGAAGAAGGTAAAAAAAGTATTTTTCATTAAATATTTTTTTATTAGAAGTAAATATAGTGAATTGCTTTGTTTTTCAAAAGACAAAAAACAACTTATCTTATAACAATTAAAAAGCCAGTTTGTTAACCTAAAGCCTGTTTAAGGTCCTCAATAAGGTCCTCAACGTCTTCAACCCCAACACTTAAGCGTAATAAATTATCTACAACTCCTGCTTTTTCCCTTTCCTCTTTTGGAATAGAAGCATGGGTCATCGTAGCAGGATGGTTAATTAAAGATTCAACCCCACCCAAACTTTCGGCCAAAGAAAAAACTTTAAAAGAGCCAGCTAATTTAAAGGTGTTATCAATGCTTTTATCTTTTAAAACGATAGAGATCATTCCGCCAAAATCGCGCATTTGTTTTTTTGCAATGGCGTGGTTAGGATGATCTGTAAAGCCCGGCCAGTAAATTTTTTCAATTTTTGGATGGGTCTTTAAATATTCAGCTATTTTTTTACCGTTAAAGCAATGACGTTCCATGCGTAAATGCAAGGTTTTAATACCACGCATTACTAAAAAACAATCCATAGGGCCTGGGTTTGCACCGCAACTGTTTAAAATAAAATATAATTGCTCTTGTAATTTATCATCGTTCACAATTAAAGCGCCCATTACCACATCGCTGTGTCCACCTAAATATTTGGTAACAGAATGCATCACAATATCCGCACCAAGCGCTAAAGGATTTTGTAAATAAGGCGAAGCAAATGTATTATCAACCGCCAGTAAAATTTTGTTTTCTTTTGCAATAGCAGAACAGGCTTCAATATCAATTATCTGCATGGTAGGGTTGGTAGGGGTTTCGGCCCATATCAACTTTGTATTTGCATTTACATATTTTTTAATATTGTTGGCATCACTCAAATTAATAAAGTGAAATTTGATCCCATAGTTCGCGAAAATTTTAGTGAACATACGGTAAGAACCACCGTAAAGATCATCGCCTGTAATAACTTCATCGCCCGGACGTAATAATTTCATTACCGCATCTGTAGCACCCATACCGCTGCTAAAGCAAATGCAATGTTTACCGTTTTCTAATGCAGCAATATTTTTTTGAAGCGCTTCGCGTGTTGGATTTTTACCACGGGCGTAACCATAACCTTTATTTTTTCCGGGAAGTTCCTGCACATAGGTGCTGGTTTGAAATATCGGGGTCATTATTGCGCCTGTTGAAGGATCAGCGTCTGCGCCGGCATGTATTGCCTTGGTGCCAAATTTGTGTTTAGAGAAGTCAGCCATTGTTTTATTTTTTAAGAACGGTTATGTAGTAGTTTTTAATTCAGTTTTTTTTCTTGTAAAGAACCAAAAGCCTGCCGCAATAATGAAGCCTGCTAAGGTCATTAATAATCCTTTTTTAAAGAAACGTAAATGGTATTCAAGATCGATGGTGTGATTTCCTTTAGTTACGTAAACGCCTGTCATACCATAATTCACTAAAACTTTTTCTGTTTCTTTTCCGTCAACTTTTAAATGCCAGCCTTTATCGTATGGAAAACTTAGGTACATTAATTTATTTTCGCTTACGTTAATTGTTCCCGAAATTTTATTTTCTGAGAATAAGTTCATGTTAAGCGCTTCTCTTTTTAAAGTATCAATACCGCTTTTAAAAATATCCCAGGTAAAAAAATTAAGGTTCATAGTATCTTTTAATGCGAATTTTTTTAGACCCGGACTTTTCGCAAGCTCTTGTTCATCAAGCACACAAGCCTTTAAGCTTACAAGATCTTTTTGTGTGTTATTTAAAAGATCAAAATCGGTTTGCGTAATATATTTATCATAAGTATAACCAAAAGGCAAAGCGTATTTGCTTTTTAAAACAATTACATCTCCAAACTTAGCAACCGAATCGTGTGTAGCAGGCCATAACGGATTTATGTTCCTGTTTTTGGTAATTACATATTTTACATTGTTCAATGGTTCTAAGAATGGGCGGTTCTTTAATCCATCAACCCAACGGCTGGCGTACTCACTATTTTTATCAATAGCATTGTAGCCTCTCATAAAATTTATATAATTAATTTGCGCGAATGAGTTGTAGCTGCTGGTACTGTAATAACCCTGTATCTTATGATCCTGCAAGCTGCCGTGCATAGCGCCGCTTGAGAAATACATTTTATCTACACGGTAAAATTTGTCGTCTTTTTCCTGGCTCTTTATGTAATTGATCGCTTCTACGGTGTAATCATTGTAAGCTACTTTTTCTTTTAACTCTCTAACCGAAACTGCTGCGGGAACAACACGCCCCTCCTGCTGCATTAAAACGCTGCGGGTATTAAGAGTGGTGTAAGAGAAATAACCTAACTCAACAACAACTAAAAAGAGAATTAAATATTTTACATTGGCCACATTTTTTGATTTGCCTAAAAAATAAATAGCTATGGCATAAAAAACTAAAAAAGTTTTTATAAATAAAGAAAGCGAATCATTTATTTTTAAACTTTGTTCAGCCTGTTGGCCGGTTGGGTAGGTTATAACAGCCTTATAACTTAAAGCACTTAAAATTAACCAAACACCAAGGGCTACACCCAAAGCAAGCATACTTACTTTTTTAAATTTGAGAATAAGATCGAGCGCGTAAACAGAGAACAAAATAAAAATAACAGAAACAAAGAATGAATACGCCCTGAAATAATCTCCGGTAAATAACCAAAACGCATAACGGAACCATGGGAAAATAGTAGGGATGATCCAAATGATAAATAAAGCAATGTACCAACGACGAATTTTTTTGTCAACCAAAGGAAACACTTGAGCCATTAATAGCAGGCTTAATAAACCACAGTAGCTTAAAGGCGCTTCCAAGAAATTTTGCACACCGGTAAAATTATTTCCGGTACCAATAGCGTCTGTACTTAGCATGCGCATTACCGAAGAACCGAATTCAACTTTGTTTGCTAAGCCAAATATCGGAGAACCTGATAATTTATCGAAGTAAGAGTTACCACCACTTCCACGAGGCGATTCGATGATCTGAAAAATATTCTCAAGTAAGAATGGCCCTGCTACCATCATACCAATAAGCCCGGCAATAATTAATTTCCAATAAAGTTGAAGGAATTTTTTTGTTTCGTATTTGTGTTCCTGCAAATAACGGAAGGCAGCATAAATAGCAATAAACAACCCAAAAATATAAATATTGAAAGGCATTGATAGAGCCGTTAAAAAAATGCCAAAAGAAAATAGCATCCACTTACCATTTTGATATAGTTTTTCGAATCCAAGAAGGAGTAGGGCAAAGGTCAATGCTTCAAAAGTAAACACATACCAGGCTGCGCCAATGATCATGAAGCCTGAGAAAGAAAACAATAAACTGCCAATAATAGCAGAATAATTGGAGATGCGTATTGATTTTAAATAAAAATAAAATAGACTACCGCCAATTATCAGTTTTAATAATTCGAGGAATACTAAAATTTTCGGAATGCTTTGTGGGCCTGCAAAAATACCTATCCATAAAAAAGGATCACGGGTATATAAACCTAAAATGTTTTGTCCCATTCCTTCCTGGAACGACCAGCCCGGCAAGCCATTCTTTTGAAAATAATCGGCCGCAAAATAATAAGAGGGGTGAACACCATTTAAGGTATCACTTCCAATATCTTTAAACAGGAAAACATTTTTGAGTAAAATAAAATCTTTAAAAACAAAAAAGGCAACCAGCATTATAAGACCTAGTGCTAATAAATAAGCTTTGTTGCCAAGGTTCTCAAAAAGATCAGTTACTTTTTTGATCGGAGTATCGGTAGAAGTATTTTTAGGTTGACTCATAAATTAAACAAAGTATAAAATTGGCAAAAAAAATCTAAATATTAGCAGGTTTTTTATGTTTCCAGCGGCGATGGCTCCAAAGCCAGCTAAATGGCTGTTCTTGAATGTTCTTTTCAAGTTCCAGGGTGTGTAATTCGGTTATCTTACCAGCGGGCATATCTTTAGGATTCTCCGTAATTACAATTGCCCCCATTTGGTAATAGCCGCGTTTTATTTTTTTGATGGGAAGGTAAACAACAGGATAATTAAATTTTTTGGCTAATTTTTCGGTACCCACAAAAACGGGTGTGTCCTGGTTTAAAAAGGTTAACCAATAAGCACTTTCAGGTGGCGCCGTTTGATCGGCAATAAGGCCAATGGTTGTAGGGATGTTCTTTTGTCTAAGCATTAAAAGTTCTTTATACAAAGCGGTCATAGAAACAATGTTGCCCCCAAAACGCCCTCTTAATTTAAGCATAAAGGCATCAAAACTTTTATTGGATAAAGGATGGTAAACCCCTGTAATGAGTTGCTTAAAGTAAACCTGGTGCGAAATAGCGGCCCATTCCCAATTGCCAACATGGCCAATAACACCAACAATGCTTTGACCTTTATCAAAAAAGGAGTTCATTGTTTTGATCGCTTCGTCAGAAAAGACAATACGTTTTTTAAGATTCTCCTGCGATATGGTATATAATTTTAGCGTTTCAAAGATCACATCGCAAAAATGTTTGTAGAACTGTTTGGTTATTTTTTGAATTTCCGCTTCTGATTTTTCAGGAAAAGAATTTTTTAAATTCTGTATCACTACCTTTTTACGGTAACCAACAAAATAAAAAACAATAACATAAAAAAAACTGCTCAAGGCATGCAACAGCCAAAAAGGCCAGATGGAAATAAAGTAGAGTAGTGGAAAAATAAATATTTTAAAGATCCACACTTTCAATTTTAGAAATTTGGTTTTAGTAAATATTTCGAATAAAAATCTACAATGTGTTTTACTGCGTCATCAGCAGTATCAACTAGTTTAAAAAGATCAAGATCAATTGCATTGATGTTTTTTTCATCCTCAAGCATAGTTGTTTTTAACCAGGCTATCATACCGCTCCAGTATTCCGTACCTACTAAAACTACAGGAAATTGCGCGATCTTATTTGTTTGCACCAATGTAAGCGATTCAAATAGTTCATCCATGGTGCCAAAGCCACCGGGCATACCAATAAAGCCCTGCGAGTATTTTAAGAAAATTGTCTTTCGTACAAAAAAGTAATCAAAATTAATACACTTATCTGAATCAATATAATCATTATGCTTTTGTTCAAATGGCAAGTCGATGTTTAATCCCACAGATTTACCCTTGCCTTTCATGGCACCTTTGTTAGCGGCTTCCATAATACCGGGTCCACCGCCTGTAATAACACCGTAACCTTCTTTTACTAATTTAAAAGCAATTTCTTCAGCTATCTGGTAATATTTATTTTCGGGTTTGGTACGCGCGCTTCCAAATATAGAAACGCAGGGTCCAATACGGCTCATTTTTTCAAAACCTTCCACAAACTCGCTCATTATTTTAAAAATTTGCCAGCTATTTTGTGCTTTTATATCGTTCCAGTCCTTATTCGCAAACGCATTACGTATTTTATCTTCTCTTTCTGGGGTCATATTATAATGTTAAATTTTAAATGTTAAGTTTTAAATGATGGAATTTATCATCCAACATTTATAATTTCTAAAGTCCGCCTTCTTTCAATCTTTCAGCGTTCTCTGCAAATTGCAATTTATCTATCATCTCCTGTATATCGCCGCTCATAAAGCCCGTAAGGTCATACAATGTTTCGTTAATTCTATGGTCGGTAATTCTGTTTTGTGGATAGTTGTAAGTTCTGATCTTGGCACTTCTATCACCGGTACTTACCATGGTTTTTCTTTTCTTTGTTGTTTCCTCTAAACGTTTTTGATATTCGATATCATAAATTTTAGAACGCAACATGTTCATGGCTTTTTCGCGGTTACCTAATTGGTTACGTTCCGTTTGGCAAGTAACCACAAGACCTGTAGGCTTATGCGTTAAAATAACTTTACTTTCTACTTTGTTCACATTTTGTCCGCCGGCACCACCACTTCGCGCGGTTGCCATTTCAATATCAGAATCTTTAATATCAACATCTAACTCTTCCGCTTCAGGTAAAACTGCTAAACTCGCTGCAGATGTGTGCACACGCCCTGAGGCTTCTGTTGCAGGCACACGTTGCACACGGTGTACACCACTTTCAAATTTTAAAATACCGTAAGCGCCGGGGCCTTTTACATTAAAGATGATCTCTTTAAAACCACCCATAGTGCCAGGGCTGGAGTCTACAACTTCTAATTGAAAACCTTTTTTCTCGCAGTAGCGACTATACATTTCAAAAAGATTTCCTGCAAAAATCGCGGCTTCATCACCACCAGTTCCGCCCCTGAGTTCCATTACACAATTTTTATTGTCTTCCGGATCCTTTGGTATGAGCATAAAGCGGATCTCTTCTATCAGTTTTGTTTCTTTTTCGCGATTCTCTTCCAGTTCGGCTTTAGCCATGTCTAAAAATTCCTTATCCTTTTCGGTAGCTAAAACTTCTTTAGCTTGTTCCATATCGGTAAGTACTTTTTTGTAAATATTTATCACATTTACAACTTCGCCAAGTTCTTTATATTCAATATTTAGTTTTTTAAATAATTTCATATCACCAATCACTTTCGGATCGGCCAATTTTGCTTCTACATCTTCGTATCTGCGCTTAATTTCTTCTAGTTTCTCTAACATATCAATTTCGGAACGTAAAGGTAAGAAATTGCTTAATCTATTTACAATATTTGTACAATTGTTTCCGCTTGTTTTGATATTTGCGCTAATTGCAGTATAATTGAACTATATAAAGCCGGTTTTTAATTAATAACCATGTTGAATTTGTTTAATAAGATAAAACCCTGGAATTTTTTTGTTTTTGCGGCATTATTCTTTGAGATAGTATTTACAGTGGTTACCCCGCCATTACAGGCGCCCGACGAGCAGAACCATTTTTACAGAGCATATCAGGTTGCAGACGGCCATTTTTTACCGGAAAGAACCAAGAACAGGTTGGGAGGAGAGATCCCGGTTTGTTTTAATGAATTTATTAACCCTTATTTTTACGCAGCAACCAATTTAAAATATGTGTTGTATGGACACGAAACGCATGCTGCAAATAATGTTGTTTTTACAGACAGCGTAACGGAATTTAAAGATTTTCCAAACACGGCTTACTATTCTGCGGTCTCTTATATGCCACAGGCTCTGGGTATGTTTATTGTAAAACAATTTAATTGTAATGTAAGCACCATGTATTATGCAGGCAGATTTGCCGGTTTTTTATTTTGGTTGATCATTATGTATATGGTAATAAGAATTATACCTGTTTACAAATGGCTTTTTACCACACTTATTTTGTTGCCAATGAATTTGTATGTCACCAATTCGCTAAGCGCAGATACTGTTACCAATTGTTTGGGGTTTTTATTTATTGCAGTTGTATTAAAACATGTTTTTTCTGAAAAAAGTATTACAGTAAAAGATCTGTTATTGTTTTTAGGACTTATTTTACTTATTGTTTTTGCTAAAGTAGTATATGTTGGTTTAATTGTTTTGTTGTTCTTAATCCCTGCAAATAAATTTAAGGGCAAAATGAATAAGTTTAATAGCATTATGAGTTTAGGGGCATTTTCGTTGCTTGTAATTTTTTGGTGGTCGGGTATAATAATGCAAAATTACATTACCTATGCAGAGTACGATCCTGCGCATAATTTTTATATTGGTCTTAACTCTTGTGCTAATTATTACGCACAAAAAGAGTACATTTTATCCCATGGATCTTATTTTTTTACAGTGATCTATAATTCTATTTTTAAACACCCCGAGCAATTCTTAATGGGGTATATTGGTGCTTTTGGCCAAAGCGATATAGCCATGCGTGGCGTAGTTTATATTTTGTCATATGCTGCTATTTTGTTTTTAGCACTAACAGAAAGTAACACGTTTAAATTTAACTTAAAGCAAAAAGCAATTATTTTTAGCAGCGCAGTTGCAGCTTTTGTATTACTATTATTATCTCAGCACTTGCTTTGGGATTGTGTAGGAGAAGGCATTGTAGACATGGTGCAGGGTCGGTATCTCATCCCAATATTCCCTTTATTATTTGTTTTATTTAGTAATTCAAAGATCAAGATCACATACCCGGCAGTTGTAATTGTTTTTCTTTTTGTATTTGTTTTAAATGGTTACGCGGCGCGTAAAATTTATTATCGTTTTTATGTAGAATCGTTTGATGAGAAGACGGAATTTTTCTGTGACTTTGAACAAAAGGATATTAATGATTTTTTTATCACCACAAACCCTAAAATTAAAATAGAAGGCGGTAAGTTTCAGGTAACAGATACTTCTCATAGTGGCAAACATTCCGGATATATTTTACCTCCATCAGAGTTTCATTTGGAATATGGTTTTCAGTACCATTTTAAAAATTTAAATTATGGCGATATGGTTGAAATTGAAGCCTGGGAAAAGGGAACGGGTGCATATCTTGTTATATCAGGCAAAGGCAAAAATTGTAATGAATTTTTTATTCCTAAAGCATCATTTCATCCAACAGCACAAAATGGCTGGTATAAATTCTATTCTATATTTACCATGACAACAAAATGCGACAGCTCAGATGTGGTCTTTTTTGTGTGGAACACTTCTAAAAACAAATTATATATTGACGATATAAAATTCACGATTAAAAAATACAACAAACCCTATATGAATTAAGCTTAAAAGCGCTTTATTGATTTGTTTACGCGGTTATTATATTTATTGCTTTTTTTTGAAAGAAATTAATTATATTTGGTTCTATAAAATTGTCCCCCATGAAAAGATTTTTACCCTTATTTATTTTATTTGCTTCTTTATGCGCGAAGTCGCAGGATTTTTTAGGTTTGCAAAGTAGTAATTATGCTGGAGTTGTTGGTGCATTTAGCAATCCTGCCAATATAGTAGACAATCGTTTAAAGGTAGATGTTGTTTTACTGGGTTTAAACTTAGCAGTAGATAATAATTATGTTGGTGTAAAACGCAGCGCTTTAAAATATACAGGAAAACTGACCGATCCTCAATCCGTTAAATTACCGTCTTCTTGGGATTCAACAAGAAGAGGTTCGCCAGATTATTGGAAAAATAATTTTGTAACGGCAGAAAATGACAAATCAAAATCTATTTATTTTGCCAACCGTATTGTGTTACCTTCTTTTATGTTTCAAATAAATAAAAAAAACGCTATTGCTTTTAACTGGGGTGTTAGAACTTATGTAAACGTTGATGGCATTTCTGCACCACTTGCAAAACTTGCTTACGAAGAATTTCAATATCCTAGCCTCTGGGTAACAAAGCTTAACAATAAAGCTTTAAGCGTGCAGCAAATGTCATGGGCAGAGTATGGATTAACTTACGCACATGTGTTTAAAGAAGATGGCCCCAATTTTTTTAAAGCAGGCGCTACCGTTAAGTTACTGCAAGGTTTAGATGCAGTTTATCTACATATAGATAATCTTGATTATGATTTTTATACAGCCGATACTGTTAGTCTTTTTAAATCTGATGTGTCCTACGGGCACAGTGCCAACCTGGATCCGCTTGTTAAATCTTTTGAAGGCGGTGGAGGTTTTGATAAAGTAAGAGAAAATTACAAATATGAATCCTATCCTGGCCTTGGTTTTGATTTTGGCGCTGTTTACGAATGGCGTCCCGATTATGAAAGTCATAAATATGAAATGGATGGAGAAAAAGGTTTATGGAGAAGGGATCGTAATAAGTATAAATTTAAAGCAAGTTTAGCTGTTAATGATATTGGTGGTATACGCTTTAAAAAAGGTGCCTTGTCAAATGACTTTACAGCAAATGTTGGATTATGGGATCTTAGTGATATTGATGTTGACGGTGTAGAAGGTTTTGACTCATTAATGACACAAATGTTTGGTTCTAAAGAGAGCGAAACAACTTTTAAAATGGCTTTACCAACTTCTATTAATCTTCAAACGGATTACCATATCTGGAAGCCGTTTTACATTAACTTAACTGCAAATATTGCCAACCTTACACAAAAACGCATCTCAAAAGTTCATGATTTTACAAACATAAGTCTTGCACCAAGATTTGATCATAAATGGTTCGGGCTTACAATACCTTTTTCGTACAATACATTAGCTGCCGTTAGGGGTGATAAAGTATTAGTTGGAACTATGGCACGGATAGGGCCCTTAGTTGTTGGAACAAACGATCTGCCTGGTATGTTCTCTAAAGATGTTTATGGGGTTAATTTTTATTTCATTCTTAAAGTTCCTATTCCGTATGGTCATCCAAGAGACAGGGATAAAGATAAAGTAAGCGACAAAAAAGATGTTTGTAAAACTGTACCAGGCGTTTGGGAATTTATGGGTTGTCCTGATAGAGATGGCGATCATATTCCTGATAAAGATGATAAATGTCCTGATGTTCCGGGTATTAAAGAATTACAAGGTTGCCCTGATAAAGATGGTGACGGTATCACCGATGCAGAAGATGCTTGTCCGGATGATAAAGGACCGCTAGAGTTTAAAGGTTGTCCTGACAGAGATGGAGATAAGATCATTGATAAAGATGATGAGTGTCCTGATGAAGCGGGTATTGCCGAGTTTATGGGTTGCCCTGATAAAGATGGCGACGGTACACCTGATAAATACGATGCTTGTGTGGATGTATTTGGACCAAAAGAATACAAAGGTTGTCCTGATAAAGATGGAGATGGTACTTTGGATAAAGAAGATGCATGTCCTGATGTGGCCGGACCTAAAGAGAACAAAGGTTGTCCTTGGCCGGATACTGATAAAGATGGTATACTTGATAAAGACGATGCTTGCCCAATTGTTCCGGGTGTTGTTGAGTTCAAAGGTTGTCCTCCGCCTCCGCCAATGAAACCGGCAGAGCAAAAGATCCTTGAGCGTGCATTTGCAAGCTTAGAATTTGCAACTGCAAAAGATATCATTAAACCTAAATCATTCCCATCATTGAATGACTTAGCTAAGATCTTGAAATTGCATGAATCTGAATGGACCTTGAAATTATCAGGTCATACCGATAATGAAGGTAATGCAGAAAAGAACTTTATGTTATCTGAAAAACGTGCTAATGCTGTGAAGAGGTACTTAGTTAAAAAAGGCGTTAAAGCTGATAAAGTAATTACCGAATGGTTCGGACAAACTGTACCAATTGCTGATAACGCAACACCTGCAGGCCGTCAGAAAAACCGTAGGGTGGAGATGAAGATCATTTATAAAGAACAAGCAGCTCAACCAAAATAAAAACTTAAATTTTAAAAAGCCATCAAGCAATTGATGGCTTTTTTTTTTTATTTAAACAGATTTTATTTTAAATAGGATAACCAACTTGAGTATATAAAACTTTTGGTGTTTAAGAAAAGATGCAACTTTTTTAGGAACGTAACACAGCAGAAACAACCCTTAAAAAATAAATTACCGGTTGATGGGGAAGCTGGTCTGCAAATCTTTAAGGCGATTGGAATATAAAATAAAGACCAATGTATAAAATAAATTAAACGTTCTATTTATCAAAAAGTTCACTTTTTAGTTCCCAATGACTAAATTTTAATTCTTTAACCAATGCGCTAATATTTTTTCTTCCGCTTTTACTAAAACCGCGTGCATAACACTCGTCGCAAAGATCTGTCTTGTGTGAGTTCTCGGCAGGAATATCTGGTGTAGATTCCAAAAAATTGCAACCAAGACAAACGCTGATATATGCAACTATTTTATCTTGTTTAAAATAAACAACACCAAAATGCGGATCAAAACAAGCTGCTGTGCCACCGCCGTATGAATTAGTGTTGCCAATGATATTATTGAATTTGTTTATTTGTTCTTTTGTTAACTCCACCTGTTTAAACATTCTTTCTTTTAAAGGCATTACTTTTCCCTGGATCACAATTTGCATTTCGGGAGAGCCGTTATAATCGTAAGCAATTACTTTATCGTATTTTAAAGTATCAAATGTATTGGTATATTTTTTTGTCTGATTGGCTTTTTGAGAAAAGCCTGGATTTATAAAACCAAAACAAACAAAAATATAAAGTAGTCGTTTCATTTTAAAGTCTACAAAGCGAATAATAGGTCATTCCTTTTCTTGACTTTGCAACCTGCCCATCTTTTAAAAACTTCCATTTGTTATGGAATGAATATTGGGAATTATGATCTTTGAGAACAACTAGTTTCCCTTTCAGTTCCCAGTTACCCTTAACATCAATTTTCTTTTGTGGGTTGGAGAAATCCTGATAGATAAATGTATGATCATCGAGCAAGGTTAACTTAATTTGAGCGGGGTCGTTATCGGGTACACCATATGTCCCAATAAAATCATATTTAATTTTGTTTGTAAATGAACTGGTTGTGATCAATAAAACAACTACAACAACTATTTTGATTATGTTTTTCATGTTATTTGTTTTTTATTTTATAA
>JAUXSA010000005.1 GCA_030681615.1 Bacteroidota bacterium
AATATCTTAGCACATTTTGATTATGTAAAAAGTTTGTATTTAAAAGAAATGAAATATCATGAAGATCCGGCCTCTACTCCTCAGCCGGGTGCTTTTAATACTACCATTGATCTTTGGGATACCTTAACAGCAGAACTAAGAAGGAATATATATAAGAGATGCGACCTTTTTAATACTCATTTTAATATGGTTGGTTGTTATGGCATGACAGGCCCTTACCCTATTACGGTTGATGTTGAACCTGCAGGTTCGGGTAATGTTGTACTTAACACCCTGCCACTTGCAAATTATAAATGGAGCGGTTATTATTATTCAACTGCTTTAATGTCCTTTAAGGCAATTCCAACTACCACGAATCATGTTTTTCATCATTGGGAATTTAAGAACCACACCACTTTAAATTCAAGACCATTAAGTATGGACTCTGTGTCTATTGCATATAATCAACCGGATGAAGTTATTGCCGTATTTACAGATAAAACCACTGATGTGATCATGCCAACCGGTTTTTCTCCTAACGGCGATGGAAATAACGACTTTTTTAGCCCAGTAGGCAGTGCCTTTTTTACCACTGATTTTGATTTCCGTATCTGGAACAGGTGGGGGCAGGAAGTATTTCGTAGTACAGATCCTTCTGTTGGATGGGATGGATATTATAGTGGGCAACAAGCTATTACTGGTGTTTACGCGTACTTAATAACATATAAAAATATATATAACGAGCCAAAAATTTTAAAAGGTAACGTTACATTGGTGAGGTAGTACTTAGTATAAAATTTTATGAAAAAAATAATATTAATTTTTAGCTTTTTAATGGTTGTTTGTAATGCGGATCTAAAAGCGCAGGACATACACTTTTCTAATGTTAATGAAGCGCCTTTATTTAATAGTCCTGCCAATACAGGTTTTTTTAACGGTTATTTCAGGGCTATTGCCAGTTATCGTAGTCAGTGGGCTGCTATGAACAAGGCTTTTCAAACTATTGCGATCTCTGTTGATGGTGGTTTATTCAAATCAAGAAGACGTAAAGCTTTTTTAGGAGTTGGTTTAACCGTTTTTAATGATAAAGCAGGATCAGCAAATTTGCAAAAAACAAACGCTTTATTAAATATCAGTGGCATCATTAAAACCGGGAAAAAAAGTGCATTTAGTGTAGGAATTGCTGGTGGTGTTTCTTCAAACAATGCAAATTACAGTAAGTTAACGTATAGCTCTCAGTTTGATGGAAATGATATTGATAATACTTTGGTTAGTGGAGAAACAGTAGTATACAGACAGTTTACAACTACTGATATTGCAGCCGGAGCAGCATGGGAATACAGCGCAGTTAAGATCGATCAGGATCATGATGATGCTTCTTCAATAAAAGTTTCAGTTGGCGCTTTCCATTTAAACAGACCTGTTCAGGATTTTGGTCCAGGTTCGCTTTATCGTATACCTGTTAAATTAACAGGCCAGATCATTACTCATTTTGATTTTGAAGACACTAAATTCTCTGTTACGCCAACATTCTTGTATAGTCGCCAGGGTCAAGCCTGGCAATTTATTGTTGGTTCTTACGTAAAATACCGTGTAAAATCCGGCACTAAAGTAACCGGACAAAGAACCGAGAACGGAATTGGATTAGGATTATTTTACCGTTCAAAAGATTCTTTCATTCCATCATTGATCTATGAAGTAGGTGATATCGCTTTCTTTACCTCGTATGACATAAATGTTTCAGGATACCGCGCTGCTACTAAGTTTGCCGGTGGTTTTGAAGTTGGTTTCCGCTTTAATAATTTAGCAAGTTCTTTATTTGAATCGCGAAGCGAATTTAAATAAAGAAGGCCTTCTTTAATATTTCAAATGAAAAAAACTTCTTCAATTGTTATTATTACAATTTTACTGATTCTTGCCATTGTTTCAATTTTCATTTACAAGTCAAAACATAATTCAACAACTGTTGATGAAGATGCAAGAAATTTTGAATTCAAAGATACAGCCGCAATTACAAAAATTTTTATTGCCGATAAAGAAGGCGATAAATCCATAATTACGAGAACATCTAAAGGTTGGGTGGTAAATGATAAGTATAATTGCCGAAGCGACGCTATCTTAAATTTATTGGAGTCAATAAAAAGGGTTGAAGTAAAAATGCCCGTTGAAAAAACCGCCAAAGAGGGGGTGTTAAAAATCATGGCTTCTACAGCTTTAAAGATCGAGATATACACTGGCGACGAATTAGTGAAACAATATTATATTGGACACGAAACACCAGACTCTGAAGGCTCTTATTTGCTTTTAACTGATCCTAAGTCAGGAAAAAATTATCCCGATCCCTATGTTTGCTTTATCCCCGGGTTTAAAGGCTACCTGCAGCCACGTTTTATTGCAAAAGAAAATGAATGGCGCGACAGGATCGTTTTAAATTACATTCCTCCGCAACTAAAACAGATCAAAGTGCAACATTTTAATATGCCCGATTCGTCGTTTACTATTGATCTTAACAGCACAACATCCTTCTCACTTAAAAACGCTAAGAATAGCGAAGTTGCTTTTGATGAAGCAAAAATGAAACAATACCTGGCTTATTATCAAAATATTTCATACGAAGCGCTCATAACAGGGATGAATAATAAATTAACTGATTCGCTTTCTTTAAATAAACCATTTTGTATTATCAGTATTACAACAACAGATTTTAAAACAAGTGAATTTAAATTTTACCACAAACAGCCAAATGCCCTGATAACTCCCGAACACGGTGTTACTTTTCAAAACGATCCCGACAGGTTATACCTGCGTTTTGCGAATGATAAAGAGTGGGCTTTAATTCAATACTATGTTTTTGGCAAATTATTGATCACATCAAACTATTTCACTCCGCCCGGAAGTGTTAAAAAATAGTTTAAAACTAAAGGAGAGTTTAAGCTTTTATTAGGCTGCTAACTTTAATTTTGTTGATTAAATCTAACTATTATGAATTTTGTTGTATCAGCATCTACTTTATTAAAACATTTAAAATCAATTGGCGGTGTTTTAAATTCAAATAACACTATTCCAATTTTAGATTGTTTTTTATTTGAGATCAATAAAGATGAACTGGTGCTTTCTGCCAGCGATATGGAAACAACAATTACAACTTCATTAAAAGTTGAATCTAACGAAACAGGCAGCATTGCAATTCCTGCAAAAACATTATTAGACTCGCTTGCTAATTTACCGGAGCAACCAATTTCTTTTATTTTAGATAAAACAAAACACTCCATAAAATTAAAAACAGAAACAGGTGATTATAATATTTCAGGACAGAATGGCGATGAGTATCCAAAACTTCCTGCACTCGAATCGCAATCATCTATTGTTATAAAAAGTGATGTACTTGCAAATGCAATTAACAAAACAATTTTTGCTACAGGCAATGACGATCTTCGCCCGGTAATGAGTGGTGTGTTTTGCCAGTTCACAGAAGTGAATTCTATTTTTGTTGCAACCGATGCGCACAAATTAGTACGCTACACCCGTAACGATGCCAAGGCCGGCGCCTCTGCATCTTTTATTATGCCAAAAAAACCTTTGAATGTTTTAAAAAGTTTATTGGCCGGAGTAGATGATGCAGTAAAAGTTGATTTTAATAAAACAAATGCTTTGTTCAGTTTTGGAAATGTAAATTTAGTTTGCCGTTTAATTGATGGTAAATATCCAAACTATGAAGCCGTAATTCCAAAACAAAACCCAAATAAATTAACGGTTGACAGAAGCGCATTTTTAGGCGCTTTA
Organism: Bacteroidota bacterium; assembly: GCA_030681615.1. Classification (GTDB taxonomy): domain Bacteria; phylum Bacteroidota; class Bacteroidia; order B-17B0; family Aurantibacillaceae; genus Aurantibacillus. The sequence goes on from JAUXSA010000005.1 coordinate 3,763, forward strand.
AAACGCGTTAGTGTATTCTCAAATAAAGCAACTCACCAAATACGCGTTAAGGTTGCAGGCAGTCAATTACGCGTTAGCGCAGAGGATCTTGATTTTGCGAACGAAGGACATGAATTATTAACTTGTACTTACGTTGGTGAAGACATGGAAATTGGTTTTAACTCACGCTTTTTAATGGAAATGGTAAGTAATTTAGAGTGCGATGAAATTACCATTGAAATGAGCGCCCCTAACCGTGCAGGAATTATTTTACCAAACAATAAAGCTAATCCCGCAGAGGATATTTTAATGTTGGTAATGCCGGTTATGCTAAATAATTAATTTTTCTTACCTTTAGTCTATGGGACTAAAAAAACTTATAATTACAAGCCTGTTTTTAATGACAGGCTTTTTTTATTTCGCGCAAAATGGTGTAACTATTATAGATAGTATTAAGTCAAATAATATTATGCGAAAATTCAGATTATATGTGCCTAATAGTTATACAGGACAAGCTGTTCCGCTTATATTAAATTTGCATGGCTACACATCCAACTCAACGCAACAACAACAATACACTAATTTTATGCCAATTGCCGATACTGCAAAATTCTTAATGGTATTTCCCGATGGTAAAGCTCCCGCCGGTAACCAGTATTGGAATGCAGGTTTTGGTGGAACCGAAAATGATGTTTTGTTTATGAGCAACCTTATTGATTCGTTAGATCTTTTTTATAATATCGATCTGAATTCAGTTTATAGTTGTGGTATGAGCAATGGAGGAATTATGAGTTATTATTTAGCCTGTAATTTACCAAATCGCATCGCCGCTATCGCATCAGTAACCGGCAGTATGTTAAACACATGGTTTACCTGTGCGCCTGCCCGACCCTTTCCTGTAATGGAAATTCATGGCACGAGCGATGCAACTGTTCCATACAATGGTAATAGCACTTTTGCCCATATTGATAGCGTTGTAAAAAAATGGCGCGTGCATAATAATTGTAATGTTTCACCAATTACTTATTCAGTGCCTAATATAAGTACAACCGATAATTCAACCGCAATAAACTATTTATACAATGGTGGTACAAATGGCGCTACCGTAGAACTATACAAGGTTTTTAATGGCAGTCATTCGTGGCCAGGAGCATTTCCTGTAATAGCAAATACAAACCAGGATTTTAATGCCAGTGTTGAGATCTGGCGCTTTTTCAGACAGTACAAACTTAACCAGTTTATTCCAAATGTTGGTGTGCAGGAAAATTCTTTAAAAAATAATGTAAAAGTTTATCCAAATCCCGCTACTGAAAAATTATTTGTGGAGGGCGTTTCAGAAGTAAAATTAAAAGTAACCGATCTTTTAGGAAAAGTAATTATAGCTGAAAGTATTACAAACACAATTGATGTAAGCGCTTTACCCACGGGAATTTATTTTTTGAGTATAATCAGCGGTACAGAGCAAAACGTTGTGAAATTCATAAAGAATTAATTTTACTGTCAGTTCGAGTGTTTTTTTTTGCTTGCCTCTTGCAAAAAAATGTATCGAGAACATTATCGTATGCTTCTCGATACGCTTCGCTACTCGAAGTGACATAAATTATAAATCACTATAGTCCGGTAAATTAACAGCCTGGTTCAAACTATTAAAGGTGATATCGCTCACGCCGTTACTGATCATTAAATACTTTGCTTTAATAATAAGATTATAACGCAAAGCCTGTTCTACAACATTTTTGTCTAACTCAATGTATGGGGCCTTACATTCAATTACCACAACCGGCATTAATTGTTTGTTGTAAATAACAATATCGTAACGCTTTTTAAGATCATTTAAAATAATTTCCTTTTCAATAGAGATCAAAGAAACAGGGTATTTTTTTTCGAGGATCAAATAGTGGATCAAATGTTGCCTTACCCATTCCTCTGGTGTTAATAACAGCCATTTCTTTCGTACTTCGTCAAAAATAAAGGTTTGGCCCTTTTGCTTTTTGAGTTTGGTATTAAATAATGGATATTTTAACGCTAAGTTCAACTATTGACAAATATTTTTTAAATATATTTACATTAATTGATTTTTAAGAGAGATTTACTCCACAAAATTCGGAACATATGAAAAGCAAAGAAGAAATTGTAAATAATTGGCTGCCGCGGTATACTGGTAAAAAATTAAGCGAATTTGGATCTTATATTTTACTTACCAATTTTGGTGGTTATGTTAGATTGTTTGCCGAATGGAATAATGTTGAGGTGGAAGGCCAGGATAAGCCCATGCAAACTGCAACCTGTGATGGCATCACTATTATTAATTTTAGTATGGGCAGTGCTATGGCAGCAACTATAATGGACCTTCTTACCGCAATTCATCCCAAAGCAGTTTTGTTTTTGGGTAAATGCGGTGGCCTTAAAAAGAAAAATAATATCGGTGATCTTATTTTGCCAATTGCAGCAATAAGGGGCGAGGGAACTTCAAATGATTATTTGCCATTAGAAGTACCTGCATTGCCATCCTTTAGTTTACAAAAAGCAATTTCTTATACCATTCGTTTAAAAGGATTGGATTACTGGACGGGTACTGTTTATACTACAAACAGAAGGGTTTGGGAGCATGACGACCGTTTTAAAGAGTATTTGCGCGAGGTAAGGGCCATGGCAATTGATATGGAAACCGCAACGATTTTTAGTGTTGGTTTTCATAACGAGATACCAGTTGGCGCATTGTTATTGGTAAGCGATCAGCCTATGATACCTGAAGGGGTTAAAACAGAAGATAGTGATAAAAAAGTAACTGTCGATTTTGTCACTAATCATTTAAAGATCGGGATCGATTCATTAAAAGAACTTCAAAATAAAGGCATTTCAGTAAAACATTTAAGGTTCGAATAAATTTGACACCTCCTTTTCATAATCAACCGCCACAATTTTATATTGATGGCATCTTAAAAAGTGATATCGCTATTTTAAGTAAAGCTATTACTATTATCGAATCGCAGAATGAAGATCATCATGCGCTTGCTGAAAAAATAATTGATGGTATTGTAACTAAAACCGGAAAGTCTTTTAGGTTGGGGATTACTGGTGTGCCGGGCGTTGGTAAAAGTACATTCATTGAAAGTTTTGGCATTGAAGTTTTAAAACACGGGCATAAATTAGCGGTGTTAGCTATCGATCCATCAAGCGATAAGACCAAAGGAAGTATTTTGGGCGATAAAACAAGGATGGAAGAACTGTCTACCAAAAAAGATGTGTTCATTCGTCCTTCACCAAGCAGTGGTAACTTAGGTGGCGTTGCAAGATCAACATACGAAACAATTTTATTGTGCGAAGCAGCAGGTTTTGATTTTATTATTATCGAAACCGTTGGAGTAGGACAAAGCGAGATCTCTGTAAGTAAAATAACCGATTTCTTTTTGTTATTGATGTTAGCTGGCGCAGGTGATGAATTGCAAGGCATTAAACGAGGTATTATGGAAATGGCCGATGCTCTTGTAATTACAAAAGCAGACGGAAGTAATTTAGAAAAAGCAAAAATGGCAAGATCAGAATATGCACATGCCATGCATTTGTTCCAGGCATCAGATAGTGGCTGGATACCGAAAACATTGATTTGTTCAAGTACTGAGAATAAAGGTATTGCAGAGGTCTTTAAAATGATAGAAGAGTACCAAAGCTTCACAAATGCAAATGGCTTCTTTGATCAAAAAAGAAAAGAACAACAATTTGATCTTTTTTTAAATACCATTGATGAGCTATTAAAACAAAAATTTTATTCCGATCCAAAAATACATTCTACTATTGAAGAATTAAAAGCAAATAAAAAAGCTCAAACAATTCAACCTTTTTCTCTGGCAAAAAACATGCTCGAAGATTTTTTAAAAAGGAACAAATAAAACCTAAAATCGATTTAGGCTATATCAATCAAGGTTTCCAAAGGTTTTTAAGAGTAAAATCATTCTCATTTTTAACTATTTGGTAAAGATAACTGAACTTAAATTTTTTATCTTCACCTCACTAAAAAACACACACATGAGAAGCATATTTACTTTACTAATTTCTTTTACTTTTTTAATTTCAAATGCCAGCGATCTTTTAATTGAAAACCCATTTTCGCGGTCATTTAAAAAAGCTTATGCTTTAAACCCTTCTGTTCCTAAAGGAATTTTGGAAGCCGTTTCGTTTACACAAACGCGTTTTCAGCATTTGACGAATAATGCAGAACCAAGTTGTATTGGTTACCCGGCAACCTATGGTGTTATGGGTTTAGTGTTGGATGGTAAAAATTATTTCAGAAATAATCTATCGCGTATCTCCCAACTATCTGGTTTTTCTGAAGAGGCAATCATTTCTTCTCCGGAAACATCTGTTCTTGCTTATGCAAAAGCATTCAGTGCTCTGCAAACGCAACGGGATATTTTTTCTTCTGACCTGGGCAACTATCAATCTATTTTAATTGAATTAAGTGAGTTACCGGTTAATAATGATCTTCACAATAATTTTGCTTTGAACGCTCATTTATACCAGCTGTATTGGTTCCTTGCTAATTCGCAGTTCCAGGATGTGTATGATTTTCCTGATCATAAAATAGATCTTCAAAAGATCTTTGGAGATAATTACTCTGTTTTAAGTTCAAAAAATATTTCTATCACTAAAAATTCTGTAGTGAACGATAAAGGTGAAACATTTAAACTTACTTCTAATGCAAACACTATGTCACCCGATTATCCGCCGGCAATCTATACACCTGCAGCCTCGTGTAATTACAGCAGTCGCGCGGGCACTCAAATTTCTGCAGTAACTATCCATTTTGTGCAAGGGTCGTATGCTGGTTGTATTTCCTGGTTTCAAAATTGTTCAGCTAGCGCTTCGGCACATTATGTTGTAAGAAGTTCTGATGGACAGGTAACACAAATGGTTTTAGAAAGCATTAAAGCGTGGCACGTTGGTTCCGAAAATCCTTATACAGTTGGTATTGAACACGAAGGCTACGTAAATAATATTTCGTGGTTTACAAATGCTATGTATAACTCTTCTGCTGCTTTAACAAAAGATATTTGTACAAGTAATACTATTAATCCTTTACGTACCTATTATGGGCCGGGTTGTAGTGGAACAAGCTCACAATGTTTGCAAGGCAGTTGTGTAAAAGTTAAAGGTCACCAAATGAATCCCAACCAAACCCACACAGATCCGGGTCCGTTATGGAATTGGGCAAAATTTTATAAACTAATTAATAATACATATTCTATAACAGCAACGTATACAACAGCAACCGGCGCTTTTTACGATTCGGGTGGTTCATCTGCAAATTATACTAATGACGAACGCAAATTTTGGTTGTTCACAAAAGCAGGCACTACAAATATTACTTTAAGTTTTACATCATTTAACCTTGAAAGTGGTTACGATAATTTATTTATTTATAATGGTGGTTCCATAAACTCGCCATTGGTGGGACAATACACAGGCACAGTAAACCCGGGCCCTGTTACTTCTGTTAATGATAGTGTTTTGGTTGAGTTCAGAAGTGATTGCGCAACAACGGCTTCAGGTTGGGTGGCAAATTTTATTATGAATGGCACCGTTACTCCTGCGCCAGTAGATAACATTGCCCCAACAACTACAGTAAATACCCCTAACTCATGGGAAATTGCCGCATTTACTGCAACAGTAAACGATGTAGATAATGTTGGTGGAAGTGGTGTTGAAAAAGGATATTATCAGGTTATTGATTTTAATGGAACAGAGTGGCGTGCCAATTATACGAAAGGGTTTTTAGCGGATAATTTTGATAACGCTATTCACCCGGAGTGGACACCAACCGTTGGTATCTGGGGTATTGCAGGAAATGCATTAGTGCAAACCGATGAGACCAGTCCAGCTGCCGGTAATACAAATATTTACGCTGCCTTAACACAGTCGTTAAGCAACCGTTACATGTATCATTTTTTAGCGAAGTTTGAAGGTTCGGGTATTAGTCGTCGTGCTGGTTTACATTTTGCTTGCGACAATCCAACATTACCAAATAGAAACAACTCTTATTTTGTATGGTTCAGAATAGATGATCAAAAAGTTGAAATTTATAAGACGGTAAATGATGTTATTGGAACACCTAAAGTATCTTTAACGCATACATTTTCTGCAGGACAATGGTACGATGTTAAAGTTATTTTTGACAGAATTACAGGAAAGATATCTATATATTGGAACAACGGTTTAATTGCAACGTGGACAGACACTACGCCTTATCAGAATGGAAGTTATGTTTCTTTTAGAAGTGGTAACAGTAAATTCAGTATCGATGAAATAAAAGTGTATCGTTCAAGAGCTGGTTCTGTAAACGTAAATGTGGGTAGCGGTCTCGCAAATGAAATGCGTTATTTAAATCCTAACCCAATACAAAATGCAGGTAAAATAAAATCTATTTGCCAGGATACTGCCGGAAATTTATCTTCAATTTATTTTCATGATGTGAATGTAGACTGGACACCCCCATCAAATATTGCTTTTATAAATGATGGACCAGGTGCTGATATAACTGTAGTTAACACAACAGATTCTTTAAGGGCAAACTGGGGAATTTCAAACGATTCAAATTCTTCGATAAGTAAATATTGGTATAGCATTGGTACAAGCCCTGGTGCAACCAATACACAAACCTGGACAAGCAATTGGGCATCAACCTCGGTTACTGCGCATACGTTAAACCTCACACAAAACTTTGTGTATTATTTTAATGTGAAGGCGGAAAATGGTGCAGGTTTATTTAGTAATGTTATAAGCAGCAACGGGCAAAAAGTTGATACTACAACATCAACCATCGGAATAAAAGAAAATTCGGATCTTATTAGTTTGGAAGTGTTTCCAAATCCATTTGTCGATCAAATAAATTTTAAATTAGTGAATCCACAAAATTCAAAAATTAAAATTGCATTAATAGATATTTTAGGAAGAGAATTAAAAGCAACGGAATTAAAAGAAGAAGGCGGTAAAATTGAGCAAAAATTCTCAGTTTCTAATTTAAATTTAAAGCAGGGAACTTATTTTTTGAAAGTGGAAATAGATGGTAAAGCATTTTATAAAAAGCTGTTAAAAGAATAAGTTTTGGCCAAAAAATCCAAAATTCCCCATAAAATTAAAACATGTTACTTTTTATTTGCGCTAAATAACTGAAAAACAGCATTTTAAGATAATACAAGAAATACATATTTTTTTAAAAATAATTCTTTCATCTTACCAAAAAATTATTTTCTTTGCATGAAAATAAAAGGGTAAAAATTTAAAGAAAAAAGCATGTATTGGACATTAGAATTAGCGAGTTGGTTAGAAGACGCACCATGGCCTGCAACAAAAGATGAATTAATTGATTTTGCAATGCGAAGCGGTTCGCCAATGGAAGTGATAGAAAATTTACAAGAAATGGAAGACGAAGGTGAAAGCTACGAAACTATTGAAGAAATTTGGCCCGACTATCCAACAAAAGACGATTTCTTTTTTAATGAGGATGAGTTTTAAATATTCAAAAGCCGCTTAAGAGCGGCTTTTTTTTTGAAACAATTATAAAGTATATTTAATGAGTTAAAAAATAATTAAACTTAAGTGTACAATAAGCAAATCCCTTTTTTCTTAATTTCTATTTCAGTTATACTGGGTTTAACTTTACCTGTATTAATTCAGGATGGTATGTTTATGGACGGCATGCTTTATACCTGCGTGTCAAAAAATTTAGCAAACGGTATTGGTAGTTTTTGGTTCCCGGTTTTTAGTAAATATGGTTTTGGTGGATTACAAACTTTCCACGAACACCCACCTTTGGTTTTTGGTTTGCAGGCTAGTTTTTTTAAAATGTTTGGTAATGGCATGTACACAGAAAGGATTTATATTCTGTGTGCAATTCTCGTAACATGCTATTTTATTATTAGGCTTTGGAAGTACACTAACAAAGGTTTACTCGCAGCGCAGATTGGTTGGTTGCCGCTGCTTTTATGGATCAGTATTCCTGTTTGTTTTTGGTCGTTCGCCAATAACATGCATGAAAACACCATGGGTATTTTTGTTTTAGTGTCCGTTCTATTTTATTTAAGAGCTGTAAAAGAAGATTCTTTTTTGTTTTTGATTTTTTCGGGAGTTTTTATTTTTTTAGCCACTTTCTCTAAAGGCATTCCGGGTTTTTTTCCTATTGTAACTCCATTTATTTATTGGCTTTGTTTAAAAAAAATCAATGTTAAACAATTCATTTTTCAATCCTTTATTTTAACACTTGTTCCGGTTTTAATTTATGGGTTACTTCTTTGTTTTGACGACGCTAAAGAAAGTCTAACAAATTATTTTATTAAACGCGTAGTGCATAGAATAGGTGAGGATCCAACAGTGGAATCTCATTTTTATATTTTAGGGCGGATCTTTGTTGAATTATTACCACCATTTGGAATTACTACAATTTTGTTTTTAGTATTCAGAAAAAAGCTAACCTTTCAAAAAGAAAAGACCATGTTAGCGTTATTTTTTATACTAATAGGTTTTGCAGGCGTTGTTCCATTAGCGCTTACAATGGTGCAAAAAGGATTTTATTTTATTCCTTCATTACCATTTTTTGCTATTGGCTTTGCTTTACTTGTTTCTGAACCGCTTTCTATTTGGTCTGAAAAGGTATTAAGTGGGGGTTTAAAAAAAGGAGTAACTATTTTTTCGGTTTTATTATTTTGTGCGGTTATTATTTTTTCCGGTTTTAATATCGGCAAAAAAAGCAGGGATGGAGAAATGTTGAACGATGTGCAAGAATTTGGAAAAATTATTCCTGAGTTTTCTGCCGTAAGTATTTCAGAGCATCGCTGGAATGACTGGCCGCTGCAATGTTATTTAATGCGGTATCATAATATCAGTATCGATCCGCAGCATCCGGATAATGAATTCAGGATCATTGATAAAAATTCAGCCGACAGCACTGTTGTAGATTATAAAAAAGTGGAATTACCTACTCTGCAATTTGATCTATATAAAAAGAAAAATTAAGTGTTGAAGGAATGCTAATTTTACAAATAAGACAGGTTTGCATAATAAAAGTTCGTGACGACCTGTATGATCAGTTTCATCTATGTTCCATCACATGTACTAAATTTTAATCTATAGACTTCCGGTTAAAAATAATGTAACCGATGTGAAAAAAGAACGAGAATGAATTATCGTTTTGATCATAATAATTTACGCCCACACTAATTGGTCCAATAGGACTGTTATAAACTGCCGCCGCTAAGCCTGAAAAATAACGGTAAAGAAAAGGCGTGCTGTATTTTGAACCACCGTCACTTGTTTTTAAAATAGATTCGATGGGTTGAAACAAATATGCTTCCGCTCTTAGATCAAGGTTCTTTACAGGTGTGCCAACAATTTTTAAACCCCCAGCTAAATATTTGTGCGCTCTGTATGCATCAATAAAAAATGTCTGACTTTCGGGTGTAGGATTAAAAGCTGGTG
>JAUXSA010000007.1 GCA_030681615.1 Bacteroidota bacterium
CGATGAGGTAAGAATTTGGAACGTTGCCAGAACACGCTGTCAAATTAATACTTATAAGAATTGCGAAATTCCAGCAAATGCTCCGGGCTTACTGGTAAATTATCACTTTAATCAAGGAATTGCTAATGGAAACAACACAGCTGTTACAACTTTAACGGATGCCACATCAAGTGCCATTACAGGTACTTTAGCCGGCATAACACTTACTGGCACAGCATCAAATTGGGTTGCTCCGGGCGGCGTGGTATCTGGCTCTACAACAGCAATAGCAGCACCTGGTTATAGTGCAACTTCGTTATCGGTTTGTTCTGGTAACACAATTTCGTTAACAAGTACCGGTGCAACAACATTCACATGGTTGCCGGCAATTACAAATAATGTTGCATTTACGCCAACGGCAAGTGCTGGTTATACAATTACCAATACCAACAGTGTTACTACTTGCAGCAATACAGCAGTAGCTAACGTAACAGTAAATTCATTGCCAACCGTAAGTGCCTCTACAACTAATACATTAATATGCGTTGGAGAAACGGCAACATTAACCGCCAGCGGCACTTCTGCCACTTATACCTGGAATACAAGCGCTACAGGAAATAGTATTTCTGTTTCGCCTAGTGTTACTACCAATTATACTGTTACCGGCACAGGTTTAAACAATTGTACAAATAAAACAGTAATTACACAAAGCGTTAGTTTATGCACAGGTATTAATCAAGCACAAAATACAGTTAATGAGGTAAGCGTTTATCCTAACCCAAGTTCAACAAACATAACAGTAAAAACAAACCAAGAAATCCAGATCATTTCTATATACAATAGCTTAGGTGCTTTAGTGCAAACAGAAAGATCAAACACCTTCTCTGTTGAGCAATTAGCTTCGGGTTTATATATTTTAAATATTAAAACAGAAAACGGAACCAGCATAGTACGTTTTATAAAAGAATAACAGCTTAACTTTATAAAAAAAAGAACTCATCCACCGATGGGTTCTTTTTTTTGTCCATTAACAAAGCAAATTAGCTGTTGCTGAAGAAAATCCGTTGGCAAAAATCATTTGCCATAGTTTTGTTTCAAATTAAAAAATCATGAAAAAACATTTACTTTCGATTATCAGCTTATTTACAATAACTGTTGCAAGCGCACAAACTCCACCTTGCTTTGATGCAAGAGTTGATTATACAACCGGCTTAAATGTATATGCCGTTACTTCGGCAGATTTTAATGGCGACGGAAATAATGATTTAGCTATAACAAATCTTAATGTTGTATCTATTCGATTAGGATCACCTACAGGAACTTTTGGCATCCCCACTAATTTTTCTGTTGGCTCAAGCCCTGCCTCTATCACATTTGCTTACATTAACAGCGATACCAATATTGATCTAGTTGTTGGAAATTTTAATTCGAATAATATTTCTGTTTTAATGGGTTCGGGTACCGGAACTTTTTCAACAGCTGTTAATTACCCTGTTGGTACTTTTCCGCGGGCGGTTTGTTCGGCCGATTTTAATGGTGATGGTAATTCCGATATAGCTGTTGCCAATCAAAGTTCTAACAATATCTCTATTTTAATTGGTTCAGCAAGCGGTACTTTTGCACCTGCAGTTAATTATGCATCCGGTGCTAGTCCGCAAGGTATTATTTCCGGTTATTATAATGCGGATGCCAATGTTGATCTTGCAATTGTTAGCGGATCAAATAACATGTCTATTTACATGGGGTCAGGTACAGGAACATTTTCTGCGCCTGTTAATTATCCTGTGGTCGGTGTTAATCCCCTTGGTTTAACTTCAGGCGACTTTAATAACGATGGGAAAACAGACGTAGCTGCGGCTGTTTTCGGTTCCGGCGGTGGAATATCAATTTTTTTAGGCTCTACTACAGGAACTTTTGCGCCGGCCGTTAATATTGCATCGGCAAGTGCCGGTGGACCAAAATCAATCATTTCAAAAGATTTTAATAATGATGGGAAAGCTGATTTGGCTTTGTCAAAAACTTCTTCAAATGTTGTTTCTGTTTTTATGGGATCAGGTACAGGCACCTTTGGTGCCGGAGTTAATTATACAGTACCACCTAGCCCATGGACAGTAACTTCTGCCGATTTTAATAATGATGGGAAAATGGATCTGGCTACTGCAAACAGTGGCACAAATAACGCCAGCGTATTATTAAACACAATTCCATCTGTTACAGCAAGTAGCGGAAGCATTTGTGTTGGTCAATCTTTTACAATTGCACCAGGCGGTTCTACCATAGTTAGTTTTTCGGTTACAGGTGGTATGTATAATGTAACACCAACGGTAACTACCATGTACAATGTTACCGGAACAAATTCGGTGGGTTGTGTAGGAATTGCCACCAGCACTGTTACTGTAAACCTTTGTACTGATATTCAAAATACGGTTGGAGATCAATCCTCGGAAATAAATGTTTATCCAAATCCAAATAACGGTCAATTTACAATTTCATTACCTCAAGATGCAGAAGTTTTAATTACTGATGTATTAGGTCGTGAAGTCTATTCAGAAAAATTGGATTCTAGAGCTCATACTGTTAATTTAGAAAACCAGGCATCAGGACTTTATTTTATAAGAACAACTGTTGAAGGTCATGTAAAAATTAATAAGATGATAAAAAATTAATTTTGCTTCACTTAAACTAAAAGAACTCATCCACCGATGGGTTCTTTTTTTGTCCATTAACAAATCAAATTGGCTGTTGCTGAAACGGTAAAATTACCGCCTTACAATTTTTGTACTATTGCATATAAATAATCTAACAAAAAACTCATGAAAAAACTTTTACTATCCATTTCTTTTTTAATTGGTGCATCAACTCTATCTGCTCAAAGTTTTACCTGGGCAAAAAACATGGGCGGCACCTCTCTTGATAATGGTCTTTCCGTGGCAGTAGATGCTTCTGGTAATGTTTACACTACCGGTTATTTTCAAGGCACCGCCGATTTTGATCCTGGAGCCGGGGTTTCTAATTTAACCTCACTTGGTGGTACAGATATTTTTATAAGTAAATTAAATGCTGCTGGTAATTTTGTTTGGGTAAAACAACTAGGAGGCACAAATTATGATTATGCTAGATCAATCGCTGTAAGCAGCACTGGTAATGTTTATATAACGGGCTATTTTGTTGGTACTGCCGATTTTGATCCGGGGGCTGGAACTTTTAATTTAATGTCTAGTGGCTTCGACGAGGTTTTTGTGAGTAAATTAGACGCCTCAGGTAATTTTATTTGGGCAAAACAAATGGGAGGTTCATCTAATGATTATGGATACTCCATTGCTGTAGATGCGTCTGAAAACGTTTATATTGCTGGTGGCTTTCAAGGCACATCTGATTTTGATCCAAGTGCTGCTGTTTCTAATTTAACTTCAACCGGAAACTATGATATTTTTATTAGTAAGTTGAATCTAAATGGCAATTTTGTTTGGGCAAAAAATATGGGCTCAACGGCACAAGACATGGCCTTATGTATTACTTTGGATCCGCCCGGGAATGTTCTTACATCCGGCTACTTTGAAGGTACGGCAGATTTTGATCCAAGTGCAGCCACCTACACTTTAAGTTCAGTTAACGCTCGAGATGTTTTTGTTAGTAAATTAAGCTCGGCCGGTAATTTTGTTTGGGCAAAACAAATTGGTGGCCCAGGCAACCAAATCGCGAATTCTATAGTAACAGATGCTTCCGGCAATGTTTATACAACAGGCAGTTTTGAAAATTCAGCTGATTTTGACCCGAATGCAGGAGCTTTTGGAATGAACTCTGACGGTGCAACAGATATCTTTATAAGTAAATTAAACCAATCAGGGTTATTTGGTTTTGCAAAAAGAATTGGGTCAATTGGTTTTGATTATGGTCGTGGCATAACGCTTGACGCCTCTGGAAATGTATTAACAACCGGCGAATTTTATGATACTGTAGATTTTGATCCAGGTGTTGCAACAAATTCACTAGTTGGGCTTAGCCCTAGTTCCGATGCCTATATAAGCAAATTGGATGGTAATGGAAATTTTATTTCAGCAAAAAGTATGGGAAGCGCTTCTGGCAGCGCCATTGGAAATGCAATTGTTAGTGATGCTGCTAGTAATATTTACACTACGGGTTATTTTTCAGGCACAACAGATTTTGATCCAAATGCCGGTGTATTTAATTTAACGCCGCCGGGTACACAACCAGATGTGTTTGTACTTAAAATGAACTCTCTTAGCACCGGTGTTATTGAAACTACCTTTGGTATTGTTGCTACCATTTATCCTAATCCTGTGTCTTCAATGTTAACTATCCAAACAGAAGAAACAATTGAAACAGTTACAGTTTATAATTTATTAGGCGCCATAGTTATGGAAGAAAAAAGCAACTCTTTCTCTGTTGAACAAATATCTAAAGGAGTTTATACGTTGCAAATTAAAACCGTAAAAGGAATTTCAACAGCACGTTTTATAAAAGAATAAATTTTTTAGTGGTGTATAGATAAAGGCTCATCTGAAAGGATGGGTCTTTTTTTTGTCTATTCCTAAAGTATTTTGGCTGTTGCTGAAAAATCAAGGCACATTCATCAATTTTTTGGTACTATTATCTTAAAAATAATTTATGAGAAAAGTATGGTTATTCGTTTTAATTTTTAGCACGCTTATTTTTAATGCTCAAGAAAATAACACCGCCCAAGAGAAAGAAAACTGGCTAGCGAAGGAAAAGTTAAAAAATATTACGGATGCAAAAACGCTTCAATCTTTGCCTACTGTGTCATCAATCGGATTGCAAATAAGCAAATCCAATGTCATTGACCGAAGGTTAAATGATGACTTCTCTGACATATATTATATGAATGGAAAATTTATTGGTGGAAATTCAAAGGGATTAGCATATAATATTCGATTAGATTCAAAAAGCTTTAAAGAAAATTATTCAACAAATAGTGACTGGTTTTCCGATAGAGTTTTTAAAACTTCAACAAATGAATTTATAGTAAAGTCCGGGTATATTAATTACATAAAAGAAATAAGTGGTACTTCAATCAAAAGTGAAAGTAAAACTAAAGTAGAAGGACAGCTTTTAGACATTGCTGAATTGAAAGATGGAAAGATTGCACTGCTAACCGGCCGCTTTTATGGCAAAGGGGTTAAAAATTTATATTTAACCATATGGGATCAGAAAAACAATAAGTCTGTAAAATTTTTAATCCATCCTGAATTTTCGTCGCAAAATCCTCAATTAGTAGCAACCAAAGATAATAATCTGATTGTTGGATTCGACGCTCGGGAAACTGACGAAAGTGCTTTGAACCGTACAACTTTTGAAAAAATTAATCCAACGGCCTCCTTTTCAGGTAATGAATTAAAATCGTTATGGAAGAAAACCTATGCAATAGCAGATGCTTACATGCTCACAGATATGATAGAGGATAGTAAGGGAAACATTGTTTGTATGATGAAGTCAAATGTAAGAAACATAAAAAGTGATTTTTCACCTGAAAAAGGATTGGAATATGTTGAATACGGCCTGATTAAATTTAATTTAAAAGGCGAAGATTTTAGAAATAAGGTAATTTATAAATTAAGCAAGGATAAATGGGGCAGAAGCTCTGAGGGTGGCTCATTAACAATGGACAAACAAGAGGAGATATACTTTTCTGCTTATGAAAATCCAAGAATTATTCAAAATCCAAATGGGAGTGGTTATATTATTTGCGGACGATATATTTACGGGTTATGGGCATACTCTACACTTACCGAATCTGTTTCAACAACCGATGGCAGAACACGGATGTTTGCCGATCAACCTGCATTATTCTACGCAGATGAAAATTCGATGGCTATTACTTCAACCGATTTTATTGAAACAACTTATAGTAAAGATTATGGTCATTATTATAAAGAATTTAGCCCCACAAATCAATTAGGAATGAATTGGAGCATAAGATCATTTCAATACGTTCCTGAGTTAAAACAGTTTCTGATATTAGAATCTAAAAGACAAAAGCCATTTGAATCACATTTATGGTTATTTGATATTGATCTAAAAAATAATTGGAAAGGCGAGGCCTCAGCTAATACAGAAACTGCTTCTAATGCCGTTAATACAAATAAGCAAAAAACAAGTACAACAAAATCTAACTCTACCGCCACAAATAATTCTTCCGAAGCTGACTTTTCTGGAAGTGTTTATTTTAGTTATGACATGATGGGTAAAGATAGACCAGGTGAAAGACTGTATATTCACTCTGGAAGCAATGCTGCTTGGGTGAGTAGTACGAGCCCGGGTTCTAAAGCAACTGTTAGATGTGAAAAAGGAAAAGCCTATTATTCTTTTACCGGAAAAAAGGCCGACATGAAACTGATCAAGGAACTTTCAGTTGATGACTGTGGTAAAACATTTAACTATACCGATTTTAAATAGAAAAATCCATTCCTAAATCAAAATGTCTATTGCTAAAGTTTATATGTAAGCAGAAGCAATACATATTACTTTTACTCAAAATTAAATTTATGAAAACAAAGAATTTTTTATTTAGCACTTGCCTCCTTGTTGGAGGTTTATTAAACGCTCAGGAAGATCAAACAGCTAAGGCTACTAAAATGGGCGACGGGCCATTTATGAGTTATGTTATAAATGAGAGTGGCGGTAATTACACTTACGCTGGAATCAATAAAGAAGTTTGGACCTTTACTTTTAAGCCGTACGAGGTTAATTTTAAAGAGATCGAAATTAAACAAGCCGAAAAAACGTCAACCGATAATTATTATCCTGATGAAGAAGCTTTTCCTGCAACCTATGTTTGGGGACGATTAAATACTGAAACATGTATGAGGGGCTGGGATTATATTGAAAGAAGAGAGCAGCACAGAATGGTGATACTCGATGAGTGGGTTTACATTCTTGACAAATGGAAAAATAAGGATAGTTATGTTATAGAAAAATGTTTTAAGAAAGGACAACTATCAGGATTTGGCTTAACAAAAAAAGCATTCGGTGCTGCAAAGGAAATGGAAAAAGCGAACCATAAAGAAACCCTTCAAAAATATTTAGATGAAGCGTTTAAAAAACAAAGTGAGTTATTACCGGCATGGCAGGCAAACAACAAAGCAAAAATTGATAAACGTATAGCAGCTAAAGAAAGATACCAATTTACTATAGATTCTGTAAACGGTAATTATTGGAATACTGCCGAAGGGAAAAGGGTAAAAGCTCAACTTGACAGAAAGGCTGGTCAAGCAAAAATTACTCTTGTAAATGATTTGGCAATAGACTTATTATTACGCCATGGTCAAGGTGTATCTACTCGATTAAAACCAGGAGAAAAAAAACAATTTGAATGTTCTGGAGACCGAGTAAGAAAAGGTAAACCACGCCAAAACAACAATTTGCAGTTCGATGACACAGATGTAATTTTAATTGAATCAGATGGAAAAGGATGCGGGCAGACAGTTAATGCATCAAGTGTATATAAGTAAAAAGCAAATAAATTTTCTTAAAAAAAGAGTCTCTTTTTAGAGGCTCTTTTTATTTACGTCCGTCTCGGCAACGCCAATTGCTTTACGAATAGTTTTTTCATGAATGGTAAACACAAAAAGAAAAGTAGTATTGGAACCCATTTGGCTAGCGTAAACCAAAGATCATATTGTTGCTGCCAGTAAGAGTATAAATACTGATCTAAATAATAAGTATAATCATAGATCTCAATTTTTTTGCCATACATATTTACTTCTGTTTTTGCGGCTGCGTAGGCATAGTTATATGAAAAGTGGTCGTGGAATATATTTGTATAACGACGTAAATAATGCACTACCATCATGGGCATATAAATAACCAATAGAAAAAACAATTGGTTTAAAATATTAAAGAAGGGTTTAAAGGTTTTTTCCTGTTTAGCTGATATAAATAAACTTGCAATGGTTGTAATAAACAATAAAAAGACGAACCATTGGAAAGAATGTTCGGAGCTCGAACTCTTAAAAAAGATCTGCGACAGTATAAATGCAATTAAAGGATATAAAGCGCAAACAATGCCCATTATTAAAAACTGTTGCCAGTAGTTTAATTTAAACAGAACTAATAACAAGGTCAGCGAAAAAATGGCATAGAACATGCCCCATAAAAAATCCTTATCCCAAATAAAGAGTTTTCCAAATTTTGCTTCAAATAAATTATTAAAAGCAGTGCGCATTTCTTCTTTGTGATAATCATTTCCTAAACTCATTTCATCAATACTTATCCAACCGGTTTTTTGCGCTTTAATATATCTGGCGGCCATTTCGTTCACATCAAAACCTGGATACACACCATATTTTTCACAGATAGAAACGTGTCGTCCTATTTTTTCTTTCACAACGTTGAGATCTGAAATTGGTTTGTAGTTGGTCCTTATTTGGAAACTGCTAACCAGTTTTGGGAATTGTAACGTATCATTTAAATATTGGTAAGGTGTGTAATTATTATAAGAATAAATTTTATTTACATTAAAAAAGGTTTGTTTTTTTGTGGTATCATAACTGTTCTCATAAGAATAATAATTGGTTACAACATAAGGCTCTATTTCATTTAAGGTATTTACATCCTGCATAATTTCCTCGTCGGTAAACAGGTGCGCCATTTTTGTATTGTAACTTATTACAAAGGGCGAAGCAAACCAGGCAAAGATAGTTACACAAAAAAATACTAAAAAGAAATTCTTGTACTCGTCGCCAAATTTTAAATTCCCAAAATTCTTTTCTTTATTAAAGATCAAATAACGGTAACCCCAAAACCATGAAAGTATAAATGAGAGCACGCTTAATAATAAGAACCACAAGCCAGAGTCGGCCCTGCTTGTAAGATCAATGGGCACAAAACAACCAATCAACGTTGAAATTAAATATAATAGCAAACCATACCATAATACATAATGGATCTTGCTGATCCACACAATGGGATAATTGGTAAGCAAATACGTGTCGATGCGGTTTAAAAAACCGGGAGCTATTTTTTTAAACATATTAAATATCTTTATGAAATAATTGGCGGGTACTTTGACTGATGTCCCTGTAATAATTTAATTCTAATCCATTCTTTTGAATGATCGACAATACATCAAACCATTTTACATCAATACTGCAACTGATAATAAAGGCGGTTCCCGCATCTTCAATTTTATAACCGTTACTTTCCTGCAAACAATTTTGTAGTTGTTGCAAAGTAAAATTTCCTGCCACTTCGTAATTATTTACTGCACGGTCAATTCCAAAATCAATTTGTTTGCCGTTGTAAATTGTTTTTCCCTGGCGAATAAAAATGATATTATCTGCTATACGTTCTATCTCGTGCAACTGTTGCGAACTTAGAATAATTGATAACGGGTTGCTTTGCGATTGCGCAAAGAAACGCAGATCCTGCAAAAATAATTGTTGCGCATTAATATCTAAATTAGCCAAGGGCTCATCTAATATTAATAAGTGCGGACGCCACAATAACATCTTGGCTAATTCAAAACGCATACGGTAACCACTCGAAATCTGACCCCAGGTTAGATCACGGAATTTATCCAGACCCAAACGGAATAAAATATAATCTATCTGTTTTAAGTTTTGTTCACCGGTAATATTGTGAATAGTAGCAAAGAACAATAAATTCTCTAATAATGTACCATGCCATTTTGGAATACGTTGAGGTATAAAAGCAAATTTATTTTTTGCCTCGTACCAATTATTTGAAAATGTTCCTAATGCCGGAAATTCAATACTTCCTGTATCTGTAGAAAGTTGTCCAGACACAATACGCAATAACGTTGTTTTACCATTTCCGTTCTCACCAACAACACCGGTAATTTGCCCTAATTTTAATTCGAAAGAAATAGGATGTAATTTAAAAGGGTTGCGCCCGCTGTGAAATTGTTTGGTAATATCCAGCGCTTTAAAAACAATATCAGAAGTAGTATTGGTAGTATTTACCAATGTAGCATCCTGCGATTTTATTTTTTCTAATACCTGCAAAGCAGCGCCCGTAATTGCATCCTGTTGTGTAGGATTGATCTCAATAATGCTTAAATAGTTTTTTCTAAGTTCAAAGATCTCGCTTACCAAAGTTTCGGGTAATTGATAATCGTTTGTAAGATCGAGGCTGCGCCGTGTGAACAAGCTGTAATCTTTTGATTGGAAAGATTCTTCCAGCTGTTGTATGAATTTATTTTCAACCATAGTTTAAAGACGTTTGTTTCTAATTTTTATTGTCAGTTCGAGTAGCGGAGCGTATCGAGAACGACTTCTCTGTATGCTTCTCGATATGATTTTTTTCAAAAATCTACTCGAAGTGACAACTTATTGTTATTTCAAATCTATTGAATAGAAAAAATATCTTTTCTTATTCAAATATTAATATTAAATTTAATCAAAGGTTCTGAATAATAATACTAAAATCACGATCCATGAAAAATAAATACTACTTCCTCGCATTAATTATGCTTTTTAGCATTTTCATTAGCGCATCACCAACAGTTACAGTTCAGTTTATTAAAACCGATCAGTTTGGTTATAAACTAACTGCGCAAAAGATCGCGGTTATCTCTAACCCAATTACAGGTTACAATAACGGCACACCTTTCGCGCCCGGCGCTACGTATCAGGTGCGCGACTGGGTAACCGACGCAGTAGTTTATACAAGCAGCATTACACCCTGGAATGGCGGTGCTACACAAGCACAAAGCGGCGACAAGGCCTGGTGGTTTGATTTTTCTACGTATACCGTGCAAGGCTCTTATTATATTTATGATGTTACCAATAATGTAGGTTCTTACCGTTTTGATATAAACGATTGTGTTTACAATCCTGTTTTAACGCAGGCGGTGCGCATGTATTACTACGCGCGTTGTGGTTCTGCAAAAACAGCTACTGCAGCTGGCACTGGTTGGGCCGATGGTACTTGCCATACAGGAACGCAACAGGATCTGGATTGCAGGTTGTATAATAACACCAACATTTCTACCTCTAAAAATTTAAGCGGTGGCTGGCACGATGCCGGCGATTATAATAAGTATGTGAATTTTACATGGAGCACCATGACCGATCTTTTATTAGCCTATGAAGAAAATCCGTTGATCTGGATGGATAATTATAATATCCCTGAAACAGGTAACGGCGTTCCCGATCTTTTGGATGAAATAAAATATGAATTGGATTGGCTTTTAAAGATGCAACAACCCAACGGTTCGGTGCTTTCCGTAGTTGGCGGTGGTGGTGTTAGTCCGCCAAGTGCTGATGTTGCTTTTAGAAGATATGGCCCGGCAAATACTTCTGCAGCGTTAACATCTGCGGCTATTTTTGCGCTGGCTGCTATGCAATTTACCACGGCTGCGCAAACAGCTTATTCTAACTCATTGCAAGCGGCAGCTGTAAATGCATACACCTGGGCGGTGGCCAATCCAAGTGTTACTTTTTATAATACAGGCTTATTGGCGGCGGGCGAACAGGAAATATCTGTTTACGAGCGCGACGCCCGCAAAGTATGCGCAGCCATTTATTTATACGCTTTAACCGGCAACGCAACATATAAAAGTTTTGTTGACGCCAATTATACCAACGTACATTTATTAATGTGGACCTTTGCTTATCCTTTTGAAGGGCCTGAGCAGGATGCTTTATTATATTACACAAAAATTCCGGGAGCTACGCCTGCTGTGTGTACAGCTATTTTAAATGCTTACACAAGTTCTATGCAAACTAATAATGCAGATAACCTGCCGGCTTATACCAATAAAACAGATGCTTACAGGGCATGGCTGGCAAATAATAATTATACCTGGAACTCTAACCAGACAAAATCGAAGCAAGGTAATATGTTCTTAAACATGAACGTATATTCATTGAATGCAGCCAACGCAACCAACTATAAAAATGCCGCTTCGGGTTTTGTACATTATATGCATGGAGTTAATCCAAATTCAAAAACCTATTTAAGTAATATGGCAAGTTATGGTGCCGAAAATTCGGTGACACAATTTTATCACGGTTGGTTTCATGAAGGTAGTGCACTTTGGGATGAAGTTGGCGTATCAACTTATGGCCCGCCTCCGGGATATATTCCGGGTGGACCAAACCCCGGTTATGCGTTGGATCCTTGTTGTCCGGGTTCTTGCGGTAACCCAACGGTTAATGCTTTGTGCACCACAAACGTTACACCGCCAATGGGACAACCTATACAAAAATCGTATAAAGATTTTAACGATAGCTGGCCATTAAACTCGTGGACGATTAGTGAGGCAGGAATTTACACCAATGCCGCATACGTTAGGATGCTTTCTAAATTTTGCACGTCTGCACCTTGCAGCACTATTACTACTTCATTAAAAAACAATGAGAGCAATGTTTCTGGTTTAATACAAACTATTTACCCACAACCTGCGGAAAATAAAATGACCGTTAAATTCTATAATAACGAAACCAACGTTGATCTGTTTTTATACGACGTAAGCGGTAAACAATTATTATCCCGCAACGAAACTATATCAAACGGTTTAGTAGAAGTTGATCTCTCCAACATCACAGCAGGCGTTTACTTTTTGAAAGTTGTTTCGAAGAATAAGACGGAGACGAGGAAGGTTGTGAAGGAGTAACACACATCGAATCAATTCAAAACTGAAAACTAAAAACCCTCACCAATTTGGCGAGGGTTTTAATTTATATTATTTGTCTGTCAGTTCGAGTAGATTTTTGCCTGTTCTTGCAAAAATCGTATCGAGAACGGCGTCTCGATACAAAAATTCAAAGAGGCAGAAATCTAACACACATACCCGCTCAAAAGTCTTCAAGACTTTTGCCGTACTCGACGTGACAGTGTCTTCTATTTCTTACTCTCAGCAGCTTTTGCAGCAGCTTTTACTTGTGCGTCTGCAATTGTTTGTTGGCATTTTGCGTCAGCATCATTTACTATCTTCTGCACTTTTTCATCTACTTTTTTCTTAGCAGCTTCTGCAGCTTTTTTAGCAGCGATTTTTGCAATTGGGTTACCTGCTTGCTCTACTAATTTATCTGCTTCTGCATAACCATCCGCTTTTTGTTTATCAGCAGTGGCTTGTGCTTCTGCTTTTTGTTTTTCGCATTGCGCTTTCGCATCATCTAATATTTTTTGTGCTTCTTCTGCAGCTTTATCAATGGCATTATTTACAACCTGTGTTGTTACAGTAGCAACGGTGCTTTTTACATCGTCTTTTAAGCTGGTTTTAATTTCAGGTTTCATAACAGTTCCGCCAAATAAAGCGGTTACTTTTATTTTATCGCCAACAGCAACATTTGTTCCTGCTGCTGCATTACCTTGTGCCAATAAACTTGTAAGGGCAGAATTTGCTGCGCCACCAAACATAGCTTTAGGAATTTCCATTTTCCATTTGTAATCAATGGTCTGGTCAAAGCCGGTGCTACCGCTAATGTTGGCTGGTATGTTAGCCACCTTGGTATCAAATGGTGCCATTACTACACGGCCATCTTTTATTTGATAGTTCACTAAAAGATTATCCACGTCCATACTTTTAAGCTGTTCGATCTTTAAAGCTTCACCTAATTTTACAAACGGAGGGAAACCGCCAACATTTACTTTAGCTGTTTTAAAAGTACCATTTGCTTTTACAGCGTTTAGATCCGGTTCCATTTTATCATTTAAAGACGTATTAAAGTTCTCTAATGTTGCAGTAAATTTACCTTTTGCATATTGGCCAACCGGCGCCAATTTTTGCACCGTGTTAAACGATTTAAATGTTTCCTGGATATCAAAATTATCCACTTTTAAATTTAAACCGGTTGTTGGTTTTTTAATGTTAGATGTTTCGTAAAAACCATTTATGGTTAACGCACCACCCATAGTGTTCATGTGCAAATTGGTCATGTCTACTTTTTGGTTACGCACAACAATGTTACCAGCCAGGTTATCTAAAATTAAATTGGTGTAAAGTACTTTACCAATTTTTGCATCTAAATTAAAATCAATATTTGCAGGCACAGCAGCAACACCTGTAGAAGCGGTTGATGTTGGCGCGGCTGTAGTTGTTGCAGCCGCAGTGGTTGGTGTAGGCGGACCCATTAATTCATTCAGATCCATTAATGTACTGTTAATTGCAAACGATCCTTTTATCAGGTCGCTTTTAAATACATATTGAAGGAGGTTATCTATTTTACCCTTTGCCTGTATATCGCTTTTACCAAGCTTGGCATCAAAGGCTGCTAACTCAACAAACTGTGTTGTAAAATTTAAAAGCATGGTGTTTAAATGAATATCGTATGCTACGCTTGCTGTTTTATAATTCATTTTATCAATTTGTAACGAACCGCTTGCTTTAAATTTATCATATTCTTTTTTGTCGATAGAACTCATGTTACCAGCAAGGCTGATGTTTGATTTTATAGTACCACTTAGGTCATCGCCTTTTTCCATTGGCACAAAATCTTTAACAGAGGCAAGATCTATAGTTCCTAAAAATTCTGCACGTAATCCCGGATCAGAGATAGGTGTTTTTACATGCGCTGTAATATCAATTGGGTTACCCGCTAACTCCATGTGAAATTTATTTACATCAACTGTAGTTGCATCTAACACACCGGTTGGGTTTAACACCTTTACATCTATATTAATATTGTTAACCGATTTTGGTAAGCTTGGGTATTTGAACATGGCATCCTTAATACTTAAGTTAACACCAAAGGCCGGCATTTGTGCAGCGTTGTATGTTCCTTTTGCATAACCATCCAAAGCTAATTTACCCGCTGTTTTTACCGAAGCAAAATCTTTAGAGTACACAGATGGAATTAAAGAAAGAATGGCTTTAAACTCAGTTTCTTTTGCGTGGAACTTAAGGTCCATTTTAATATTGGTGTCAGGCATTTCTACAAAACCATCAAAACCTAAATGCAGATCATTCAAACTAAATTCATTTTCTTTAAACGTGAATTTCATTTTAGGCATATCCATATCAAGATCTGCTTTTAAATGTGTGTGTGCCTCATTTAAATAAGCAACGCCTCCCATTTTAAAGGTTGTTTTGGCAATGTCTAGTAAATTACTTAGCACAAAATTATCCTGTGTAAAATCGCCATTCAAATCATAATTAAAATTTTCCAATTTCGCATACATGCCACCTTGTTGGTCATCATAAACAATGTGCGCTTCTTTAATTTTAAATTCTTTTAATTTAACCGAGAATTTTGAAGGAGCGCTTGTATCTGCAGGTGCTGCGCCGGCAGAATCAGGACCTGCTTTTGCAATATCCCAACTGGCCTTACCATCTTTTAAAACTGTTCCAAAAATGCGGGCTTTATCAATGACGATGGAGTTTACACCATAAGGACCGCCGCTGATAACCGATTTTAAATTAATATCGGTGCTTAGTGTAGTAATGTATGCAAGTGTATCTCCTTCAAACTCATTAACACCAATTACACTTACTTTATTTATTTTGAACCTGAAATCAGGAAAAGACGAAAATAAGGTAAGATCAAATTCACCAAAATCTACTTTCGCGTTTAAATTATTATTGGCCTCTTCTTTTACAATGGCAATAATTTTGTCTTTAAAAATAAAAGGCGCTGCTATTAATAAAATAATAATTAATAATAACGAGATGCCACTCCATTTCATAATGCGGCGGAAAAGCGATTTTTTTGGTTTTGTAGTATTCATAATCAGTAAATTTGATTATAAAAGTAAGAAGAATTAGGTTAAGAAACCGAATAAAATTAAAAAACCCATTTGACCTGACATCAAATGGATTTTTTGTGGAACTTAACTATGAATGCTGAGAGAAAAAGGAAAATGTAAGAAGGAAAAAGAATGCTAAACTAAAAAAACATATTACATTTTCCCTTTTACATCTTCCCGTTCCTTTTATCCTAAATATGCTTTTAATAAACGGCTTCTGCTGCCGTGCTTTAAACGACGTACTGCTTTTTCTTTTATCTGGCGTACACGCTCACGTGTAAGATCAAATTTTTCACCTATCTCTTCTAATGAATGCGCGTGTTTTCCACCAAGGCCGAAGAATAATTTCACAACATCTGCTTCACGTTCTGTTAAAGTAGATAAAGCGCGTGTAATTTCTAATTGTAAACTTTCGCCAATTAATTCTTTATCCGGACTTAGCGAACTTTCGTTTGTCATAAGGTCGTACATGCTTCCGCCATCTTCACCTAAAGTTAAAGGTGCGTCCATACTTAAATGGCGATTGTTGTTACGCATGGTGTCTTGTATATCCTGTGGCAGCATTTCTAAAACTTCACCTAACTCATCGTAGCTTGGTTCTCTTTCAAGATCCTGCTCCATTTTAGAAAGGGTTTTATTTATTTTATTAATGGCACCAATTTTATTTAATGGTAAACGCACAATACGACTTTGTTCTGCTAAAGCCTGTAAAATGCTTTGACGGATCCACCAAACGGCGTAAGAAATAAATTTAAATCCGCGGGTCTCATCAAAACGTTGAGCGGCTTTTATTAAACCTAAGTTTCCTTCGTTTATAAGATCGGGCAAACTTAAGCCCTGGTTTTGGTATTGTTTACTAACAGAAACCACGAAACGCAAATTAGCACGCACTAATTTATCTAAAGCGCGTTGATCGCCGATCCTTATTTTTTGCGCTAAAATTACTTCCTCTTCGGCAGTAATTAATTCAACACGACCAATATCGTGCAAGTACATATCTAACGAAGCGGTTTCACGGTTGGTGATCTGTTTGGTTATTTTGAGTTGTCTCATAATTGGGGTATTTTTAACTATTACGTATATATAGACTATTACGTTGGGTATAAAGTTTAGATACCTTAAAAAAAACCAAAAAAACGACCATTTATTGAGTTAAAGCAGTTAAGCACTGAGTAAGCGTATGTTACGGGTTAAAAAACAACGCCTTTTTTTGTTAAAAATTGCTTTTAAACGTTGAAATTGTGCGATATTGGCTTCGGTTTTGAGCTAACAAAGTACTTTATGAATTACCCCGGAAAGATTAATAAATGTCCGCTATGTTTGATCGAAAATGAAAGCGCATTTCTTGGGTACAGGTTAAATAAAACACAGGGTCTTTTTCCGGGAAGAGATTACAGTAATGCTACAAAAGTTTATTGCTGCAAGCGTTGCGACCTGGTTTATAACCACCCGCCGGCAGTGTTGCCTGTTGACAGCTTTGTGGAAGACGATTCATTACTCACTTTAGCGCAGGCACATTCAGATCTTGGAAATTATGAAGGGGCGCACGCAGATATCATCGACTTTTTAAAACACACGGCTAAGTTAAAAGCCGGGGCAAAGGTTTTGGATGTTGGTTCGGGTATTGGTCGCGCAGCTTATGTGTTGCGGCAAGCGGGATTCGAAGTCTATTCTATAGAACCAAAAAAAGAATTATACGATTTTGCCAACCAAAACAAATTAACGCAGGTTGAAAGATCATTCAACAGATCGTTTGAAGACTGCGACTTTGAAAAAGAAAAGTTTGATTTTATTTTTCTGGAACCTTTAAATCATTTTTCTGAGCCGCATGCAGCCATTCAAAAAGCCCTTGTCTGGCTAAAACCGGGCGGTTACCTGCATTTAGAAACCGTTAACAAACGCTGGCTTTACAAAAGCATTTTGTTATTTATTTACAGGTTTACGTTTACAAAAGTAGTTCCCTTTACATCGCCATTAAGAAAACCATACAATGTTTGCGAATATTCTGCAAAAACATTTAAAGTTTACTGCAGTTTAAATAATTTAAAGCTGAGCAGGCTTGGTTCTTATGCCTGCGAAACCTATATTAAAAATAAATGGGCCGATAAAATGATGCGTAATTTTATGGAGCGATATTATTGCGGAATGGAAATGTCGGTCATCGTGCAAAAACAGTAGCTTTTAACTGTAAAAGTATTAGCGCCGTGAAAAACTATTTTGCGTAATTTTAAGAATATTTCCGAATTTTAGATCAATGTTAAAACGATTATACATAAGCAACTTTGCCTTAATAAATGAGATGGACGTTTCCTTTCCGGGAAAACTATCTGTAATTACCGGAGAAACTGGCGCGGGGAAGTCAATTTTTTTAGAGGCACTTGGGCTGGTTCTCGGCAATCGAGCAGATCTGGCGGCATTACAAAACAAGAACAAAAAATGCATCATTGAAGCAGAGTTTGATACAAAAGGATTAGAGTTAAAAAGTTTTTTTGAAGAGAACGACCTTGATTTTGAAACTACTGTTTTGTTGCGGAGAGAAATTAGCACCGAAGGAAAATCGCGTAGTTTTTTAAACGATACACCTGTTGGTTTGAACAGTTTAAAATTATTATCCGAAAAATTAATTGATATTCATTCGCAACACCAAACTTTATTATTAAATCAAACTAATTTTCAGTTAGAAGTGCTGGATGCTTTTGCGGGAAGTTTAAATGATTTTAAAGAATACAGAACCGAGTTTGGAAAATTAAATAAACTGAACACCGTTCTAAAAAATTTATTAGAACAAGAAACGCAGGCAAAAAAAGAACTGGATTATTTTCAATTCTTGTTTAATGAGCTAGAAGAATCAGAAATTAAAACCGGCGCCTTAAAAACGTTAGAAGAAGAAAGCGCGGCTTTAGAAAATGCCGAAACTATAAAAAGTACTTTATTAAACGCTGCGAATAGTATTAATGGCGGCGAAGAAAATGTATTAAAAGCTTTAGCCATTGCCAAACAAAATTTACAGGCCCTTTCAAAATACGGGAAAAATTATTCAGAATTTTTTGATAGGATCAACTCTGCTTACATCGAATTAAAAGATCTTGCAGCAGAATTAGAGGATGCAGAAACAGAAGTGAATTTTGACAGCATAAAATTAAACGAGGTAAATGCTAAGCTGGATAAATTGAACCGCCTGTTAAAAAAGCATAATGTAAATACGGAAGAAGACCTACTTAGCGTTAAAACAGAAATTGAAAATAAGTTGACGCAATTCGAGTCCATAGAAAAAGACATTAACGAAACGCAAAAACAAATTAATAAATTAAATACGGTTTGTGTTGCCATTGCGAAAAAATTAACTACTACAAGAACGAAAGCAATTGCAGATATTGAACAACAAGTAAAGGAAATTCTTTCAGATCTATCGATGCAAAACGCGAATTTTAAAATTGATATCAGTCAAACAAAAGAGTTAACCGCGAATGGGTTCGATCAGGTTAAATTTTTATTTTCTGCCAACAAAGGCGTTGCTTTAAGCGAGTTGCACAAAGTGGCCAGCGGCGGAGAGTTATCGCGTTTGATGTTATGTTTAAAAGCCTTACTTGCATCTAAAAAACAATTGCCAACTATTATTTTTGATGAGATAGATACGGGAGTGAGCGGCGATGTAGCAGATAAAATTGGTACTATACTTTTAAAAATGGGCAACACCATGCAGGTGGTTACCATTACACATTTACCACAAATGGCAAGTAAGGGTAACCACCATTTATTTGTTTACAAAAATGATGAAGCTGATAAAACCGTATCGCATATTAAACAACTAAATAAAGAAGAACGTATTACCGAGATCGCTAAAATGTTAAGCACCGGTAACCCTACACAATCTGCACTAAAGAACGCCAAAGAACTTTTGAATGCTTGATAGGTTGATCGAAAAAATTCCGGCACACATTAAGTTTTTAATAAAGCTATATTTATTAAACCTGATTTTCTTTTTTGTTATCCGTTTCATTTTTTATTTTGGAAATCGTTCTTCTGATGTGGGGGAGGTTCCATTTTTTGAAAAACTCATGGCTTTTCGTATGGGCCTTGAATTTGATACCGCTGTGTTTTGCTGGATCGCTTTTTTGCCCACAATTATTTTTTCTATCAGTCATTTTTTAAAACATAAGATAAAAGCTATTTATGTTTTTGGTTTTTATTCTTTTTTAATTTTAGAATTGATCTATTTTTTTGTTTGCATTGTTAACCTACCGTACTTTTCGCAATTCGGAAATCATTTAAATAAAAATGCGTTGTTATGGAATGAAGATCCCGGTTTTATTGTAGGCATGATCTTCGGCAGTTTTTCTTATTGGGGTTATTTGTTATTATACATTGCTATTGCTATTGTTTTTGTAAAAATCGCGAAAGTTCTGTATAACAAATTTAAATCCCGCATCGCAACTGAAAACAACATGAACTTAATTTTTTCTGTTCTTGTTTTTGTTGTTTTTTCGATACTTGTAACTCTGGGTGCGAGGGGCCGTACGTCAGACAGAACAGGGCTACACGAAGGTCTCTCTATTGTTTCGCAAAATAATTTTATTAACCAG
>JAUXSA010000011.1 GCA_030681615.1 Bacteroidota bacterium
TGTTTGAATGATTAAATATTCAGTAGTCTCATTTGAGTAGCCTTTGGTCGGATTGGAAATCCTTCCTATCTTGCTTCGACATCGGGAAGATGTCGAAGAGCTAAGTAAGATCGATAGAAGAACCCAGCTGTACGAAGGATACATCCTTCGTTCGGGTGAAATGCGGGTTACACCCGCAGGAATGCCAATTATTGTTTATTTCCGACGTTTTCAAAAAGGAATTTTAGAAGCTATTTATCCGTCCGTTTTTTATTGAATGGACAAGGCAGAATAATGCGTGTTTGATATATTAATAAATTTTAAATCTGCTTATTTTTAAATGCTTTTCCTTATTTTTGTAAGGGTTGTTTTTTCACAAATGTCCCACAAAGTGTGATACTGACATCCGGAAAATTAAAAACCAATTATTATGAAAAATTCAATTCTTAAATTCTCTTTCCTGCTTTTTTTATTTTTTCCTATAAGTATTTTACAAGCTCAGATTAAAAAAGGAGAAATCGCAAAAGACAAGCTAGTTTCTTCAAAATTCGACACGAGTGAAAAGCATCAATACACAATCAATTTAAATAAAAACCAATTTGTGTTTTTTAAATTATTGCAAAAAGGAATAGATTTAAAAGTTACAACCTACAATGATCAAAAAGAAAAACTAGAGGAATTTGACAGCCCTAACCATAGAAACGGCTATGAATTATTTACCATTACTTCTGATAAAAAAGGTGAGTATCTGCTTGAAATTGAATCCATTGATGAAAAAAATCATGTTGGCGAATATGAATTGTCAATTCAAAGCATCAAGCCAAAGGCCATCAAGCCAAATGAACAAGTTGACCAACTTTTTGCACAATGGGATACCGACAATACCCCGGGAGCTGCTGTGGCAATAATTAAAGATGGGGCAATAATTTATAAAAAAGGGTATGGTCTCGCAAATATGGAATATAACATACCTGTGAGTCCCAATTCAGTGTTTCACATAGCTTCAGTATCGAAACAATTTACCGTTTTCTCTATTCTGTTATTAGAAAAACAGGGTAAACTAAGTTTAGAAGATGACATCAGGAAATATATACCTGAAGTGCCGGATTTTGGAAAGAAAATCACTTTGAGGCACCTGGCTTCGCATACCAGTGGCTTAAGAGATCAATGGAATTTATTATCCATGGCAGGTTGGAGAATGGACGATGTAATAACTAAAGAACACATACTAAAACTGGTGAGTAAGCAAAAGGAACTCAACTTTAATCCAGGTGAAGAATATGTGTATTGTAACACCGGTTTTACCCTGTTGGCAGAAGTTGTTTCCAGAATATCAAAAGTGTCTTTTGCAGAATTCACCAAAACAAGCATATTTGAGCCACTAAATATGAGCAGTACTCTTTTCTACGATGATCACGAAAAGATTGTTCAGAACAGAGCCTATTCTTATCAAAATGCATCAGGAGGTTACAAAAAGAGCGTTTTAAATTATGCCAATGCAGGTGCAACAAGTCTTTTTACCACAGTTGAGGATTTGAGCTTATGGGCAATGAATTTTAATAATATAAAAGTAGGAGATTCAACAATAATAAATAAAATGAATAAGCTCTCCATGCTGAACAATGGCAAAACTTTTGGAGGAGCTCTAGGTCAATTTGTTGGTACCTATAAAGGATTAAAAGAAATACAACATGGAGGTGCCGACGCCGGATACCGCTCGTATTTAACTCGTTTTCCTGACGAAAATTTTGCAGTCGTGGTATTTAGTAATTCAGCTGAATTTAACTCTGGAAAAATTGCTCATCAGATTGTAGATATATATCTTAAGGATAAGTTAAAAAAGGAAGACAAGCTCCATGAACCTAAGAAAGATATAGCTCCGGGGGTTTTTGTTGTTGATCCCAATATATTTAAAACATATGTTGGAGAATTTGAGCTGCGACCGGGGTTTATTATAACTATTAGCACTGCTGATAATGAACTATTTGTTCAAGCAACCGGACAGCCTAAGTTTGCTTTGAACCCTACATCCAATACAGCGTTTTTAGTGAAAGGAGTCGATGCAAAAATTGAGTTTATACCTAATGAAGGAAAAAATATTAAACTTTTAAAACTTCATCAGGGGGGTCAAATTATGGAAGCACCTCGATTAAAGGAGTTTGACAAGTCAGCGGTTAGCCTTTCAGACTTCTCCGGCAAATTTTATAGTGAAGAGCTATCAACAACCTTCCATTTTAATGTTGTTGTAAATAAGCTGGTTGCTTCAAATAGCAGATTGAGTGATTTTAATTTGAGTCCGGTTAAAGAAGATATTTTTAATGGCGAGGCCTGGTTTTTTGGGCAAGTTGAATTTATCAGAAATTCCGAGAAAATAATTACAGGATTTAAAGTTTCAAACGGTCGGGTAAGGAATTTATATTTTGAAAAAATAATGTGAATAAAGAACAAGGCTCCAAAAATCTAATTATCCCGCTGCACGAAGGATATTTCCTTCGTGCAAGTGTAATGCAGGTTTCACCCGCAGAAAAAAGTATCCATTAAAAGCTCTACCAACTTAGCTGGTCTCCTTTTTCCCATTAGTCATATTTAAGTTAGATGGTTTTTGTATTCATAATCCGCCACGATTTAATGTTCTTTCTTTAACATAGAATATTTAGAATTTCTACATTACATTTGGTTTTGTCAGATTGGAAATCCTCCTTATCTTGCTTGTATATAATGAAAATGTCGAAAAGCTGATGCTTTGGCCGACCATTCAACAACGACTGAAAAAATGATTAAAAAGAAAACATTTTCATCTAAACTTTTTAGTAGTTGGAAAAAACTTGGCCCCGGACTTGTTACAGGGGCAAGCGACGATGATCCATCTGGAATTGCCACTTATTCTCAAGCAGGTGCTGCATTTGGACTTGCCACTTTATGGACCGCCATTATTGCTTTTCCGCTTATGGCTTCTATTCAGCAGATGTGTGCGAGAATTGGCTTGGTAACCTCACAAGGTTTGACGGGGACACTAAAAAAACACTATCCTAGACCGATTCTATACCTCATGCTATTGTTTAGCTTTCCTGCCATTGTAATGAATATTGGTGCTGACATTGCAGGCATGGGTGCTGTGGGAAATCTGCTATTTCCAGCCATAGATGCCAATTATTTCAGTGTGCTTTTCACGATTATTCTTCTTGGTTTAATCATCTACCTGCCTTACCAAAAAATCGCAGCAGTTCTAAAATATTTGTGCATTGTAATGTTGGTTTATTTTATTGTTCCGTTTTTGTATAAACAAGATTTTAGCGAAATTCTGAAAGCAACATTTATTCCAACCATAAAATTTGACAAAGATTTTATCGCTATTATAGTAGGCATACTTGGCACAACCATCTCACCTTATCTTTTCTTTTGGCAAGCATCAGTAGAGGTTGAAGAAATGAAAAACAAAAGGAAACATTTGATTGTAAATAAAAAGATAATTCATGAGATAAACCAAGATGTAGACTTTGGAATGACAGTTTCAGGATTTGTTATGTATTTTATAATTCTTACCACTGGAACTGTTTTATTTAAAGGCGGTATCCACCAAATTGACACCGTAGAACAGGCGGCAATGGCACTAAAACCATTAGCTGGAAATCTTGCTTATCTGCTTTTTGCCATCGGAGTAATTGGAACAGGACTCATCGCTATTCCTGTATTGAGTGGTTCAATTTCTTATATCATAACTGAAACCTTTGGTTGGGAACAAGGCCTGGACAAAAAATTTCATGAAGCCAAAGCATTTTATATCATCATTGCTATTTCGTTGTTACTGGGATTATCATTAAACTACGTAGGCATTACGCCAATTCAATCTTTGATTTATACAGCCATTCTATATGGACTAACTGCTCCTGTCCTAATTGCCATCATCTTACATATATCTAACAACAAAAAAATAATGGGGGATAATGTGAATGGAAGACTCACAAATATGCTGGGCTTTGCGGCTTTAATTATAATGACAGTTGCTGCTGTAGCTTTAATCTACCTGCAATTTTCAGAAAAATAGACGATTTTTATAAAATAATAACCCGCTCTACCTTTACTTTAGCAGATGAAAAAAGAATTGATAAATACGAGTAATTAGGATAAATTTATCTCGGTAAATTTTCCTAAGTGGGAAGCAGGTGAACCTACCCGCTCTGCAAGCCGAAACTATCCTTCGATAAAGGCCCTGCCT
>JAUXSA010000024.1 GCA_030681615.1 Bacteroidota bacterium
TGTCTTTTTTTGCCATTCCTAATTTTTTCATAGTGTAACGTAACATATCGTTTGGCATGGCGGCGTCATATACAAAACGTACGGGCAGACCTTGTTTACGGGCTTTCACGCTTTTCGAAATCTTTTCGATCATGCTTTTGCTTACATCGTTGTCCATATCTAACTCGGCATCGCGTGTTAGTTTTATGTTGTACGATTCAACCGTCCTAAACCCAAAAACGTCAAAGATCTGGTCGGTATTAAAACGAATGGCATCATCCAGCATCATAATAAAATGTTTGTTACCTTGTTTGGGTAACACCACAAAGCGCGAAATAATTTTTGAAGGAATTTCGATGATGGCGTATTTATTTTTTTGTTTGTTAACGATCGATTCCAGTTTTAAATACAAATAACTGGCTTTGTCTTTTAAGAAAGGAAAAGGTTTTGTATCATCTATCATTACCGGGAATAATGTAGAAACAATTTCATCGCGGAAATAATCCCTTACAAAAGTTGCCTGCGTTGCGGTTAATTGTTTTTCGTTAATAATAAATACATCATTTATTGCCAGCTCTTTTAATATTTCCTGGTAAATATTTTCAAAACGAATTTGTTGTTCAATTACTTTACGTTGTAAGCGTGTTAATAATTCTTTTGGATCTTCATCATAAATAGCCAAAGCTTTTTTTCCCAGTTTGGCTAAACGACGAACGGTTGCAACGCGCACGCGGTAAAACTCGTCGCGGTTATTACTAAAAATACCTAAGAACTTTAAGCGTTCAATGAGCGGGGTTGTTGGGTCGGCGGCTTCTTGCAGTACTCTTTCGTTAAATGAAAGCCAGCTAATTTCGCGGTTAATATATGGAACTTCTTTTTTCTTCATCAGGCTTTTATAGGATGTTAATTAGAATTTTTATAGTCTTTTGGAAATTGGTGATAGTTTAATTTTGCGTTCTCTTCTTTAATATCTTCCCAGCATCTAGTATCAAATTTTAAACTCACAATGCCGCAGGTTGGAATGTTCTCAAAAAAAACATCCTTGCACAGATCGTTGCAAAGGTTGGTTATGCCTGGGTTGTGGCCAAACAGCATAATCGACTTTTTTTTATCATCTTGTTTTTTTAAAATAGATAATAATTTTGTGGCGGTGCTTTCGTAAATGTTTTTGTCCATCACAAAATTTGTCATATCAAGATCTAAGGCCCTTGCAAAGATAAGCGCGGTATTTAAAGCACGTGTAGCGGTGCTGGAAAGAATAAGTTCTGGAGAAATTTGTGTTTTAAGATACCAGGCACTTAATAAATAAGCATCGCTGTAACCTCTTTCGTTTAAATGTCTGTCAATATCCTTCAAAAATTCGGTCCCCCAATCGCTTTTAGCGTGTCTTATTAAAATCAGTTCTTTCATGTTATTAATGTTTTAATAAAAACAAACAAATTAAAAAACTATAAAGCGTAAATTTACATAAAACCATACTTTGTTATGAGCAACAATTCAACAATTACATGCCCCAATTGTAAACATGAGTTTCCCATAGAGAATGCTCTGTCGCAAAAGATAGAGGATGATATCAGGGGCAAATATTTAAAAAAGTACAACGAGGAGAAGCAAAAGTTTGAGGCCGAGAAAGCACAATTGGCAAAAGAGGCAGAATTAATTAAAATACAGGGCGAGAACCAGGAGAAAATTCTGGCCGATAAAATGCGCCTGGCCAAAAGCCAGCTAGAGCAGGAAGCCATTAAGAAAGCGGCTTCTGAAATGGCGCTGCAAATGGAAATGCTTAACAAAGAATTAATAGAAAAGTCTGAAAAACTAAAAATGAGCCAGCTAAAAGAACTGGAATTAATGCAAAAGGAAAAGCAGATACAAGAGCGGGAAGAAACTCTGAAACTAGATCTTGAAAAACAAATGGCCATGCGTCAAAAAGAGATAGAGGATAGGGTTAAAAAAATGGAAAGCGAGCGATCTGACCTTAAAATTAAAGAACTTGAAAAAAAGCTAACCGATCAGGCTGAGCTTGTGGAGACCATGCGCCGCAAGGCAGAGCAGGGCAGCATGCAGTTGCAAGGCGAGGTGCTGGAACTGGCTTTGGAGGAATTGTTAAAAGCAACTTTTGCTTTTGATACTATTGAAGAAGTGGCCAAAGGCATTAAGGGCGCTGACTGCGTACAACATGTAAAGAATAATGTGGGTGATGTTTGTGGGAAGATCATATATGAGAGCAAGCGCACCAAGGCTTTTACGAATGAATGGATAGAAAAATTAAAAAAAGATATGCGTGCCCAGCAGGCTGATATTGCTGTGATAGTAACAGAAGTGTTGCCAAAAGACATGGAACATTTTGGTTTTAAGGATGGTGTGTGGATCTGTCGTTTTAGCGATGTAAAACCCCTTTCATTCTTATTAAGGGATAGTTTGTTAAAGATCAATTCGGCCATTGTTAGTCAGGAAAATAAAGGCGATAAAGTACAAATGCTTTATAATTACCTTACTTCCAATGAGTTCAGGCAGCATATTGAGGCCGTGGGAGAGGGCTTTTTGGCCCTGCGGGAAGGAATTATTAAAGAAAAGATACAGATGGAAAAGATCTGGAAAGAGCGCGAAAAACAATTGGATAAAGTGTTGTTAAATACTTCTCAGTTCTATGGCTCTATCAAAGGTATAGCGGGCAGCGCGGTAGGCGATCTTAAAATGTTAGAGTAAGTTAATTTATTAGCCACTTTGCACAATAAATTTGAACAAATTACGTATCTTTAATGTTCTTCTTCCAATGAAATTAACGCTACGTTACATACTTTGTTTTATACTCTTTTCTTCAGTTTCACTTAAGGCGCAATTCAATTATGGTCACCAGATGGAATTTGGAAAGAACAGGATCCAATACCAAAATTTTAACTGGACCTATTATGACTACGACCGTTTCAGAATTTATTCATACCAGGGTGGTGGCGAAATTGCAAAATACGTTTCTGTTTCGGTAAATAACCAACTTCCGCTTCTTGAAAAAAAGCTGGATTACCAGAGCGAAGAAAAAATAAGTATTCTTGTTTACAACAATCAAAACGATTTTAAACAAAGCAATTTAGGTTTAAGCAGCGATGAGCAAACCAATATTGGCGGCGTTACAAAAATAATCGGGAATAAAATGAGCGTTTTCTTTAACGGCTCACATGCCGAATTGGAAATTCAAATTAAAGCCGGCATTGCACAAATTTTAATAAACCAGATCTTGTTTGGTGGTAATGCCCGCGAAATGGTTCGTAATTCTACTTTATTAAATTTACCGGCCTGGTATGTACAGGGTTTGGTAAGTTATATCTCTGAAGGAACAACTTCTTATTCTGATAATTATACTTACGACGCGATCAAGAACGATCACTTAAATCACTTTAACCGTTTAGAAGGAAAAGAAGCTGTGCTTGCCGGACATTCTTTATGGGCTTATATTGTAGAATCTTATGGTGAAGCGGTAATTCCTAATTTGTTATACATGACACGTGTAACGCGCAGCCCTGATAATGCATTTTTATTTGTGCTCGGCGTTTCGCTTTCTAATTTGGTTTACGATTTTACAGATGCGTATAACCGCAGATTATTTTTGAATAAAGATACTTTACGCAAATCACCAATAAATAATAACAGCGTTTTAAAAAAATATAAGACCTTTCGCCAGTATTACCAATTAAAGGTTAGTCCTGATGGAAAAAAAGTTATTTATGCGCGTAATGAACTAAATCAAATTCGCGTTTACTTAAACACTGTTGGCGAGAAAAATCAAAAACGGTTATTAAAATTCGGGCCAAAGGTGCAGCAATTGCCCGATTATAATTATCCTTTACTAGGCTGGCATCCCAATGGCGATATTATTTTTATGATCTACGAAAAAAAGGATCAGATCGTTATTCATAGTTACGACATTGAGAAAAAAGAAAAGGTAATTCGTAATTTACCAGGTTTCGAAAAAGTAAATAGCTTTTCTTTTAGTCCCGATGGAAGAAGAATTGTAATAAGCGCCGTTAAAAAAGGAAAAGGTCAAAGTGATATTTTTGTATTCTCTTTAAACACTAGTGGAATAGAACAATTGACAAATGATGTTTGGGACGATAACAATCCGGTATTTATTAAAGGCAACAAACAAATTGTATTTGAAAGTAATAGGGTAAACGATACAATTAAAGCTACCGATGATGCAAAATTCTTTTATAAGATGAACCGGAATATGGATCTTTTCATGGCGCAATACCCTTTCACAAACAAAACCATGGTTAGGATCAGCAATACACCTGAGACCAACGAAACACAGCCGCAAGCTTACAACAATAATTACATTTGTTATTTAAGCGAGAAGAACGGAATTTATAACCGTTACGTTGCAGAGTTTGACAGCACCATATCTTTTGTGGATACAACAGAGCATTACCGTTATTTTTTCAAATCAAAGCCCATCACTAATTTTGACCGCAACATTATAGAGCATCATATAAACGACAAGAGTTCGCATGTTGGAGAAGTTATTTATGCCAATGGAAAGAACATGTTATTGGTTACACCAATTAATAAATTAAATGAAGTTACTATAAAAGACCCGCTGCAAACCTGGGCAAAGATCTCGGCGCGTCCTGTTCTTGTTGATATTTCAGAGAATCCACAGCCAAAACCTGCAGAAACTATTTCGGTGCCTAAAAAAGACGAACCTGCTAATAACGGTATAGACTTTGATAATTATAAATTTGAAGGCGAAAAAAATAACACAACCAAAACGCCAACAACAACGGCAAGTAACTCAATCAAAAAAGACACCACTAAAACAAAAAATTCAAATCTTTTTAATTTCCCTATTCAAAAAAATTATTTCACATCGTTCTATACTGATTATGTTGTAACGCAATTTGATAATTCATTCCTTGCAAATAATTACCAGGTTTTTGCAGGTGGTGGTTCGCCTTTGTATTTAAATCCGGGATTCAACTTTTTAACCAAGGTGGCCATTAGCGATCTATTCGAAGATCAGCGCATCGTTGGCGGCTTCAGGATCAACCCATCTTTGGATAATGAGTTCATGCTTTCGTGGGAAGGACGTAAAAGACAATGGGATCACCAGGTGTTGTTCGACAGGCAAACATTTGCAAGGGTTGCCATTGCGCCTGAATTGATCTCGAATTTTTTCGCAAAAGTAAATACACATACAATAAGTTATAAAATAAAATATCCTTTTAGCCCTGTGTCTTCTGTTCGCGGTTCAATATTATATAGAAATGACAGATATGTTCCACTTTCAAATGGCGATTTTTCTTTACCGTTAAAACCGCAATTTCAAAACATGGCCGGTGCCAGGTTAGAGTATTGTTTTGATAACACGCGCAACGTAATGCTTAATATAATGAACGGTTTCCGTTTTAAAGTATGGGGCGAGTATTGGCAAATAAAAGATGATGAAAATAGAAATTTAATCACCTCCGGTTTTGACGCGCGTCATTATCAAAAAGTACATCGTCAGATAACCTGGTGTAACCGTATTGCTGGCGGTAATTCGTTAGGAACAGATCGATTGATATTTTATTTAGGCGGCGTTGATAATTGGTTAAATCCATCTTTCAACAGCAACATCAATATTGTAAAACCAGAACAATATGGTTTTCAAACTATAGCTACCAACATGCGCGGCTTTAAACAAAATATCCGTAATGGAAATAATTTTGTGGTTTACAATTCCGAATTGCGCATCCCAATTGTACGTTATTTGATCAATTATCCTTTACGTTCTGATTTCTTAAATAATTTCCAGATAATTGGTTTTACAGATGTTGGTATGGCGTGGACAGGCTGGAACCCGCTTAGCAAAGAGAATACAGAGAACGTGAACGTGTATCCTTACGAAGGAAGTAATATTATTGTAACGGTAAACAATCCAAAAAATCCTTTAGTGGGTGGTATGGGTTTTGGTTTCAGGTCGCGTTTATTAGGTTATTTTGTTAGATTAGATCTTGGTTGGGGTATAGATAATTGGGAAGTTCAAAAAAGGGTGGTCGGAGTTTCTTTAGCTACAGACTTTTAATTTTTTATATGAGTAATACAATTATCATTCTTTTATGCGTTGGCTTAGTTGCCGGTTTCTTAAGTGGTTTGGTTGGTATAGGTGGTGGAATAATTGTTGTTCCCGTTTTGGTTTACCTTTTAAGTATGGATCAAAAAACAGCACAAGGAACTGCGATCTTTATGTTTTTGTTGCCAATAGGTTTGTTAAGCGTTTACAATTATTACAAAGCCGGTAATATTGATTATAAGTTTGCTGCAATTATGGCTATCACATTTTTTATAGGAAGTTATTTTGGAAGTAAAACCGCAATTGCAATTGATACCAAAGTGGTAAAACAAATATTCGCCCTTGTAATGATATTGGTAGGTGTAAAAATGCTGTGGAATAAATAATGGCACTAACATCTAAAATAAAAGCTTTATCTAAACAGTACTTTTCAAAAGTGCTTGAAATAAGAAGGCACTTACACCAACATCCCGAACTTTCTTTTAAAGAATTCGAAACTTCAAAATACATTCAGCAGCAATTATCAACCGCAGGAATTTCTTTTACGATCGGCCACGTTGAAACAGGAATAATTGCTTTAATAAAAGGAAAAAATCCGGATAAGAAAACAATTTTATTGCGCGCCGACATGGACGCATTACCCATCGAAGAAAAAAATGATGTTGCTTATAAATCCTCAAACCCGGGCGTAATGCACGCTTGCGGACACGATGTACATTCTTCTATAGGATTAGGCGCTGCTTTTATTTTAAACGAACTTAAAAATGAATTTGAAGGCACGGTTAAAATTATGTTCCAGCCCGGTGAAGAAGTTTTACCCGGCGGCGCAAGTTTAATGATAGAGGCCGGGGTTTTAGAAAATCCAAAAGTTGATAAAGCAATCGCTTTGCATGTTTTTCCAAGTATGGAAGCTGGTAAAGTTGGTTTTAAAAGTGGTATGTATATGGCAAGCACCGATGAGTTATATATTACGGTGAACGGCAAAGGCGGCCATGCTGCTATGCCAGCAGATTATATAAATCCGTTAGTAATAGCTTCTGAAATTATATTAGAAATAAACAACCAGTATATGTTACCAGGCTCTTTAAAAGGAACCATGGGTGAAACTATTCCAACGGTTGTTGCATTTGGAAAAATAGAAGGTAAAGGGGCGACTAATGTTATTCCCGAAAAAGTAGAGATCGCGGGAACCGTGAGAACAATGGATGAGAAATGGAGAGAGAGCATTCACCAGCAATTAAAAAATATTGTCAAAAAAGTTTCAGATAAATATAACGTAGCCTCTGTGTTGAGGATCGAAAAAGGTTATCCTTTTTTGGTTAATGATGAAGCGTTTACCGGTTCTTGTTTTGCCATTGCTCAAAATTATTTAGGAAATGATAATGTAGAAGAATTGCCCTTACGTATGACAGCAGAGGATTTTGCATTCATTACTCAAAAAGTACCAAGCTGTTTTTTTAGATTAGGCACCGCCAATAAAGCAAGCGGAATAACTTCGGGTGTACATACCTCTACTTTTAATATTGATGAAAGCGCTTTAGAAACAGGTGTTGGCCTTATGGCGCAGTTAGCGATCAGCGAACTTAACAACTAATTATTTTTTCTTTGTAGTTGTTTTCTTTTTAGGCGTTTTGGTTGGATTAGCTGCCGTGCCTTTTTTAGCAGGGTTTTTGCCCGACATGTAAGCAATTTTTCCGTTCTCATATTGTATATACTCAACATCTGATTTCTTTAATTTTAATTTCGGATCTTTTAATTTAAAGATCTTATAATAAGTTATCTCCGTTGCTGATACTTTTAATACACGTGATTTGATGACGTCACCTGTTTTTAATTTTATTTTATCCTGCGCATTGCTAATGGCAAAAGCCAAACTAAACAATACTAAAAAAAGGAGTCTGCTCATAATAGGAAGATTTAGTGATATTAAATTACAATTAAAATGTATAAAACAAAAATAATTACCATCTATTTTGTGGTTATAGCTTAAATACCTTGCTATCAGGCAAAAAAGCCCCGGTTTTGTACAATTTTGTATCTTTAAAAACGTTATAGTATGGTGTATTTGCGGCGATTAGGCATTCTAATGGTGTTTTCTTTTATTATTTTAAAAGGAACCGCGCAGGTATTTAAAACAAACCAAAAAAAACTCTTTAAAACTCTTAGCGATACTTTAGTTTTAGATAGTTTAAGCTTGGTTCCTGGTAGTGTTAATTTTAAAACTTTTCCTGAAGACGATTCACTTAATTTCCCGAAAGTAAATTACAAGTTACATGCGCTTATTTTTTCAAAAAGACCGGATAGCATTGTCGTAGCATATAAACGGTTTCCGTACAACTTTGAACATAACTATTTTCATAAAGATCCCAACGCGCTTTATACCGATCTATCCAAACCAAACAATCCTTACACCATCAATTACAACAACGTTAATTCTAAACAAGATTATTTATTTCAGAACGATGGTTTAAATAAAAATGGAAATATCAGCCGTGGAATTTCATTTGGTAATAACCAGGATGTGGTGGTTAACTCCAATTTAAATTTGCAGGTTAGCGGAAAATTAACCCCCGAAATTGATATGGTGCTGGCGGCTACCGATAACAATATTCCTTTTCAGGCCGATGGAACTACAGCGCAATTGCAGGAATTTGATAAAGTTTACATTCAATTAAATAACACTACAACAAAATTAGTGGTGGGCGATTATCAATTATCACGCCCGCAAAATTCATACTTCATGAGTTTTTACAAACGGGCGCAAGGCGCTTATTTAGAAAATAATTATTTAGACAGCACAGCTAAAAAACCTATTCTTTTTAAAACACAGGTGGCGGGGGCAGTATCGCGGGGTAAATTTTCGAGACAAATATTTTTTGGTACTGAGAATAACCAAGGGCCCTATCGTATGAAGGGTGCGGATAACGAACCTTTTATTATTATTTTAAGCGGAACAGAAAAAATTTACATCGACGGGAAATTATTACAGCGTGGGCAAGAGAACGATTACATTATAGATTACAATACAGGTGAGTTAACATTTACTGCAAAACAAATTATTACAAAAGATAAACGGATCGTAGCCGAGTTTCAATATGCCGAACGTAATTACGCGCGTTCTTTATTTTTCTTTGGTGAAGAGATCCAAACAAAAAAAAGTTCCATATTCTTTAATGTGTATAGCGAGCAGGATAATAAGAACAAACCCTTGCAGCAAACGTTATCGCAACAACAAAAAAATTTATTGATCGCTATTGGTGATACATTAGATAAGGCTGTTTACACAGGTGTTGAGACGGCAGAATTTAATAACAGCGATGTGTTTTACAGAAGAGTTGATACTGTTGTTAATACTGTTCTATATACCAATGTATATGTTTACAGCACCGATCCTGATAGCGCAAAGTACCGTTTAAAATTTAGTAATGTTGGCGCATACAAGGGAAATTATAATCAAATAAGTTCTACTGCAAACGGTCGTGTATACCAATGGGTGTCTCCTGTTGGTGGTATACCGCAAGGTAGTTTTGAGCCTATAATTCCATTGGTAACTCCAAAACAAAATCAAATGTTAACGGGTGGCTTTACTTATTCCGTTACAAAAAATAATAGTTTAAATGCAGAAGGTGTTTACACAAAAAATGATGTTAACCGTTTTAGCAGGATCGATAAAGGCAATGATGAAGGCGCGGGTGTAAAAGTTACCAGTAAAAATCAAAGTATTATAGGAACGGATTCTTTAAAGAACCAAACCAAATTTATTTATAATGTTGGTTACGAATTTTTGCAGAAACGTTTTCACCAGATTGAGCGTTTCAGGAGCATAGAGTTTGACCGTGACTGGAACCGGCCATTAACTTCTGTACTTTTAAATGATCAGAATATTGCAAGTGCTGAATTGGGTTTGATAGATACAAAAGGCTCTGCACTTACTTATGGCTTAAATGTTTTTAATGAAGGAACTAATTACCAGGGTATTCGTCATAATGCGCTCGCAAGACACCAGTTTAAAAGTCTTACCACAAGTTATGGTGGAAGTTATTTAATTACCAGCGATAATTTAAATTTTCAGAACACTGAATTTTACCGGCATAAATCTTTGATCTCGCAACGCGTTCGAAAAGTAAAATTTACTTACAGCGATGAATTTGAGAATAATTTATTTAAGCGTTCAACAGATAAAACATTATTACCAAGAGCTTATCAGTTCTGGGAGTGGGAGGGAAGCATCTCTAATGCTGACAGTTCAAAAAATAATGTAAAGTTGTTTTATAAAGAGCGAAGAGATAAATTAGCTTATGGCGATCAGTTAAAAGACAGCACCTTTGCTACAAATATAGGTTTACAAACTTCTATTTATTCCATTAAAAATAATCCTTTCACCGTTTTAATTACCTACCGGAAATTAGAATTAAGAAATGTAGTGGGCACTTTTTTAAAACCAGATAATACAGTATTAAGTCGTTTAGAATATAACCCGCGTTGGTTCAAAGGATTTATTACTTCCGGTTTATTTTATGAAACCGGTTATGGTTTAGAGAATAAACGTGAATTTTATTATTTGGAAGTTGCGCCCGGGCAAGGGCAATATGCCTGGAATGATTATAATGGTAACAGTATAAAAGAAATAAACGAATTTGAGATCGCACAGTTCAGCGACCAGGCAAGGTTTATTCGCATCTTTACACCAACCAATCAATAT
Organism: Bacteroidota bacterium; assembly: GCA_030681615.1. Classification (GTDB taxonomy): domain Bacteria; phylum Bacteroidota; class Bacteroidia; order B-17B0; family Aurantibacillaceae; genus Aurantibacillus. Next base: position 10,728 of record JAUXSA010000024.1, read on the forward strand.
GTAAAAGTTTTGCAAAATCAGCTGAGCGTTTCCATTTCTTTGCGTCCGGCTTCTTATATAAAGGATCCAAAAAATGGTGCCGCACGTTTTATAAACCGTTGGGTAACACAAAGTGTTTTTCGTGTAGATGGAAAGACTGCGGATAACGGTGATATTTTAAATTTTAATCCTTTGCTGGATGTTAAAGACACTTCTATTTTAGCAAGCAATAATAATTTCAGGCAGAGTGTTTTCTTTAATCAAAGCTCAGCAGTTTTTGGAATGGATTATACATATATCAATAATCAATCAAAACAATTATTGGTAAATGGTATCGAAAGAAAAACGTTATTATCACACGAAGTAAAAGGACGAATTAATTTTTTAAAAGCCTGGGCAATAAATTCAGGAGTTATTTTTAGTCAAAAAGGAAATGCTTCACAATTCTTTTCTACACGTAATTATTTAATTGAAGCTTACGAAACCGAGAACCGGCTTATCTTTCAGCCAAATACCTATTTCCGCATAAGCAGTATTTATAAATACAATCAAAAACAAAATAAAATTGAGGGAGGATTTCAAACTGCTTTCATAAATACCTTTGCTGCAGAAATAAAATACAATCAATCTGAGAAAGGAAGTCTTACCGGGAGAATGGATCTTGTTTTAATAAAATATAACGATACCGAAAATTCGCCGGTTGCTTACGAAATGTTGAACGCTTTAAGTAAAGGACAAAACGTTACCTGGGAATTAAATTACCAACGCAACTTAAATTCTAATCTTCAGATAAGTATTAATTATAACGGAAGAAAAACACCAAATTCAAATGCCGTGCATTTAGGTGGGGCGCAAATTAGAGCATTCTTTTAGATCTCTCCAAGTACAGACTGAGATCCCTTCACCACATCGCCAATTTTTACATTTAATTTTGTACCAATTGGTAAAAAAAGATCAACGCGTGAACCGAATTTAATAAAACCCATCTCGCCACATTGTTCTGCCACATCGCCTTGTTTTGTGTACCAAACAATTCTGCGGGCCAGAGCACCGGCAATTTGGCGGAAGAGAATTTCTTTGCCGTTAGCATGTTTTACTACTATTGTGGTACGTTCGTTATCGGTACTGCTTTTTGGTTCCCAGGCTGCTAAAAATTTACCCGGGTGATATTTGAAAAAACTTACAATTCCTGCAATGGGATAGCGGTTAACATGTACATTAATAGGGCTCATAAAAATACTTACCTGCAAACGTTTGTCTTTAAAGTATTCATTTTCAGTGGTTTCTTCAATAACTACCACTTTACCATCCGCCGGGGCAATGATAAGATTGTCGCCTTTAGTATGCACACGGGTTGGATGCCTGAAAAACTGGATAATGACGATGGTTAAAAAAGCGCTTAAAGCGTAGGCAAACCAGTGGGCAATGGCAAAGGCGGGAAAAAAGTAATGAGCTATAAATGTAATAATAGTGCTAAAAACAAGCACTAAAACCAAGCTAACGTAACCTTCTTTATGAAACTTCATCTAAACTAAATTTGTTCAAATATAATGGTTTAAAATCAATAATAATTGCCTTAAAAAACTTGGTTCTTACACAACCTTTTCTAAATTTGTGAAGTATTTTCAAAAAATTATTAAAAACTAATATATGAGCAAAATTAAAGTAGCAAATCCCGTGGTGGAACTTGACGGTGATGAAATGACCCGTATTATCTGGAAATTTATTAAAGACAAATTGATCGTTCCGTATTTGGATATCGATATTAAATATTATGATCTTGGTATGGAATACCGTGATGAAACGAATGACCAGGTAACTATTGATGCCGCAGAAGCAATTAAAAAATACCAGGTTGGTATTAAATGTGCTACAATTACTCCTGATGAAGCACGTGTAAAAGAATTCAAATTAAAACAAATGTGGAAATCACCAAACGGTACTATCCGTAATATTTTGGATGGTACAGTTTTTCGTGAGCCAATTGTTTGTAAGAACGTTCCGCGTTTAGTTACTAACTGGACATCTCCAATTATCGTTGGCCGCCATGCTTTTGGCGATCAGTACAAAGCAACAGATTTCGTAATTCCCGGAAAAGGAAAATTAACTATGAAATTTGAAGGTGAAGATGGAAAAGTAATTGAGCACGAAGTGTTCAAATTTAATGGCGCTGGTGTTGCCATGGGTATGTATAACCTTGAAGCATCTATTCGTGGTTTTGCACATTCTTGCTTTAATGTTGCTTTAAATAAAAAATGGCCTTTATATTTATCTACAAAAAACACTATCCTAAAAAAATATGATGGTCGTTTTAAAGATATTTTCGAAGAAATTTACGTTGCAGATTACAAAGCAAAATACGAAGCTGCAGGTATAGTGTACGAACACCGTTTAATTGATGACATGGTTGCATCTGCATTAAAATGGAATGGAAATTTTGTTTGGGCTTGTAAAAATTATGATGGCGACGTTCAGTCTGATTCAGTAGCACAAGGTTTTGGTTCATTAGGTTTAATGACATCTGTATTAATTACACCAGATGGAAAAATTATGGAAGCAGAAGCAGCGCATGGAACTGTTACACGTCATTTCCGTGATCATCAAGCCGGTAAACCAACCTCAACAAATCCAATCGCCAGTATCTTTGCATGGACAAGAGGTTTGGAATTCCGTGGTAAATTAGATGGAAATAAAGAACTTATTCACTTTGCTCAAACATTAGAAAAAGTTTGCGTTGAAACTGTAGAAAGTGGCAAAATGACCAAAGATCTTGCGGTTTGCGCTCACGGTAATAAAGTTGAACATGGCAAACATTATTTATATACTGAAGAATTTTTAGCAGCTATAGATGATAATTTAAAAAAATCGTTAGGTAAATAATTTTAAATTTCTTTTTAAGAAGCCTCGTTCAAAAGACGGGGCTTTTTTGTAAATAAAAAATGCAAATAGAAATACATTATAAAAATAATTCAAATATTGCGGAGGTCATTTCGGAAGATCTTCTGATAAAAGAGATCCAGGATGGCCTTGACCTCTTAGTTAATATTTATTACCAGGATATTGATAGGATAGTTATTTATGAGAAAAATATTGTGCCTGATTTTTTTGATCTGAAAACCGGAATGGCTGGTGAAATACTTCAGAAATTTTCAAACTACAGGGTTAAACTGGCTATTGTAGGCGAATTTTCAAAATATCCAGGCAAAAGCATTCAGGACTTTATTTTCGAAAGCAATAAGATCGGACTGGTCAACTTCGTCGCATCACTTTCAGAAGCCTTAGATAAATTATCAAAGTAGTAAACTTTTTTCATTTCCCGCTGTTAATAAACGCTTAAACCCCCTAAGTCAAAACTAACAAAAGCTTTGTACCTTTAAGTTATGTCTAAAAACAAAAAACCAAAACGTTATTTATTTGAAGAAGTTTTAGACTTTTTAAAACATAACGATACAAAAGTATTTAACTATAAACAATTGGGTTCCGCCATGGAAATTAATACCGATGGCGAACGCTTAGAGTTGATCCAGGTATTAGAAGCTTTGAAACACCAGGGTTTTGTAGTTGAAAAAGAAACCGGTAAATACCAGATAAAAGAAAGCAAACAATATATTACCGGAACAATAGATTTTACAAGCCAGGGAACTGCTTTTGTAGTATTTAGCGAATCGGAAGATGATATCTATATTCCTCAATACAAATCAAAAAATGCATTGCAGGGCGATCTTGTAAAACTTCAGTTGTTGCAAAAACGCAGTGGCAAACGTAAAGAAGCAGAAGTGATAGAAGTTATTAAGCGCGCTAAAACAGAATTTGTTGGTACCATAAAAATAAATCCAAAATTTGCTTTTGTAATTCCGGATAGTCACAAGATCCACGTAGATTTTTTTATTCATTTAGGTGATATTAAAAACGCTGAGGACGGACAAAAAGTTAAGATCAAATTAAAAGAGTGGAAAGCGAACGATAAAAATCCAATTGGTATTGTTGAAGAAGTATTCGGTTTTCCGGGAGTTCATAAAACAGAGATGAACGCTATTATGGCGGAGTATGGTTTGCCTGAACATTTTCCGGATGTAGTAGAAAAAGAAGCAAAGAAATTAAATACAGCAATTACCAAAGAAGAAATTGAAAAGCGCAGGGATTTTAGAGAAGTATTAACTTTTACCATAGATCCGGTTGACGCAAAAGATTTTGATGATGCGTTATCGATTCAAAAATTAGATAATGGTTTGTGGGAAGTTGGTGTGCACATTGCAGATGTTACTCATTTTTTAAAACCGGGATCTATTCTTGATAACGAAGCGGTGGAGCGTGCTACCTCTGTGTATCTGGTGGATCGTGTGATTCCAATGTTACCCGAGGTGTTAAGTAATTTTGCCTGTTCATTACGTCCTAACGAAGATAAATATTGTTTCTCCGCTGTTTTTCAAATGGATGACAACGCGGATATCACTGATCAATGGTTTGGAAAAACGCTTATTCATAGTAACAAACGTTTTGCATACGAAGATGTGCAAACTATTATTGAAACAGAAGAAGGGGAATACGCAAAAGAAATTTTATTGTTGGATAGACTGGCAAAAAAATTGCGGACTGAGCGTACAAAACGTGGCTCTATCTTTTTTGATAAAGCGGAAGTTAAATTTAATTTAGATGAGGAGGGGAATCCTATCGGTGTTTTTTTTAAAACACAAAAAGACGCACATAAATTAATTGAAGATTTTATGTTATTGGCAAATCGTTCTGTTGCCGAGTTTTTAGGTAAAGGTGGAAAGAACGATGAAAATCCAAAACATCAAAACCAAAAGAAGAAAGACGATCCAAAAAATTTGTGTGTGTACCGTATTCACGATACGCCAAGCGATGAGAAGATGGCTGAGTTAAGTGGCTTTGTTGCACGTTTCGGATATCAAATGCAATTAGGAAGTAAACAAAAAATGGCACAATCTATTAATAAATTATTGGTAGATGTAAAAAATAAAAAAGAGCAGGGCATGATAGAAATGCTTGCCGTGCGAAGTATGCCAAAAGCAATTTACACGACCAAAAATGCGGGTCACTATGGTTTAGGTTTTGAATATTATACACATTTTACCTCTCCCATTCGTCGTTACCCCGATGTAATGGTGCACCGTTTATTAGAAGCTCGATTAGAAGGAACAAAATATTCTACCCAGGACGATCTTGAAAAATTATGTAAACACAGTAGCGATCAGGAACGTGTAGCTGCTGAAGCGGAAAGAGCTTCGGTAAAATACAAACAGGTAGAGTTTATGTCGGATAAAATTGGACAAACTTTTGATGCGCTGATTAGTGGCGTTACAGAGTGGGGTATTTATGCAGAGATAATTGAAAATAAATGTGAGGGAATGATCAAAAGTCGTGATCTGAAAGGCGATCAGTTTAGTTACGATTCTGATAATTACCGTTATGTTGGTCGTAATACAGGGAAAATTTATACCCTTGGCGATCCAGTTCAAATTGTAGTTGTAGACGCAGACTTAGTGAAGAAACAATTGAATTTTGCTTTTGCAGATTCTGAAGGCGGTTCAGGTTCTTCGAAGTTTGGTGATAACAGATCTAATTTTGATGATAACAGATCACGCGGCGGTGGCGGTAAGAAAAATTACAGTGGCAAAAGTAATAGCGGTAGTAAAAATGATCGTGGTGATAAAGGAAGCGGTGGCGGAAAAAGTAAAAAAAGTAGAAGGAGATGAGAAAGTTTTTAGTTTTATTTTTTGTTGCGGTTTATTTTTTGGGTTTCGCTCAAACAATAAATTCAACTTTAGTTTATAAGGTAAACGAGGCATCAAAAAATACAGGTAAACGAGCACCTCTTTTAATTATGTTGCATGGTTATGGTAGTAACGAAGAAGATCTTTTTGATATTGCAAAAGCGTTAGATCCAAGGTTTGTGGTAATTTCGTTGCGTGGCCCGGAAGCATTGAAGGACGGAGGATTTGGTTGGTTTGTGTTAGACAGGGTTGCAGACAAACCCTTTACATACGATTACAATAAAGCAAAAGAAAGCAGGATGAAAATTTTATCATTTATCAGCAACGCCTGTAAAACTTTAAAATTAGACAGCAATAATGTTTTTATTATGGGTTTTAGTCAGGGTGCTATGATGGGTTATGACTTAGCACTTGCAGCGCCAAAAAAAATTAAAGGAGTGTTGGTGCTGAGTGGAAAAATGATGGCCGAGTCAAAGAATCAAAAAACTGATTGGGGTAAAGCAGCAAAAACAAAATATTTTATTGCGCATGGTAATTCCGATAATGTTATAAAAATTTCAGAAGCCGATAGCGCTGTAAAATTCTTAAAGTCAAAAAAAATAAACGATGTTACTTTTAATAATTATGAAATGCCTCATTCTATGAATGGAAAGGAATTAAATGATATTAAAAGCTGGCTAAAAAGAGCCATCGATCCACCCGAAAAACCCGGAGTTGTTCCTACAACAACCCTAACACCTTCTAAAACAGAAGAGAAGAAGAAATGACGATGCGTCATTGTCCCGATAGCTATGGGGACTAGCGAAGCAATCTAACACACAGTTATTTAATTATTTTGTGTTGTTTGAGATTGCTTCGTCATACTTCCTCGCAATGACGAAATTGTATTATCTTTGCAGCCCAAATGTTTAAGTCTTTTTTTAAGAATACTCATACCAAAGAAACTATTTATCTGGCGTGGCCGCTTGTTATAACACAGGTCGGTCACATTATTACCGGTATGGTGGATACTATTTTTTTAGGAAAGATCGGCCCAACAGAACAAGCAGCTTGTATACTTTCAAATAATTTGTATGTTTTATTATTGGTTTTTGGTATTGGTGTGAGTTATGCAACTACACCTTTAGTTACCGATGCGCATCATAATAACGATGTGCAAAAAAAAGCTTCTCTTTTTAAAAATTCATTAGTACTTAATCTTTCGGTTGCGGTTTTGTGTTTTGTGATCTTGTTCTTATCGTCAGGTGTATTAAAATATATGCAACAGCCTGTTGAAGTAGCGGAGTTGGCCGTACCTTTTTTTGATATATTGATATTTTCAATGATACCTGTTTCTTTATTTTTTACCTGCAAACAATATTGTGAGGGTTTGGCGAATACGCGAATGGCTCTTATTATAAGTGTTGTGGGTAATTTGCTGAATATTATTTTAAATTACCTTTTAATTTATGGCAATTTCGGTTTTCCTGAATTGGGTTATTTAGGCTCGGCCTGGGCTTCATTTATTGCCAGAGCATTTATGGGAATTTCTTTTTTGATCTTTATTTTTAGATCACCTCTCACAAAAGAAATTGGGGCCGTTTACAAACAGGTTAAAATTAATTGGGTAGAATTGAAAGATCTCGCACGCATTGGTTTGAACTCCGGCGCACAATTTACTTTTGAAGTAGCGGCTTTTGCAATTGCAGGTTTAATGGCCGGCACTTTTGGTAAAGAACAAATAGATGCGCATGGCATTGCTTTGAGCATAGCCGCATTTACTTATATGTTTGCAAGTGGAATAAGTAGCGCTGCAACTATTAGAGTGAGCGTATATAATGCACAACAAAACTGGTTGGAAATAAAAAATGCCGGTTACACGGCGCTAAAATTGGTTCTGTTGGTAATGGGTACTTTTGGGTTATTATTTTTAATTTTTAGTACTGTTTTACCATTAGGCTTTAGCGACGAAATTGAAATTATTAAACTTGCTTCTGAACTTTTAATTATTGCGGCTATGTTCCAGTTGTTTGATGGTATTCAAGTTGTAGCTATTGGTGCTTTAAGAGGATTAGAAGATGTAAAATATCCTACTGTTATTACTTTGGTGGGTTATTGGTTAATTGCATTGCCCTTGGCTTACCTTTTAGCTTTTACTTTTAAAATGGAAACGATAGGCATTTGGATCGCTTTATTAACCGCTCTTACCTTTGTTGCCATAGCCCTTTTCTGGCGGTTTAATTTTTTACTGAGGAAGAATTTAAATTCTAAACCGCTTTAACCCTTATTATTTGTTAAAAATTGTATAATGGCACTAAACTTGAAGTACCTTGTGTAATCTATATATAAAGCAAAATTATGAAAGCGTTTAAAAAAATAATTGTAGCTGCTTGTTTAATTACAACCGGCTCTATCTTCGCTCAAACTAAAACAGATTCTCTTGGTTTACCTGGTGATAATTTTGATCTGCCCGGTGCGTTAGAGACCTTCAAAAAATCTAATAATCTGGAAGCTTTTGAAAAAGCAATTAACAGCAATGATAACGAAATAAATAACCTCGACTTAAATGCCGATGGCGAAGTGGACTATGTAAAAGTAGTAGATAATAAAGAAGGAGAAGCACACACCATTGTTTTACAAACCGCTGTTACAAAAAGTGAGATTCAGGATATTGCAGTAATTGTGATCGAAAAAACAAAAGATGGTAATGCGCATATTCAAATTGTGGGCGATGAAGAATTATACGGTAAAGATTATATTGTTGAGCCAAAGGATGAAAAAACAGTTTCTTCTGAAAAATTAAAATCAGATACTGAGACGGATGACGTTTATAAAAGCAAGAATGATCAAGGTGATTTTAATAATAACAGTGGTTCGGGCTTAGATTATAACAACAATTCAAATGTTGTTGTAAATGTTTGGGCATGGCCTGCTGTTCAATATGTTTATGGTCCTACTTATGTAGTGTATGTTTCACCATGGTATTGGGGTTATTATCCTGGATGGTGGACTCCATGGTATCCTGTATACTGGCGTAACCATTATTGGAGATCCCGTCATTATCATCATCATTATCATCATTGTAATTTTTATCGTTCGCCAAACGTACACAAAAGTTATTATGGCAGAAGAATGAGCGCAGAAACAGTACGTCAGCATAAACGCACTGGCTATTATAACGAGAAACAAATTTCTTATAAGGATAATGTAAAACCAGGTAGAAAATATAATTCGTTGCCCGCAAATCCTGAAAAGAAAAGTAATAAACGTGTTGGTACTGATGAGAACATGACCCAACCAAAAAAAGGAAATAGATCTGAGCAAATTAATAACCAGCCAAAAAGCGGTAAAAATGAAAAGAACGATCAACCGAACGAAATTAATTCGCAGCCGAAGAAAAATACGCAACCGGTAAAAAGACACGAGCAACAAACTGCTCCGGTGAAGAAAAATCCTGGTATGAGTACACCACAAAATAATGTTCCAAAACAACAGGGTGGTGGAAGGAATACTGGTGGTGGCGGAAAAAATGTGGGCAATACTTCAGGCGGTGGTGGAAGGAACACAGGCGGTGGTGGCGGTGGAAGAAACCAGAAGTAATTTAAAAATGATGCTAAATAAAAAATGCTTACAAGGATTTGTAAGCATTTTTTATTTACTCTGATTTACTTTCAGATCCTCGATCATGAATTGAATTGTTGTAACACCTCTGTATTCATTTTCCTGGATCTTAAAAACAATGTCCATTGGAATTTTGCGCTGGAAGAAATTAATATAATCTCCTTTGTCATAAGCAATGGCCTGAAAACGAATATTAGGATTTGATTGTTGGAATAATTCCAGTTTTAAATGGTTGTTGCCAAACACTTTGCCCCAGCCTGTTTCAAATACATTCTTACAATAAAAAGAGGGCGTCATGTTATGCGGACCATGTGGCGCAAATTGTTTTAAGATACGAACTAACTTATCGCTTATATCATGAAACTCCAGTTCAATATCAATATCTACTTTTGGAATTAATTGATCTTCGGTTATACTTTCTGAAACAACTTTTTCAAATTTATCTATGAACGCATTAAGGTTTTCTTTTTTCATCGTTAAACCGGCGGCAAATTTATGTCCGCCAAATTGTTCTAAAAGGTCGCCGCATTTTTCAATAGCACTGTACACATCATATTCTTTTACACTGCGTGCACTGCCCGAAACTTTACCATCGCTTTCGGTTAAAATAATGGTTGGACGATAATATTTTTCTATCAAACGCGAAGCCACAATACCAACAACGCCTTTGTGCCACGTTGGACTGAACAGAACTGTAGATTTTTTTTGCCCATTCAGTTCAATATTTTCTATTTGTAACAATGCTTCAGAAGTAGTTCCCTGGTCAAGATCTTTGCGCTGCGTGTTTGTTTCGTTAATTGCTTTTGCAAATTCCTCTGCATGAATCTCGTCTTCGCAAATTAAAAGCTCTACTGCTTTACTGCCATGCTCAATTCGGCCTGCCGCATTTATGCGTGGGGCTAGAACAAAAACCAAAGTGGTTATTGTAACAGATTGCTTTAATTGATTTAAATTCAATAATGCTTTTATTCCGGGTCTTGGTTCTTTATTTATTTTTTCCAGGCCAAAATGTGCCATTACACGATTCTCGCCGTTTAACGGTACAATATCTGCAGCAATACTAACTGCAACCAGATCTAAATAATTGTAACAAGTCTCTAATGGAAAATTATACTTTTTTGAAAAGGCTTCAATTAATTTTAAGCCAATTCCGCAGCCACTTAATTCTTTGTAAGGGTAATTGCAATCGTTCTGTTTTGGATCTAATACCGCCACTGCCGCTGGCACTTCATCTCCCGGCAAGTGATGATCACAAATAATAAAATCTATATTTTTTGAATTAGCGTAATCTATTTTTTCGTTGGCTTTAATACCGCAATCCAATGCAATGATTAAAGAGAAATTATTTTCTTTGGCAAAATCAATAGCGGTAAAAGATATGCCATAACCTTCTTTATAACGATCGGGGATGTAATAATCTATCTTAGCAATATGATCTTTTAAAAAACTGTAAACAACACTTACTGCGGTTGTTCCGTCTACATCATAATCGCCATAAATTAAGACCTTTTCATTTTTTTCGATGGCAGTATTTATCCTTTCAATGGCAACATCCATGCCTTTCATCAAAAAAGGATCGTGAAGTTGTTTCAGGTCAGGACGGAAAAAATCTTTGGCTTCTTTGTAATTAAAAATATGACGTTGCACTAAAAGCTTAGCAACAATGGCGTCAACATTTAACTGTTGTTGTAGTTCTTCAATAGCTTTTGTGTTGCTATTGTTATATATTTTCCATTGCTTTTCCAAAACGGTTAAGCAATATTATGGTAAACAGCTTCAATATCATCGTCCTCTTCCATCTTTTCTATCATCGCCATTACCTCTGCTTCTTGTTCTGGCGTTAGTTCTTTTGTGGTGGTAGGACTATAAATTTTACTTGTTTCAAGTACAGGAATTTTTCGTTCTTCTAATGCAGATTGCATTTTTCCAAAATCGGTAAATTGTGTTTGAATAATGAAATGATTATTCTCTTCGTCATGTGAAATATCTTCTAAACCAAAATCAATTAGTTCCAGCTCAAGATCATCTTTATTTAAACCTGCAACATCAATTTTAAATAGCACTACGTGTTCAAACATAAAACTTACCGAGCCGTTTGTACCCATGGCACCGTTGGCACGGTTAAAATATAAACGCACGCTCGCAACCGTACGCGTTGGATTATTGGTTGTACAGGCAACAAGAACAGGAACACCATGCGGCGCATAACCTTCATAAATTATTTCGTCGTAATTACCTGAATCTTTTTCGCTGGCACGTTTAATGGCAGCGTCAACATTTGCTTTTGGCATATTTACTGCCTTGGCATTTTGCATGATCATTCTTAAACGCGGGTTATTTTCGGGATGTGGGCCACCCGCTTTTACTGCCATTACAATTTCTCTTCCAATTTTTGTAAACGCTTTAGCCATTTTAGCATAACGTTTAAACATGGTTGCTTTTCTTGTCTGAAATATCCGTCCCATAAAATTTATTTAATGACTACAAAGATAATTTTTTTAATGAAATTTGTTTAGTAATACAAGTGATTTTTTGCCATAGAATGTAGCAATTTGAAGGCATTTTGCCTTTGGTTAAGAAGTTCTGTTCTTTAATTTTAAAAAGAGGCTGAACAAGATCAATAATACTGAGATAAAAGCCGATAAATAAGCTATAAGATCACCAAATTTTGAGTAAAAAGTATGGTTATTATTTTTATAAATATCTTTTTCAATAACAGCTGGTTCCCAATAATTGGTAGCATTAGAAATAGTTCCAAATTCATCAATAAAACAACTAATGCCTGTGTTGGCACTGCGGG
>JAUXSA010000038.1 GCA_030681615.1 Bacteroidota bacterium
GATAAAATATTTTTTTCATAAAAGTTTGGTTAAATTTGATACGTGAAGTTACATTTAAAAATAATCATCTTCAGTTTCTTTTTTAATTTTTTATCTGCTCAAAATTACGAAAAAGATTGGGCTGTTATAAATAAAAAGCTCGAAGCCGGAACTCCCATTTCGGTAAATGAGGCTGAAGCTTTTGCTTCAAAATATAAAAATGTACTGGCACAATATCCAGATAATTCCACCCAGCTTTATAGTTTATTGGCAAACAATTATTACGACCTTTCTAAATTTGATAAATCAGAAGAAAATTATTTAAAGTCATACGAATACGCCAAAACAGCAAAAGACACCACTTTAAAACATATTGTTGAATTAAGTCTTGCTATTTATAATTACAATTCAAATAATTTATTGGAGGCAGAAAAGTATTATGTAAAATGCATGGCCGGTATTGCCGCTATTTATGGTCCATCCAGTCGCGAATACACAGGTATATTTTACGACTACACCCGTTTATTAATAGATCTTGAAAAATACAGCCAGGCTAAACCATATATTGATGCCTTGCTTTTTTATTATAAGACCATGGATGGCGAAAATAATAAACGCTATTACAGTTTATTAAATTGTAACGCCATTATTTATCAAAACACCGGAGATTATAAACAAGCCGTAGAGATCTATTCAGGAATTGTAAATGAGAATAAATTGCTTTTATTGGGCGATACACTTGGTCATATCATTACCATATCTAACCTTGGCGATGTGTACAGGGAAGTTGGAGAGTACGAGCAGGGGATAAGTAATTTGAAAAAAGCTAAAGGCTTGCATTATAAATATAAGGTAAAGGACAGAGATATTTTAGCTACCATCGAAAATAATCTTGCCCTATGTTATAAAAATATTTCGCAACTAAAATTAGCAGAAGAATGTTATAATAACTCAATCGAGATCCGCAAGGCAAATAAAGAAACAAATACAGAAGCGTATTGCAGCACGTTAAGCAACAAGGCCGATCTTTTGAGGATATTAGGGAGATATGGCGAAGCTTCTGAATTATTATTGATAGCACTGGATATACGCAAGGAACGTTATGGCACTAAGACTGAAAATTATGCCAATGCTGTTTCTAACCTTGCTAATGTTTATTTTGATGCCGGTTATTATAAAGAAGCCCTCGAAAAGAATTTACAAGCCAAAGATATTTACCTGGAAGTTGTTGGCGAAGAACATCAAAGTTATGGTAACTGTTTAAACAGTTTATCATTATGTTATTTGCATTTTAAAAATTATGAAAAAGCAGAAGAGTGTAAACTAAAAGCACTTAAAATTATTGAAGCTAGTGTTGGCAAAAATCATTTTCGCTATGCCTCTTATTTAATTTCTACTTATGGTTTATATCGCAAAACAAATCAATTACAAAAAGCAGAAATAAATTTAAAAGAAGCCTTGGTTTTAACCGAGCGTAATTTTGGCCGTAAGCATGAACTCTTTGCTGAGGCGCAATTGGCATTGGCTGAGGTGTATTCTTTGCAACGCCGTTTTGAAGATGCTACACTGTTATATTTTGAATGCCTTGATTATTATTCAGGACAAATAAACGGTTATTTTAATTCGATGAGTGAAGGCGACCAGGCAGCCTACCTTTCTTTTATCATTCCTGTATTTGAAAGTTATAATATTTATTTGATCAATTATAAATTGAACAAACCAACAAAGGATTTTAGCGAACATTTAAAACGCGCGCTAAGGTATCAGTTACAATTAAAATCATTGCTTGCAAATCGTTCGGCAAAATTAAAAAAAGAGGTAGAGGCAAGTAACGATACTGATCTTAAAAAGATTTACAATGATTGGTTATTGGTAAAGAACGAGTTATTGAATAATTACAAATCTACAGAAGCGGCATTTGATAATAACGACCTGTTTAAAAAATCATCCGAATTAGAAACACGATTAAAGACCAAGCTTAAGAACTTTGCGAGTGTAGGAGTTGTTTCGTTTGATCAACTAAAACAAAATTTAAATGATAACGAGGCTGCTATTGAGATCTTTAAAGTGAATGAAGCGGTTAACGACTCACAAGGGGTTATAAAGTACGGAGCACTCATTGTGAGAAATAAATTATCAGCACCCGAGTTTGTTATTTATAAAAATGGCGATGAACTCGAAGGAAAAAAATTCAGTCACTATATTTATGCTATTGATGATCAGTTAAAAGATACTTTAAGTTATAATGCCTTTATAAAACCTCTCGAAAGTTCTTTAAAAGGTGTTAACCGTATTTATATCAGTTCAGATGGTATCTTCCATAAATTAAGTTTTTTAGGTTTGTATAATCCTGCTACCAAAAAATATTTAGTAGATGATCACGACATCTACCAGATCTCGAACCTCGGTTCTATTTCAAAAAATGCCAAGCCCGATCTTAATACAAACTTAACCGCCAATTTATTTGGTTATCCGGATTATGACTATGATTTTAAGAAACAGAAAACAAAGGTAGCTCTTGAAGCAACTCAAATGGTAGCACAACGTTTTGGACTTACAAACCTTGCTAAACTACCGGGCACAAAAACAGAAGTGGAAGAAATTGCCAAAAGCCTTGATGCCAAAAACTGGAAAACCAATAGTTACACAGAGCAATTTGCCAGCGAAGAAAATTTAAGAAAAGTAAACTCACCAAAAATATTACATATTGCAACACACGGATTTTATCTAAAGAATATTGAGAGTGATGATAAACTATTTTTAGGTTTCGAGAATTCGGCTATAAAAGATAATTCATTGTTGCGTTCTGGTATTATTCTTGCCGGCGCAGGTCCTTCAACAGCCGATTCTTTAAATAAGGATTCAGAGAATGATGGTATTGTTACTGCTTATGAAGCATCGTTATTAAATTTATCAAATACCGATCTTGTTGTTCTTTCAGCCTGTCAAACCGGTTTAGGCGATGATATGGGAAGCGAAGGGGTAGCGGGTTTGCAGCGTTCGTTCACTATTGCCGGCGCAAAAAATATTATTATGAGTTTGTGGCCGGTAGATGATTATGCTACTCAATTTTTAATGACGGAGTTCTATAAGAATTATGCAGAATCTCAAAATTCTGAAACTGCCTTTAAACTGGCACAAT
The DNA here is from genome assembly GCA_030681615.1 of Bacteroidota bacterium. Classification (GTDB taxonomy): domain Bacteria; phylum Bacteroidota; class Bacteroidia; order B-17B0; family Aurantibacillaceae; genus Aurantibacillus. Next base: position 3,122 of record JAUXSA010000038.1, read on the forward strand.
TAGAAGTAAAGAAAAAATATCCGCAGCCATATTATTGGGCGGCATTTGTATTACTTAAGACCTTTAATTGATCTTTTCTCTTTAAAAAGCAAGATAATTCCGGTTAGTAAAAGAGAAGTAAAAGTGAAAATAAATACTATCAAAAGTCTGTTTGGCCAATTTTTTTTATCTGGTAAATTAGGGTATGAAACAATGGTAGTATAGCTCAGGTTTCCGTTAAAATCAGTCAGATTCTTATCATAGGTTTGTTTTAGCTTTCCATAATTATCTAACTCAAGTGCAAAGCGATTCTGCAGGATGGTAAATTCACCGCCATGTTCTTTTAAATTTATCAATAGTGCTTTGTCTGTTGCGTTCAATTCTTTCTTGACTAATTTTTTGCTTAAAATTTTTGATTGAGCCCCAACATCCAGTAAGCCATAGTTTACCCGCATAAATTTTATTTTATTTTCAAGCGAATCAATTTCATTTTTCTTTGAATTTAATTGCCTTGTGTACAGATCAACATATTCGGTATATTTTTCTTTTTTTTGGCGACGGATAATGTTATTTACTTCCTCTATCATCGCTTCTGCAATTTGTTTCGCAAGTGTAGGAGAAATATCGGTTACGCTTACTTCAATGGATTGATAGCGTGTAAATTTTATTTGAATATTCGAGTTGTAAAGTTTATTGAATTTCCATTGCGCCTTTTCGTCAGTAGTATCAATTTCGTAGTGTTTAAAAAGGTTAAAGCGTTTGGTAAGTGCAATCTTAATTTCTTCGCTGCTTAAGAACTGAAATAATTGTTCGGTTCCGGATTCCTTACTAAAGGGCACCAAATTAGTTGGGTATACAGTAAAAGTCGATTTGTAATCGGGTTCCATTATAAATGGAGAAGAAATTAAAACAGAAAAGACAAGAGCAATCGAGGCAACAAGTGCAATTTTTTTCCAATGCTTAATTAAAAGATCAATAATCTTAATTGTATTAAAAACTTCCATTATGGTAGCATTTTCTTATGCGCTTATAAAAGTATAAATAAAAAACTTAAAATTCCTTAAAAGCAGTTTTTTGAGTACAAACGGTAAACATCATTGCGGTATTATATCTACTTTTAGACGTGATTAAGCTCGATCAACTCCGCAAATCTTATCAACTCGCTGAAGCATCTTTTGAAGTGCTTAAGGGCATCGATCTGCATATAAAGGAGGGAGAATTTGTTTCAATTATGGGCTCTTCCGGTTCAGGCAAATCAACACTTTTAAATATCCTGGGTATTTTAGATAATTACGATTCGGGTAGCTACTATCTTAATAAGACCCTTGTTAAAGATCTTTCTCAAAAAAAAGCAGCACAACTCCGTAATCAGTTCATTGGTTTTGTTTTTCAATCCTTTAATTTATTGTCTTTTAAGAACGCCATGGAGAATGTGGCTTTGCCGTTATACTATCAAAAAGTTTCTCGCAAAGAACGTAATAAAAAAGCTTTGGAATATTTAGACAAGATGGGGCTACTCGATTGGGCTAATCACTTACCAAGCGAATTAAGCGGCGGACAGAAACAGCGTGTAGCTATTGCCCGCGCTTTGATAAGTAACCCTAAAGTGATCTTTGCTGATGAGCCAACGGGAGCTTTAGACTCACAAACATCTATAGAGGTGATGGACATTTTTAAAGATATTCATAAACAAGGCAAAACTATCGTACTTGTAACACACGAAAATGATATCGCAGCGTTAACAGATAGAACAATACGGTTAAAGGATGGACTTATAGTATAATGTGAGATTATAAATGAAAAATTATAAATGTTTTTTTAAGGTATTTTAAAATTTATCATTTAAAATTTAAAATTTTTAAAATGTTTGACCTCGACAAGTGGCAGGAAATATTAGGAACGATCAAGAAGAATAAACTTCGTACCATACTTACAGCTTTTAGCGTGGCATGGGGAATTTTTATTCTTATTATTTTGTTGGCTGCTGGTCAGGGATTACGAAATGGCGCACAGGAACAATTTGGTAATGATGCAGCAAATAGTATCTGGATAGATGGTGGGATGACAAGTATGGCTTATGAAGGTTATAAGCCTGGCAGAACGATTCAATTACACAATGCCGATTTTTATCACATTCAAAAAAACATAGAAGGTATTGATCATGCTACTGCTGTAAATCACGGGCACCAGACAAAAATACTTTCTTACAAAAATGAGCATGCGGGTTTTATTGTACGTCCTGTTGCGCCCGATCATTATCTTCTCGAAAAAGCAAAAATAATTTCCGGTCGCTTTATAAATGAAATTGATTTTAATGAATTCAGAAAAGTTTGCATTATCGGCATTCCTGTTCGCAATGCCTTATTTAAAAATGAAGATCCAATTGATAAATTTATAGATGCCGCCGGAACAAAATATAAAGTTGTTGGTGTATTTAATGATCCCGGTAAAGGGGATAACGATCGTATCTATGTTCCTTTATTAACAGAACAAAGGATCAGTAATGGAAAAGATCATGTAGGTACTATATGGGCAAGTACCGGAACGGTGAGCGTTGAAGGTAGTGAGTTGATAGCGGAAGAAATAAGAAAGAACCTTGCAAAAAAATATCATTTTAATCCAATGGATATAAACGCACTTAATGTTTCAAATAATAATGTTGAATACGTTCGCATTATGTCGATGCTGGATGGCATTAAAATATTTATTTTAATTATAGGTATTTTTACCTTGATAGCCGGTGTGGTGGGTGTAAGTAATATTATGATGATAATTGTAAAAGAGCGTACAAAAGAAATTGGTGTGAGAAAAGCACTTGGCGCAACGCCTTTTTCAATTGTATCGTTAATAATCCAGGAATCGGTTTTTATTACTTCCGTGGCGGGTTATGTTGGATTACTGGCGGGTATTGGCGTTGTAGAAGGATTAAAAGCGGCAGGTTTAGAAGGTGATTTTTTTAAAGACCCTAATGTGGATATTAGTATTGCATTATTATCGGTTGGATTGATAATTTTAGCTGGCGCTTTAGCGGGTTTCTTTCCGGCAATAAAAGCAGCAAGGGTTGAACCAATAACGGCATTAAGAGAAGGTTAAATGATTTTTGAACGCGATAACTGGCAGGAAATTTTTGCAACCATCCGTAAAAATAAATTACGGACCTTTCTCACCATGCTCGGTGTATTTTGGGGAATTTTTATGTTGGTGATCATGCTTGGCTCTGGTAACGGTTTGCGCAATGGTATCTTAAAAGAGTTTGCAGGTACAGCAACGAACAGTTTTTTTATTTGGACTCAACAAACTACAAAAGCTTATAAAGGCATGAAACCCGGCAGGAATTTTAATTTTAATCTTTCAGATGTTGAAGCAATAAAACAAATGCCCGAACTGGATGTTGTTTCGCCATTGAACCAATTGGGTGGATACGAGGGCGCTAATAATGTTGTTCGTGGATTAAAGACAGCTCCCTGCGAGATACAGGCCAGCTTTCCAAGCTCAACCCAAATTGCGCAGGTAAGAATAAGTAAAGGACGTTTTATAAATGACCTGGATATAAAAGAAAAAAGAAAGATCTGTGTTATTGGCCCACGCGTTGCACAAATGTTATTTAAAAAGGAAGAAAATGTTATTGGCGAATACATTCGTGTAAATGGTGTTTATTTTAAAGTGGTTGGGCTAACCATTCCTGCTGCCGGTGGCGATGAAGGAAGACAACAATCGCAAAGGGTAAATATTCCTTTCAGTACTTTTCAAAATGCATTTAATATGGGCGATGTAGTTGGTTGGTTCGCTATCAAATCAAAAGACAATGTACCGGCGGAAGAGTCGGAAGAAAAAGTACTTTCTGTTTTACGCGAGCGTCACAAAATTGCACCCGATGATCAGAAGGCAATAGGGCATTGGAACATGGCGGTTGAATACAATAAGTTAAATGGTTTGTTTATTGGCATAGAGATATTGATCTGGATAGTTGGTATTGGTACTTTATTAGCAGGTGTTATTGGTATCAGTAATATTATGCTCATCGTTGTAAAAGAACGTACCAAAGAAATTGGAGTAAAGCGTGCACTAGGCGCAGTGCCTTTACAAATTGTTGGGCAAATTTTAATTGAAGCAGTTTTTTTAACAGCGATATCAGGTTATTTTGGATTAGTAACTGCTATTGGTTTGTTAGAATTATTAAATTCGATGATAGGTGAATCCGGAGAGATGTTTACGAATCCAACAGTAGATCTTTCTGTTGCATTAAAAGCCTTAACAGTATTAATTGTAAGTGGTGCCATTGCCGGTTTAATTCCTGCGCGTAAAGCAGTATCAATTAAACCGGTGGAGGCATTGAGAGCGGAATAAAAATTAGTCAATGAGACAATTGGTCAATTTGATAATTAAAAAATGAATGTTGAATTAAAAAATAAAAGTAAAATTGGCGCATTGCCGAATTGACAAATTAACTAATTGACATATGATCAAAAAAATAAGAAATATCATTTTAATTGTTGGCTTTTTAAGCCTTATCATCTGGACGTTTTATTTCCTGTTTGAAAAATCACAAACACCACCGGAAGTTTTTAAAACGGTGACTCCTTTTGATACGAGCATCATTAAAAAAACAGTTGCTACGGGTTCGGTAACCCCACGCAAAGAAGTTAATATGAAATCGCAGGTAAGCGGCATCATTGAAAAACTTTATATAATTGCCGGGCAGCAAGTAAAACAAGGCGATGTAATTGCCAAAATAAAAATTATCCCAAACATGCTTAACCTGGCAAATGCCGAGAACAGGATAAGCGCCGCACAAATAAATTACGATAATTCTAAAATTGAATATGATCGCAATAAAGTATTGTTCGATCAGAATGTTATTTCAAAATCCGATTTCCAGAATTTTGAATTACGTTTAAAATCAAATCAAACAGAATTAGAAGCGGCACAAAATCAATTACAAATTATAAAAGAAGGCGTTTCCAAAACTTCAGGCTCTACATCTAACACCTTCGTAAAATCAACTATTACGGGTATGGTGTTGGATGTTCCTGTAAAAGAAGGCGGACAGGTAATAGAAAGTAATACTTTTAATGAGGGTACAACTATATGTTCGGTTGCTAATATGGGTGAAATGATCTTTGAAGGAAAACTGGATGAAAGTGAAGTAGGGAAGGTGCAAACCAATATGGATATTGTATTGACCATTGGTGCTATTGATAAGGAAAGTTTTAATGCCAAGTTAGAATATATTGCACCAAAAGGTGTAACAGAAAATGGTGCTATTCAATTTTTGATCCGTGCTTCTATCAGTAAAGATAATTCTGCATTCTTACGCGCCGGTTATAGTGCCAACGCAGATATTATTTTAGCAAAAAAGGAAAATGTATTAGCTATCCCCGAAAGTGTTTTGCAATTTGAAAAAGAAAAGACCTTTGTAGAAGTGGAAACAACAAATCAAAAATTTGAAAAACGTTTTATAAAGACCGGCCTTTCTGATGGTATTAATATAGAAATTTTAGAAGGTGTAAAAAAAGGCGATAAAATAAAATTACCACAGTTAGCTACCATCAAAAATTAAATACCTTCTTTTACCTTTTCTTTTAAAAGTGCAAGCTTTAAAACTTCTTCCATTTGTGTAACGTAATGAAAGGTTACACCTTTTAAATAATCGGCTTTAATATCGTCTACATCTTTTTTATTGTCGATGCACAAAATAATTTCTTTAATACCGGCGCGTTTGGCAGCCAGTATTTTTTCTTTAATACCACCAACTGGCAACACTCTACCACGTAAAGTAATTTCACCGGTCATAGCCAAAGCCTTTTTAACTTTACGTTTTGTGAAAGCGCTCGCTAAAGAAGTAAGCATGGCAATACCCGCGCTTGGTCCGTCTTTTGGCGTGCCACCTTCAGGTACATGAATGTGTATGTTATGGTTCTCAAAAGTATCAGCATCGGCATCTATTAAATGCGGATGTGCCTTTAAATATTCCAGCGCAAGCGTGGCGCTTTCTTTCATCACATCACCTAAATTCCCCGTCAGTGTTAATTTTCCGGCTTTACTTTTGCTTAAACTTGTTTCAATAAATAAAATATCGCCACCAACTTGCGTCCATGCTAAACCTGTTACCACACCGGCAATATCATTGCCCTGGTATTTATCTTTAATATGTGAAGGGCCTAATATTTTTACAACGCTTTCTTCGGTGATCTTTGGAATGTCTTCTTCCCTGGCAATATGTACAGCAGTATTACGCGCGATCTTTGAGATCTTCTTCTCTAAATTACGTACACCACTTTCTGCAGTATATGTTTCAATCAAAAACTCCAATACTTTATCAGTTATTTTTAATTGCGATTTTTTTAAACCGCTTTCTTCAACTTGTTTTGGTATTAGATGCCTTTTTGCGATCTCTAATTTTTCTTCAACGGTATAACCATTTACTTCAATAATTTCCATCCTGTCGCGTAACGCTGGTTGTATGGTTGAAAGATTATTACAGGTAGCAATGAACATTATTTTACTAAGGTCGTAATCCAATTCTAAAAAATTATCATAAAAGTGTGCGTTCTGTTCCGGATCTAATACTTCCAATAAAGCAGATGAAGGATCGCCATGATAATCACTTCCAACTTTATCTATTTCATCTAAAATAAAAACAGGATTAGAGGATTGTACTTTTTTTAAGTTTTGTAATATCCTACCTGGCATAGCGCCAATGTAGGTTTTACGGTGTCCACGAATTTCACTTTCATCTTTTAAACCACCCAAACTCATGCGCACGTATTTACGGTTCAAAGCTTTGGCAATACTTTTTCCTAAAGAGGTTTTACCAACTCCGGGAGGTCCGTATAAACAAATGATCGGTGATTTTAAATTTCCTTTTAATTTTAAAACTGCCAAATGTTCAATGATGCGTTCTTTAACTTTTTCTAAACCAAAATGATCTTCATCTAAAATACTTTCGGCATGTTTGAGGTCAAAATTATCATGTGTTATTTCATTCCATGGTAATTCCAATAATAATTCAATATAATTTGTTTGGATGCCGTACTCTGCAGCATTAGGATTCATGCGCTGTAGCTTGGCAATTTGTTTCTCAAAAATTTCTTTTATTTCATTGCTCCACTTTTTAGTTTGGGCTTTTTCTAAATAACCATTTATTTCCTGTTCAAAATTATTCCCTCCTAATTCTTCCTGTATGGTTTTAATTTGCTGATTTAAAAAGTATTCGCGTTGTTGTTTATCCAGATCCATTTTAGTTTTATTCTGGATCTGGTTGCGCAATTCTAAAATTTGGAATTCTTTATTTAAATTTTCGAGTACTAATAAACTGCGGTCTTTTAAATTGGCTACTTCTAACATTTTTTGTTTGTCAGCAGTTGTAGCGTTCATGTTAGATGAAATAAAATTGACTAAAAAAGTTGGGCTGTCAATATTGTTAATCGCAAAACTGGCATCGCTTGGAATGTTTGGAGAGATCTTTACGATCTGTACCGAAGTTTCTTTTAAATTAGAAATTATAGCCGCAAACTCTTTATCGGTTTTTGGTGGTTTAACTTCATCAAACGGAGATACCTTTGCTTTGTGATATGGATCTGTTTGAATGAACTCATCAATTTTAAACCTTCTTTTTCCTTGTATGATGATCGTTGTATTGCCATCAGGCATTCGTAACATTTTTATTATTTGAGCTACGGTGCCAACACTATAAAGATCGAGTTCTGTAGGTTCTTCAACGGTATCACTTTTTTGGGCAACAACCCCAATGGTCTTATCGCCTTTATTATAGTCTTTTATCAGGTGAATTGATTTATCGCGACCAACGGTAATGGGTATAACAACACCAGGGAACAGAACGGTGTTCCGAAGCGGTAATATTGGCAGAATATCGGGAATTTTCTCATTCTGCATCGTATCTTCATCTTCACTACTTAATAAAGGAATAAAATCCGAATCCTCATCAAGCCCTTGTTTAAAGGTCATCTCATCCATATCTCCAAAATTCATAGGCAATTATCTTTAATTAGTAATAAATATAAATCATATTTTGTGCCAGTAAAAAAAATAGACTATTTGGCAGGCATTTTCACAAAAAAACAAAAGCCATTTTTACTGTAAAGTTCTTTAAGTTCCGGATTTTGGCGTAATTCTGCCTCGTATTCTATCTTTGTTACTATATAAGCAGGTTTATCAACTTCATAATGTTCCATCCAGTATAAATTAGCCATAGGAAAGGTAACCAAACGTGAGGTGCCCTGCTTTTCCCAAATATCCTGCATATCGTTGGTAATCCTTATCTGTTCTTTATTACTGTAATCTTTTGGTGTTCGGTTTGAATAGAACAAATAAGCATAACTTTTAAATCCATGGGTTTCAATATAACAATCGTGTTTTGCGCAGGCTTTATAAAATTCTATAGCCGCATGTTGGGAATATTGTTCCACCTTTGGCACCATAACATTTATAGTTAAGTAAATAAATAATAAGTTAAAGAACATGCCATAGTATAACAATTTGATCTTATGTTTGTTTATAGCCATATAAACAAGTATTGCTGAAATTAAAAAGGCAAGCACTATTAAAGATTCAAAACCTGTCCAATTCACATCTGCATTTAAATTCTGAACTGCAAAATCATCTTTAATTATACCACTGTTTATTATATGTGGTTTTAAAATATCTATAAGGCCAATAGCTGCAAATGCAAGAGTAAGTAAGCCTGTTACTATCCAATAAAGAACTTTTAAAGTGGTATTGAATTTTAAGCGTTCAAAATTTTGTACAATACCAATAGTTGCAATAAAGGTTAAAGGAAAATAACAAAGTGATGAGTAGTGTACGATTTTTGTTTGGGCAAAAGAAAATAATAAAAGAACAACCCAGAATAAGCAAATAAAAATTTTACGGATTTGTTTTTGATATGGGGTAAGGTCTTTGTAGTTTAAGTATGAAGCAATAAAAATTAAGGATGCCGGAAAACACCCTATAAGTAATACAACAAAATGATAAATGAACGGGCCACTGTGTCCACTATCTTCGGTAGTAATTAAACGCACCTGGTAGTCGATGAATTCTTTTACTACATCTCCATTACCTTTAAGCCATTCTACCATGAACCAGCTGCCTGAAACAAACAATGTAGTTATAGCAAAAATTAAAAATGGTTTTGTAAGAAATAATTTTAATTGTTTTGTCCATATAAAATATGCGAGTAGAGTTAAACCTACTATTACAATAGCCGCCGGACCTTTAGTTAAAACAGCACCCCCTAAGAATAAACCTGCCAGAAGAGCATTAATAATTTCTTTTTTTCCATTTGGATTATTGATGAATTGCAGGCAGTTGTATACAGATATAAAAATAAATAAGTTAAACCAGGGATCTATTATTCCGGATTTAAAATAAAGATGTGGCAATAAACTGGCGCCGTATAAGAATGCCCAAAGCACACCAAATTTTTGCGAATGAAATTTTTTACCGATCAAATAAATAGTTAATAAAGAAATTATACTACAAATGGCATTTGGTAAACGCGCGGCAAATTCATTAACGCCAAAAACATTCATACTAGCGGCCTGCAGCCAAATAAAAAGAGGTGGCTTTTCCCAAAAGGGTCGGTAGTTTAATTGTACATGTGAGTAGTTTCCTGAGACCACCATTTCGCGTGCGCACTCGGCAAAATTAATTTCATCCCAATCAAACAAATGACAGTTGCCAATGAACGGAATAAAAATAACCGCAGAAATTAATGCGATCAAAAGAATGATCAGGGTATTATTTTTTAGATAAAGGATCAAGGTCTTTTAAAATTAAAAAGGGGTTTATCTAATTTTTGAAATCTGCTTCTGTGCATAAAAATAAAAAAGAATAAAGTTGCCGCAGCAGTTCCTATCATACTTCCAACAGTAATATCAACTAACCAATGTTGCGATAAGTAGGTGCGACTAAACGCGGAAACAAGCGCAAGTATAAAGAAAATGAATTTTAAGAACGGGTTGTTTGAAATTAAAGCCATACAGGTAAATACCGCAAAAGCAGATGTAGCATGCCCGCTGGGAAAACTATTTAAACCTACCATATCAACGCCCTCAATATATTTTACTTTAGCATCATGAACAAAATAATCAAAAACAAAATGAGGGCGGTTTATGTTAAAACAATAATTTTTTAAAAGTGAAGTAAATAAACCTGATACAATATAGGTGCATAAAACAAATATTCCTTTGCGGATATTTACGATTAAAACTATTAGGCCTAAAAATACAGCAAAGATCCCATCACCAACATGTGTAAAATATTTAAAGAATGTATCAATGGCAGGATTGCCAACGCAGGCGTTTATTTTAAGATGAAGTGTCACCTTATCAAATTGAAATAAATAATACGCAGTCCAGCAAAGAACAATTAGGTAAAGAAGATAATAGGACCAGTTATTTTTTATGAATTGTTTCAACTTATAGTTTTTTTGCTTCGTTCCAATAAGTATCTAACTCTTCGAGTTTACAATCAGAAATCTGTTTACCTTTTTCTTTTACTTTTGATTCCATATAACCAAAACGTTTTATGAATTTTTTGTTGGTTTGTTCTAAAGCATCTTCAGGATTTATATTTAAGAAGCGTGCGTAATTTATTAATGAGAACATAACATCACCAAATTCTTTTTCGGCAGCTTTTATATCTTTATTTTTTATTTCAGCTTCAAATTCGGACAACTCTTCTTTTACTTTTTCAAACACTTGTTTAGGATCATCCCAGTCAAAACCTACCGCCCTTGCTTTTTCCTGAATGCGGTAAGCTTTTAACAAAGCCGGCATACTATTTGGTACGCCCGAAAGTACCGAAGTATTACCACCTTTTTCTTTTTGTTTTAATTGCTCCCAGTTTTGTTTTACCTGTTCTTCTGTTTCGGCTTTTACATCACCGTAAATATGGGGATGCCTGAAAATAAGTTTCTCACATAAATTCTCTATTACATCTTTTATATCGAATGTTTTGGTTTCGCTTGCAATGCGCGCATAAAAAACAATATGGAGTAAAATATCGCCCAACTCTTTTTTAATTTCGGACATGTTGTTCTTTAAAATGGCGTCGCTAAGTTCGTAGGTTTCTTCAATTGTTAAATGTCGGATGCTTTCAATTGTTTGTTTTTTATCCCAGGGGCATTGTTCCCTGAGTTCATCCATTATTTTTAAAAGCTTCAAAAAGGAGCTTGCGCGTTCGTCCATATGTGGCAAATTTAACAATTAAAAATTTTTAAATAAGAAGTTAAAATTCACAACAAGTTTATTTAACGTAATTTTTAGCGTTTATTCCACAAATAAGAGCGTTTTTGTCAAATAAAGGCACGTTAATTAATACATTTCAAAAAAATTATACAATAGAATTAATTTAGTAATAGATTAAAATGGCTATTTAAAATATTTTAGATTTAGGTAAATAATAGGTAATTTCGGTAGGCAAATAAGTAACGAAAATTATTCAGAAAAATTCAAAAAAACACACAATGAAAAAAAACTCTACCCAAATAGAACTAAATAAATTGTTACTGTTAATTGTTTTAATTATTGTAACCTCTGGCACATGTTTTTCACAAGGTTGGCTTTGGGCCAAAACCAGTGGTGGACTTAATAACGATGCTGCAAGGGCGGTGTGTACCGATCCATCAGGAAATGTTATTGTTGCCGGTGGATATTCAGCCCCATCCATGCAGATTGGGACAGTAACAATTAATAGTTTAGGAGGAGGTGATATTTATCTCGCAAAATTTGACCCTAACGGAAATCTAATTTGGGTTCAAACTATTGGTGGTACAGGGTTGGATGTTGTAGGTGGTGTTTGTACATCTACTAATGGAAGTATTTATCTATGCGGTTCATATGATAGCCCAACATTAACCCTTGCATCTTATAATTTAACGCAAGCCAGTACCATTGGTAATTCTGATATGTTCGTTGCGCAATTTAGTTCAAGTGGGTCGGTTCAATGGGCTTTTAAATATGGTGCCGCCGGAAGTGAAGTAGCAAGAGGCTGTACTTATTCAAGCACTCTTAATAATGTTTTGGTAACTGGATATTTCAATAGTCCAACATTTGCCTTTGGTGTATATAATGTTTCTAACTCAAGTACTGGTGGTGGTTCTAATGATATTTTTGTGGCAAGATTTAATACAACCTTTGGTACAGCTACAGGAGCATTTAGCACAGGTGGTGTTAATTCAAATGATTATGGCCACGCTATCTCAGTTGATGCAACAAGTATATATATCGGTGGTTCCTTTTCTCCTATAACAGGTAACACAAGTACAGTGGGCGGGGCCGTAACAAGTTTAGGCTCACAAGATGTTTTTTTGGCAAAGTATTCTAATGCACAAGTTTTTCAGTGGGTGAGAACTGGTGGATCTGCTTCAACAAGTGCAGATTATTTTACAGGAATGGATATCGATGCTTCGGGTAGTTGTTATTTGGCTGGCAGTTACTATGGGTTGCCCATGCAGATAGGAACAGCAAATTTAACCAACTCAGGAACAAATGATGGTTTTATTGCAAAATATAATTCGAGTGGCGTATTTCAATGGGCAGGTAAAGTTGGCGGCACAGGGTCTGATGCTGCTGGTGGTGTAACCGTGGATGGAAACAACAATGTATATTTAACTGGTTATTTTGCGGGAACAGTTGTTACCGTGGGAAGTTTCTCTTTAACAAATACTACGCCAGGTTCACAACAGGATGTGTATGTTGTGAAATATAATAGCACCGGAACGCCTCAATGGGTTAGCTCAGCAACAAGTATTGCAGGAGAAAATGCTTATGGAATTGCCGCAGACGCAATAGGAAATGTTTACGTTGGCGGATCATATAATGTTGCAGGCCCAATTGCATTCGGTACAACAACATTAAGCAGTAATGGTAATAACGATTCTTTTCTTGCAAAAATTGGTTGTTTAACAACAACGATCAGCGGTTTATCAAATGTGTGTGCCGGAACCTCTGCTACATTAAATGCATATGGAGCATCCACATATACCTGGAGTACAGGTGCAACAGGATTTTCAATTGCCATCACTCCTACAGCTAATACAACGTATACAGTTTTCGGCGCTGCAGGCTCATGTACAGATGTAAGTGATGCTTTCAATGTAACCTTGTTGCCTGCCAATGTAAATCCTGGTCCAAATTTAAATTTATTGTGTAATCAATCACAGTTAATTGCAGCAAGCATAGTTCCATCAGGCCCTGCAACAATAGCATGGACTCCTACAGTTGGCTTAAGTAGTAGTAATGTTTTAAGTCCAACAGTTACTGCAACTTCTCCGCCCACACAATATACAGTTACCGCTAATTTAAGTAACGGTTGTACAGCAACTGCTACTTTGCTTGTAACACAATACGCTCCCAAACCAGATATTTGTCTGGTTTCAGTAGATACTTTAGGTATTAATAATGAGATCTTCTGGGAAAAAACGTTGTACACTAATGTAGATAGTTTTATTGTTTATCGTGAAGTAAGTACGAATGTTTACAATCGTATTGCGGCGATAAGTAGTAGTGCTTACAGTGGTTTTACAGATACGGCAAGGGCAATAGGCCCTGCGAATGGTGATCCAAATACAACGTCATATAAATACAAATTACAGATCCGTGATATTTGCGGTAATTATGGCGCATTAAGCAACTGGCATCAAACAATTTTAATACAGGATCAGCAAAATGGTAACTTTAACTGGAACCCTTATGCTATTGAAAGTAGTTCAACACCGGTAACCGTTTACGATCTTTTTAGGGTCAATTTATCGAACAACACCTATTCATTAGTAACATCTACTACGGCAGGATTAGCTACCGATCCTCAATACAATTCATGGCAAACTACTGCCAGATGGCGTGTGCAGGCAAATGGTTTTAATTGTAATCCAACAAATAAAACTAGCGGTATATTAAGCCAAAAAGTTAAAACAAAAAGTAATATTAAAAACGACAAATTGGTTGGAATAAAAGATCATGAGTTAATGAGTTCTCTAATTAGCACATATCCTTCTCCGGCAAAAGATATTATTTTTATCGATAGCAGGGCTTTGGCCAACATTGATATGATCATTGAATTGCAAAATACATTAGGGCAAACAGTTTACAGTAAAAAATATGCAGCAAGTTCAACCGAAAAATATCAAATTGAAACTACTGCTTTTGCAAATGGTATTTACTTTGTAAATATCAAACAAGAAAATAAAACAGTTGCAGTAAAGAAAATTATTATAAGTAAATAAAAATAAATATGAAAAAAAACGCTACAAAACAGTTAATTGCTAAAACAGTATTAGTGCTGGTATTTATTGTTTGCAATTCAGGAAATTATTTTTCGCAGAATTTCGTTTGGGTAAAAACATTTGGAGGGCTAAGCTATGACGATTGGCGAGCTACTGCTATTGATGCAGGTGGTAACATAATTGCTGTTGGCTCTTTTTCAGGAACTGTTGATTTTGATCCAGGAGTTGGTGTTACCAATCTAACTGCTGTCGCTGGCGCCGACGATATATTTGTAATGAAGCTAACCTCTGCTGGGGCTTTGGTTTGGGCAAAAAAAATTGGTGTAGCCACTGATGAGTATGCTAGCGACGTTATTGTTGACGCTTCTTCTAACGTATATGTAACGGGCGCTTTTAGAGGTACAGTTGATTTTGATCCTGGTGCCGGAACAACTAATCTTACATCAGCGGGTAATCAAGACTGTTTCATGTTAAAATTAAGTTCGGCCGGCAATTTTGTTTGGGCAAAATCAATGGGTGGTACCTTAGATGATTATAGTTCAGCTATTGAGATCGACGCAACCAGTGCTAACATATACCTAACAGGTGTATTTAACGGAACGGCTGATTTTAATCCATCTGTTACTGTAAATAATATAACTTCTTATGGAGCGCAAGATGCTTGGGTAGGTAAATATGATGTAAACGGAAATTATGTTTGGGCCGTTCACTTAGGAGGAACCGCTGGCGATTATGGTTATGATTTGAAAGTTGGTGCTTCGAACAACTACGTTTATTGTATCGGAAATTTTGCCGGAACTTCTGTAACCTTAACTCCCGGATGCAGCTGTCCAACTTATTCTTCGCAAGGCGGAACTAACAGTGATATCTACTGTGTAAAATTAACTTGTAGCGGCGGTGGATATAATTCACTTGGATTAATTGGTGGTCCTGGTTCAGAATTTGGAGTCGGCATTACATTAGATGCAGCTGAAAATATATATTTGTGCGGGCAATTTAGTATGGCTTGTGATATGGATCCTGGCTTTGGAACAGTAAATTTAGCTTCTGCCGGTTCTGCTGATGGCTTTGTGGTTAAACTAAACAGCACTTTTGTACACCAATGGTCAAATAAGTGGGGTAGTACCTCTAGCGATGCTTGTACAGAATTAGATATTGATCCTTTGGGAAACCTTTACATTACGGGAAACTATAATGGTACGGTTGATTTTGACCCCGGGGCAGGTACTTATACTTTGGCAGCCAATGGCGCTAACTCAGATTGTTATGTTATGAAATTAAGCAATAATGGCAATTTTGTTTGGGCTAAAGATTGGGGAGCAACGGGTCTAGGAGATTACGCCTCAGATATTGATATAGATGCACAAGGAAATGTGTATTCTATTGGTACTTTTTGGAGCACGGTTGATTTCGATCCGGGTGCCGCTGTAACCAACTCAACTTCCCTAGGTCAAACAGATGGATATATTCACAAATTGAGTTGTACCTTACCCGCAACTGTTGCTACAACACTTTCCAATTATACATTATGCGCGAATACAATTACAACAACACCAATTGTATTAACTGCTAGCTTGGTTGAACCTGGTACTACTTATGGTTGGAGTGTAGTAGGGGCAACCGGAGTAGGATTTACCCCTACAACCGGAACTGCAACTACAATCAGTTATACATCTTCAACAACATTCAGTATTATTGTTACAGCAACTAATGCTTGTGGCACAACTACAACTTCAGTAAATAAAGTAACGGTTAACGCCTTGCCAACTCTTTCAACTTCTGCATCACCAACAGCAGTTTGTTCGGGTAGCCTTCTTACGTTAACAGCTTCCGGCGCAAATACTTATACATGGAGTAATAGTGTTACAAATGCCACACCATTTATACCTTCTGTATCGCAAACATACACTGTGCTTGGTACAAACAGCAATGGTTGTGTTGGAACAAAAACAATAAATGTTGGTATTGTAAGTAATCCTGTAATTAGTGTTACCGGTAATAGTTTGGTA
>JAUXSA010000040.1 GCA_030681615.1 Bacteroidota bacterium
TTCTTTTAGGGGTCGCAAAAGTATATATTCCTTTTATTAACTCCAAATTTATTTGTAAAAAAAATTAAAAATTTTCAATCTTTTTTCCAACTACTCCAAATCCTTACAAATATCTCTCAAAAAACGGGAGGGCAAAGATACATAGAGTTTTGATGTTTGCAAAATTATTTTTTAATTTTTTGGCAAAAATAAAAATCAATATAAACAAATATTAATACGGAATTTGCGTTAGGGATTGCAGTAGAAAGCCCACAGTACCGAGGATACCGACCTAAGATCGGGACAGGCTTTGCAAAGGAAAGCCCACCTATTGTTGAAAACTTTGTTCTTGTTTTTAACAACGGGGACGCCCAAAACATATGAATTGGCACCCGTTAAGCTTAATTTTACATAAAGAACTAAAAAACAAAAAAAAATGGCAGGAGTGAATAAAGTAATACTGGTTGGACATTTGGGAAAAGACCCTGAAATTAAGTATTTGGAAGGAAATATTGCACGTGTACACTTTAGTTTGGCAACTACAGATGCCTACAAAGACAAAGCCGGCAACCGTGTTGAACAGACCGAATGGCACAATATTGTTATTTGGCGCGCATTAGCAGAGAGCGCACAAAAATTATTGAAAAAAGGAACGCAGGTTTATATTGAAGGAAAGATACAAACCCGCCAATGGAACGATAAAGACGGTGTTAAAAAACAGATAACCGAAATTAACTGCGAAAGCTTTGTGATACTACAACGCAGAGATGGCGCCAATATTGACACTAAAGGCTTTGACTCGAGTGCTAATTTAGATAACCTGGATAGCGCTGGCTTGCCTTATTAACAAAAAAAAATTAAAACAAAAACCATAAACTGCATTATTATTAATGTGGTTGTATATTTTTGTAACGATTATGAAATTAAGTTATAGAACGATTTTTTATGTTTTAATTGCTGTTATTGGCTTTGCTGCCGTTAGCTGCGATGATGAGGAAGAAATTTTTTCGCCAAAACCAAGGGGTTATTTCAGAATTAATTTTCCGGAAAAAAAATACAGACTATACGATAGCATTTGTCCCTATACCTTTGAGATACCGATTTACGCTACTATGAACCAGGATAAACACAATGGTGCTGAGCCCTGTTGGTTGAATTTAGAATTTCCAAAATACAGGGCCACTGTACATTTAAGCTACAAAGTAGTAAATAACGATATTGGAAAATATTTGGAAGATGCGCACCAATTTGCAAACAAACACCAGGTAAAAGCTACCGGATTAGATGAAATAGCTGTTTTACGTGATAGCGCAAAGGTTTACGGTTTAGTGTTTGATATTGCTGGTAACACCGCCTCGGCCGTTCAATTTTATTTAACCGATAGCACACAGCATTTTTTACGTGGGGCGCTTTATTTTAATAGTATTCCCAACATAGATTCGTTAAGAATAGTAGTAGATTTTATTAAAAAAGATATTTTGCATTTAATAAATACAACTACCTGGAAAAACGGAGTTGCTACCGCACTTAACTCCAAAAAAGAAAAAAGTAAAGGTTAATTCTTAATGCGCAAAGCATTGCCATCGTAGGTTGTACCATACACCCTTAACCCCCATTGAGCTGGCCCCTGCGTAACACCACCATCAAAAATTTGCCAGCGCGAATCGCTTATTGTATCTCTACAGGTAAAATTATCTGTCATAACTTTAGCTTTAGCTGCTGCATTATCAGGCAAATAGGATGAACTACGCTCTAATGCAATAAATTCCTGCTGCGATTTGCGGTAAATTATTATGCCGTTAATACCACCGTTTATATAGAGCCATCCGCCAATAGCCTGGATCTTAAAATTTAAAGGATCGTTAGGGTAAATGGTAATATCAACAGGTACATAGGGTACGGGGTGTTCTGCAATATTTTTGGTTTCCTTTTTCTTTTTACAACCAAAAAGGATCATTAAAAAAATAACGCCAATTAATATTATATTTTTAAGATCCATTATTTACTAAAATAAGTTATAATTTAAAATGAAAGCCACTAATTAATTACATTTGAGAATTAATTACATAACACAAAAATACAAAATAGATTGTGCTAATACCAGAAAATAACCCGGATAACAACTCACAAAAAAAGTTTAATCCGTTTATGCCCCTATACTTTGCTCTTGTGCTAGCCTTTGGTGTTGGCGTTGGCTACTATTTTACGTTTAATGCTGACCTTAATACAACACAAACTGTTTTTCACAAAAAAAGTAACAGTAATAAATTAAATAATTTGCTGGATTATATTGAAGCGCAATACGTAGATACGGTTAACAGAATGCAACTTGAGAACAAGACCATTGCATCGATGCTAAAAAGTCTTGACCCGCACAGTGATTTTATACCTGTATCTGAATTTAGCGCTGTTAACGAACCTTTAGAAGGGAATTTTGATGGTGTGGGTATTGAATTCAATATCATTAACGATACCATAAGGGTTATTAATCCCATTATTGGCGGGCCATCTGAGAAGCTTGGTATAAAAGCCGGCGATAAAATAATTCAAGTTGAAGGCAAAGTAATAACCGGAAAAAAAATAACCAATAAAGATGTTTTTGATAAATTAAGGGGTAAAAGCGGCAGTACGGTAAGCGTTAGTATACTAAGAGCCGGTATAAAAAAACCAATTGATTTTAAAATTACGCGGGGTAAAATTCCTTTATACAGTCTTGATATAGCCTACATTGTAAAACCAGGCATTGGTTATATGAAAATAAGTCGTTTTGCCAGTACCACTTATGATGAATTTTTAAGCTCATTCAATGCCCTTAGCAAACTGGGTATGAAAAAGTTAATATTAGACCTGCGCGGCAATGGTGGTGGCTTTTTAAAGACAGCTGTTGAATTGGCCGATGAATTTTTAATGGAAGGTCTGCAAATTGTTTATACTGAAGGGAAAGCCCATCCAAAAAAAGTTTACAACGCCTCTTCGCGTGGTGGTTTTGAAAAAAATGAAATGGTTGTTTTAATTGATGAGGGAAGCGCCAGTGCCAGCGAAATTGTTGCAGGTGCCTTACAGGATAACGACAGAGCAACCATTATTGGCCGCAGAAGTTTTGGAAAAGGTTTGGTGCAGGATCAGATTGATCTTTCTGACGGATCGGCAGTGCGTTTAACCATTGCACGTTATTATACACCAACTGGCCGTTGTATTCAAAAGCCTTATAACAAAAGTTTAGATGATTATTATAACGAAGAATATACACGTTTTGAACATGGCGAATTATATAACGTGGACAGTATTAAAGTTGATAAGACCAAACAATATAAAACCCCAGGTGGCAAAATTGTTTATGGTGGTGGAGGCATTGTGCCTGATATTTTTGTGCCTTTAGACAGTGTAAAATACAGTCCAATTGTTAACCGTTTATTTTATAGTGGTGCCTTAAATGCATTTTCTTTTGAGTTTACAGATAAGAACAGAAATGCATTCTTAAACAAATACAAAACTGCTGCGGACTTTATTTCAAACTATAAGATCGCTAAAAACGAAATAGTTGAGTTTAATAATTACCTGTTATCAAAAAAAATAAACAACATTCACGTTGACGGTAATGAGAAAGGCTTTGACCAGATCTTAAAAGCATTAATAGGCAGAAATTTGTTTGATAAGGATGCTTACTATCCTATCTTAAATCAAACAGATAATTCGATATTAAAAGCAATTTCTGTGTTAAACGGAAAAAATTAAATAACTCTGTTTATACCTTTACCAGTTTTTTACTTATGGCCCTGTTCTCTTCAAACACAGTAACCATATAAACTCCTGTAGGCAATTCGGCAACGTTTAATTTAACAGCGCCTTCGTTATTAAAATAAGCGTTTTCCATTACAATTTTACCTTCTAAAGAACGTATCATAATTCTTACTTTTTGAGTTTGATTAGAGGTAAGCGTGATATTTAATTCGTCCACACAAGGTAAAGGATACATTGTCCATTCATTTACTGAAGCATTATTCTCTGTTAAGCCGATACTAAGATCTTCAAATACTTGTAGTTTAGAAACAAATACAGCGTCGCCACCACTGTTGCTGTTACCATTTGCTTTTAAAAAACCACCATAAAGTGATAACGAACCGCTGCCAACTGCGGGAGCTACCCATTGAAAGGTCCATGTATTTGAATTTGCAGTACCTGCAGTGCCTACAGCTTTGTGCATGATATATTTTGTGCCTCCGGTTAATTGTGTACGTGTAGGGTCTGTTACAACCAATGTTCCTTTTTGCACGCCTGTTGCATTTTGTGGCGAGATCTGAAAACCAAATTTATTAAAACTTGCATGAGAAATTGTTGCAGTAACATTATATGTAGCACCTGGAATATAACCAGTAACAGGAATATCGGAAGTAATAAAATTGTCATTAACAGCCGAGCCACCATGGCAGGCTGTGCAACTGCTGCCATCGCCAGGCGAACCTGTAACACCAGCCGGCGGCCCGCTTTCGAAAGTGGGAGTAAATTGCGAAGTAGCTAAAATAATTACCAGCAAAAATATAGTTAAGGTTAGCGATCTGATCTTCATAATAATTGATTTATAAGCAAATGTATTAAAAACACATGCCAAAAAAGTACACAAAACAGGCTTCGTATTGCACTTTTCAACTATTTTGGAACTGTTGCCTGTATTCGAGAGGTGTAACGGCCATGTTCTTCTTAAAAAACCGATTAAAATAGGCTACATCCTCAAACTGGAGCGAGAAGGATATTTCTTTAACACTTAGGTTGGTGCTATATAATAAACGACGTGCCTCTAAAAGAATGCGCTCGTGAATGAGTTGTATAGCCGTTTTGCCGGTTTCTTTCTTACATAAAGCATTAAGATAATTGGGCGAGAGATTTAGTTTTTCGGAATATTGCTGAACATTTAAATGGCCGGAATAATGTTTATCTATTAAATTCTTAAAATCGTTTATTCTTTGGTCGTGATTATGTGTTTTATTCTCATCATCCTGCCTGTGCTCTAAGAAGAAGTGTTTTACATTTAATAGAATAATGTAGAGATAGGATCTTATTATCTCTAATTTATAAGGATGTTCTGAATAAAAAATATCATGTATGCTATTCACGGTTTGATAAAGCTCGCTAAACAAAGCGGGCGTAATTTGCAGGTAAGGCAGATTCGCATTAAAATCGTAAAAAGGAAAATTACCAGTGAAACTTTTATTTTTTCCCTGAAAGGGATACATGAGATCACTTGTAAAACACAATACAAAGCCTTTAGAGTCCTCTGCTTTTAATTTATGCACCTGTGTGGGCGAAACAAAATGCAGTGAGTTAGCTTTGATCTTATGATCGTTAAAATCTACTTCGTGAATGCCGCCACCAGCTTTAAAAAAGAATAATTCGTAAAAATTATGACGATGTGGTATAATGCCATCGTAATTACGCTCGCCCACTCCATTCAAAGGTATAATATCAAATTCAGCATGCTGAAGATCTTTGATCATTAGATCGTGAACTGGAATTACTGACATTTAAGATTAATTTTAAAAGTAAAATTAGGATAAATGCGCTAAGGAACAAATTATGAAGAAATAAAATAAAAAGTCAGACCTAAACCCTAAGCGAACCACGGAACCCTCTTGCAGCATAATAAGATTCTGCGCCATTATGATATAAGAATACAGTATCGTATCTACGATCGCAAAAGAGAGCACCTTTTAGTTTTCGTATTTCCGGAGGTGTTTTTACCCAGCTCGATGTTTTGAGATCAAATTCTCCAAGAGTTTGTAATTCGCGGTACTGTTCTTCTGTTAAGATCTCAATGCCCATTTCATCTGCCATATTTATAGCGCTGTCTTTTGGTTTATGTTCTTTTCTTGACTCTAACGCTTCGTGGTCGTAACAAACACTTCTGCGGCCTTTCGGACTCTCCTCTGAACAATCGTAAAAAATATATTCGCCGGTTTTTTTATCAAACCCAACAACATCCGGTTCGCCACCGCTTACTTCCATTTCATCCAACGACCATAATTTTGCAGGATGAGCTTCCAGTTTTGCCTGAACTTTAGCCCATTCAATACCTTTATGGCGTTTGATGTTCTTTTCAAAACGGGTTTTTAAAACTTTAATAAGTTCTTTGCTTTGCTCAGGAGATAATTTTTTTTTACTACTCATGTTTTTCATATTAATCGTCTAATCCTTTTCCATCCAAAATTTGTGGGGTGCATTTTTCAATTCTTGCTTCGCGTGTCTTTTCTTGTTTCGCAGAAGAAAAATAAAGTAAATAACCTCTTTGTCTGCCCGGCGTTAAAGCGTGAAAAGCTTTTTTTAAGCCTGCATTCTTATTTAATTTAGTTTGAAACTCTTCAGGTACTGAAAATTCTTTGGTTTTTTTCATTGGCACTTTCAAACCTTTTTCTTCTATTTCAACGGCTTCGAAAATATATTTTTTAAGTGTTTTTTCATGCTTTGTAATTTCTTTAACACTTGTAAACCTTGCCTGGCGAGCCGCCTGCACATTTTCTGTTTGTTGAATGAGTATACCTTTTGCATCCTTTAACAAGGCGCCTTTAAAAAACAAGAACGCACAATAATCTTTAAATGCATGTATTAAAACAATATTTCTTTTCTCGAAAGTGTAGCAAGGACAACCCCATTTTAATTCTTCTACAAGATGACAGTCAAGCGCGATCATTCTTAACTTCTCCATCTCTTTCTGCCATTTTTTGGCTTTACTAAAATAAAAATCAACTTTAGGATTCATTTAATTTATTTATTTACTCTCAAAGATATAAATTTTCTACATTTGCGCCTTTAAAGGAGACTTGTCAGAGTGGTCGAACGAGCAAGCCTGGAAAGTTTGTATACGCGCAAGTGTATCGAGGGTTCGAATCCCTCAGTCTCCGCTGAATAAATCAAATGAAGCCCTGCAGTTTGCAGGGTTTTGAATTTTTAGAAAAGACACTTAAAAGGTGACCTTTTTTATTGGTACTTTTGGATGTGCAAGAACTGTCTGATCAAATAAAAACTATACACCCAATTACTTTAAGTTCGGAAAAGGCGCTTTCTTCAATTTGCAAAGAAGTGGCTTTTTCAAAAGGAAAGAATGTGCAGGAGATCGGTCACACCTGCAAAACCATTTATTTCGTTAAAAAAGGTGTCGTTCGTATTTACTATTTTAAGGATGCGATTGATATCACAGAAAGTTTTGAGTTTGAAAATGCCTTCGTAGCAAGAGCTGAAAGTTTATTTACGGGAAAACCTTCCCGAAAAGCAATACAGGCAATTGAGAACACAACTTTGATCGCTATCGACTCTAATAAACTCTTTAAACTGTTTGATACACATTCAGATTTGGAACGCTTATTCAGAAAGATAATAGAAATCTCATATGTCAATACAGTTAACCGTATCGAAAGTTTGCAATTCAATACAGCTGAAGAAAGATATAAGTCTTTGCTGAAAGATACGCCTGATGTTCTGAAACGAATTCCATTGAAATACGTGGCATCTTACCTTGGGATCACTCAAGTGAGTTTAAGTCGAATCCGAGGAGTTAAATGATTATTTATCATATGATAAATACTTTTCCTTAAATTCAAAATACCTTTGCTGAAAATATTTTTAGCATGGGGAATTTTGATAGAAAGAACCACTGGGAAAACATATACACCACGAAAGAATTAGAAAATTGTAGTTGGTTTCAACCAACTCCAGTTACATCGTTAGAGTTTATTGAAAAAACTTACATCCCAAAATCTTCAAAAATCATTGACGTTGGCGGGGGCGACGGTTTTTTAACTGACAGCTTATTAGATAAAGGCTATACAGACATCACTGTCCTCGACATTTCCGAAACAGCTTTGGAAAGAGCAAAAGAAAGATTGGGGAACAAAGCAGATAAAGTTAAATGGTTGGTTGGCGATGCCGCTAACTTCGCCCCCCCAGAAAAGTATGATTTATGGCACGACAGAGCAGCATTCCATTTTTTAACCGATCAAAATGATGTGAATAATTACGTTGCTACTGCTAAAAGTGCGATCAATGATAATGGAGTTTTAATCGTTGGGACGTTTTCTGAAAGTGGCCCGAAAAAATGTAGTGGTATCGAAATAAAGCAGTATTCCGGAGAAAGCCTTTCAAAGGTTTTTGAAAGTGGTTTTAAACGGATAAACTGCGTAAATGTCGACCATACTACCCCCTTCAATAGTACTCAGAATTTTACTTTCTGTAGTTTCAGAAAGGAAGCATAATTAATCATTTTCAATAGTGCTTCATTTGATTTTGACTTCCGAAGATAAAGTGTTCAATGTAGTTAATCCCTCACACAGGCAGGCCTTAGCTTCCGCAGAAATTGATCATCATTTTATTTTTGAATTTTTAAAGAGTCCGAAAATAAAATCCTTTACAATTGTATCTGTATAAGTATAGGCATAAAACTTTGTATAGTACGTACCGCTTTCCAGATCATTAGTGGTTCTTAAGCTATTCATATAATTATTTATTTCTTCTATATCAGAGCTTTTAGATTCAAATTGAAGAAGCTCCTTCCCTCCCCGGTTAGAAATATATACTTTGTACTTTAAAAATTTACATTTAGAAATGATCCTGAAACAATCTGAAATTCCACAATTAACCGAAATAAATTTTGTGTGCGACAAATCAATACAATCCTGATCCTGAAAGGAAGAAAAAAAGAGTAAAATTAAAAAAGCGCAAATTTTCATAACCAAATGTATTGTTTTAAGAATAATAAACAAACATTAAGATTGCTTAGCGAATACTTTTTTAAGAAGATCTGTTACCCGCGCATTTACATTTGTCCTGATCTTCGTTTCTTCTTTCCCAATTAGTATCATTAAACCGTTAATGGCTTTATTAGTAACGTATTCATTCAGATCGGGGTTAACTTTTTTTACGGCGGGAATAGCGTTGTAAAGATTGGCGAGTGGTGTCCAATAGGCTGTTACATTTACTTTATCAATTGCAGCTTTAACCTTTGGCGAAAATTTTGTTTTTAAAGGAGTATATGTTTTTTCTCTTAAATAATGTGTTGCAGCGGTATCGTTACCTCTTAAAATTGTAAAACCGTCCGTTACGTTCATAGTTGTAATAGCATCTATAAAAATTGGCGCTGCTTCTTTAGCAGCTTCTTCTGCTGCACGGTTTAACGACGTTTCGAACTCATTAACCTTGTTTTGAAAGCCTAACTGAATTAATTTTTCTTTCATAGCCAACGCCTCGGCAGGCCATGGAATAAATAGTTGCGGATTTTTTAAAAAGCCATCTGTTGTTGCAGCCATTGCGGTGGAATTATTTGTACCAACAGTTAATGCTTCTTTTAAACCTCTTATAACTTCCTGGTTTGTTAGTACGGTGGTGTTAGTGCCGCCAGCTGTGGTATTTATGTGGTTTAGAAGTGTGCAACTGTTTAAACCTATTATAACAAGAAAAAAGAAGAGATGTTTCATTTTGTAATAACAATACAAAAGGAAAAATGTTTGTTTTTCGATCAGAAGCTTTTGGAAATTAATTAAGGAGCAGGCTAATACAAATGTATTTACATCTTTGCAAGATCGAGGTTAAAAGTATACCCAAATCTTTTAAGCATGCGGATATGAGAGCCCATAGCGGCTTTAAAGGTTGGCGCGCAAAGGTACGGCACATTAAATTCTTTTGCGGTTTGCTCAACTATTGCTGATATCTGCGGATAATGCACATGACAAATATTTGGAAATAAATGATGTTCTACCTGGAAATTTAAACCACCAACATACCAGGAAATGAATTTATTTTCGCGCGCAAAATTAACTGTTGTTATCATTTGATGAATTGCCCATTCGTTCTCGATAATGTTTTGATCGTTTGGTAATGGAAACTCTGCTTCTTCAACCGAATGCGCTAACTGGAAAACAATACCCAGTACCAAACCGCCAATGGCCTGCATTAAAACAAAGGCCCATATAATTAAACCTACAGAATAACCTTGCACAACTATTGGCAGAACGATCATATAAGTGAAAAATAACAGCTTCAAAAAAATCATGCTCACAAAATACTTTGTGTTCTCTGATTTTGTAAAACGATTGGTGCCTTCTTTCCTGTATTTAAAGTATTGAATAAAATCCTTTGCCAAAGCCCAATACAGGGTTAAGATCGCGTAAAAGAAAAACACATAAATAAACTGAAAACGGTGTACTTTTTTTGGCTCTGAATGTGGTGAAAAACGTAAAATTAATTTATTGGCAATATCATCATCCACATTATGCACATTAGTATAAGTATGATGCAACACGTTATGCTGAAGTTTCCAGTTAAATACCATACCACCAATTAAATTAAGTGAATAACCTAACCAGTTATTTACTTTTTGTTTTTTTGAATAAGCTCCGTGATTAGCATCATGCATAATAGACATGCCTATGCCTGCTAATGCAAAACCCATAATAGAATACAAAACAAGCACAGCCCAGGTTTGCAATGCCATTAAATTGATCATTAAAACCGGGATAACAAATGCCGACAAGAGAACGATCGTTTTAACCACCATGGCGCCGTTGGCATTTTTTGAGATATTTTTTTCTTTAAAATACTCGTTTACCCTTTTTTGTAAGGTTGAAAAAAACAACGATTTATCTTTTGGAACAAATCTTGGGAATTTTTTTTGAGTAGAAGTTTCCATGTTTTACAGTTACAAAAGTACAAAAATAAATGAAAAAGGCCCCCGTTTGCACAGGAGCCTTTTTAACAAATTAATTTTTATTAATTAGTTTGGAGTAAATGCATTGTAGTTCATATTAACTGCATTTCTGATCTCAGTATTATAAACACCATTTTGTGTTGTAGTTACTTTATTGTATACACCCTGAACACCTGGAGTAATATTGATAAAGTTAACACCATTATAATTAGCTGTATCGCGGCTTGTAGCATAATCAGCGATCCAGATAGTAGCATCCTGGTTAAATCCAGTACTTCCAACATTAACAGTGCTTAAGTTAAATGTATAAACACCAGCTGCATTAGTAGTTGTTTGGTACATTTTTGTAGTTAATAAAGTAGGATCTTTATCGAAGCTTAAGTAAACAGTTGTGTTTGCCGGCACAGCAACGTTAGTAGTGCTAAATGCAACAACAGTACCAGTAGTTACTTTTCTAACTAAGTTCATGCTAACAGAACCAGTAATAATAGCTGATCCGATAGAGATGTTGTTAGGGTTAGATGAAACGTTAGTAGCAGTGTAGTTATGGTCAAATGTAGTATTTGCACCCATGAACAAGTTTCTTGTTACACTTGTACCAGCGTAAGTAGCATATAAACCTGTTTTAGTTACACCATTGATAATGGTATCTTGTGTACCTGTAAAGCCATCAATTGTAATTAAAGCAGAAACACCTGTTGCGTTTGATTTTACGCTGATAGCGTAGTTACCATTTGCATCAGTTGTAGCTGAATAAACATCAGCGCCGTTTGCAGTTGAGTTAGGATATAAACCTAAAGCACCACCTTTGTTAACTTTAACAGTTACAACAACACCTGCCATGTTAACACGGTTAGTATTGATCCATCCACCTGCACCATTTGGTGTAATTACGTTCTTATTTACGTTACCTTTTACTACAGAAGTTCCTGTTACGTCAGTTGCAGAAAAGTCGCTGGTTGTTTCTTTTTTCTTACAAGAGAATAATGCTAATGTAATTGAAAGTGCTAATAATGTTTTTTTCATGATTTTATATTTTAATTATTTATATTTTTTTTAGTTGTTTATTATTTAGAAATGGAAGATCAAAGTTAATGCACCTGCTCCACCACTTAAAGCAGTATTACCACCTAAAGTGTTGTTCATTGAGAAAATAGAACCGTTGTTGTTATCAACTGAAAAACCTTTTAATTTTTCTGATGTATCAACATCTAATTCTTCGATTAAAACTTCAGGGCCATTTTGTCCGTTGTTGTAAACTTCTTGTGTAGATGTTGCACCTCTTCTGGTTGTAATTGAGTAACCCCAACCGTATTCAGCACCTATCGAAATTTTTGAGAAAATAAAATACTCTATTCCGATAAAACCTCTAACACCAAAACGAACACCACCTCTGTTTTTTGCTTCAGTAGTTCTTGCAGTTCTACCAGGAGCTGTTGGATTTACAGTTGTAATACCAAAAGAGTTAAAGTTGTTTGTGAATTGAACTGGGTATTGATCAGAAAATTTATTTCCATAAACAACAGATTGACTAGAACCGTTAGTTCCAAAACCTATCTCACCACCAAATACACCTTGTAATCTGCGGTAACCTCTTCTTTTTTCGTAACCTACAGTAATTAAAGTGTTATTCTTCTTGAATTTTAATTTATCGTCAACTCTTATTAAAGATGCTGCTGCGATATCGTCGGCAGTACCTAAAGAAGCCTTGTACATAACTTCAGCATCCTGCACCTGATTGGTCATTGAACCTGATAATGTATTGATACCAATACGTACACGAATAGCTGTTTTGGCATCTAAAAAGTATTTCGCTACGATCTGGTTGTTTGATGCATGTGTTTATTGAACCACGTTGCCAGAACCTGCGAAAGGTGTAGCGCGGTTTAATGTACCTAAGAACATGTCAAGAACAGGAATTGTGTTAAATCCTAATCCAATATCACCTGCTTTTGGTAATATTTCGTGTCCTTTTTTGTTTAATAATACCTCGTCGTCACAGGCGCATTTAACGCAGTGTGACCCGTCCGATTTCGTCTCTTGGGCGTAAGTTAACATTGTGGATAACAACGTTGTAACAATGAGTACTTTTTTCTTCATTTTTATTTGATTTTGGGTTAATTTTTAAAACTTCACTTATTAGTCTAATTTCGACTAAATACACATATACGAGGCCAAAAATAAACTTTTTTTCCCTGAAAATAAAATAAAACAATGAGAATTATCTGTTATCAAATGGTTTTATCTACTTTAAAACCGTTACGTGCCCCTTTAATTCATGGATCTGATCGATATTATCAGTAATTTTAATACGCCAGTAATAAACGTCTAATTTGTCTGCCTCTCCCTCTCTCACTTTTCCATCCCAACCCTCTAAATAATCTGTGGTCTTAAAGATCCTGTTGCCCCAGCGGTTATACACTTCAAATAGGTAATCTTTTGAAGTCCAACCAGTTCCAAGGGGTATTAAAACATCATTTACATTATCATGGTTAACAGTTATACAATTTGGCATATAAAAATTAAACCCTTCTATTACACATATCAATTTATCTGTGGTATCAATACAATTATTTTCGTTTTGAACAATTAACCTGAAATAATAACACCCGGTATCGCTAAAAGTATAGGTAATGTCTTTTGCATCACCCATATAAATGCCATTAACCCGCCAGTTATAACTACCTCCATTAGCAGTTAAATTCTCTATAAAAACATTTTCAGAATTGTTAAGCGTTATAATATCAGGATTGGTCTTAAAATCAGCTTTTGGACTGGCCAAAACTCTAACAACGTTTGAATAGGTAAACGATGTTTTACAATTGTTTGAATCGTTAACGGTTAGTTTTATGTTATAGATCCCGGCTTTTTGATAGCAGTAATTCGTTATGTTTCCCTGGAGTTCAAAGGGCTTGTCTCCGTAATTCCAAATAGCATTGGTTGATTTTACAGTTGTGTTTGTAAAAGATGTGCAAAACGTTTCGCAACCAACTGTATCACTGGTAACAAAATGTGGCATAATTACCGGGAATAAATTAATTGGTATAACCTGCACCGCTGTTGGCGATCCGCAGCCATCATTCACGCTTAAAGTATATTGTGGTATTGCAGCATTTTGCACAAAAATAGATCCTGAGTTTAAATTTCCGGGTTCCCAGGTGTAAGAATAATTACCGTCGCCACCCGTAATTGTAGGTGTAATTTGCGCCGTAGTACCCGGACAGATACCAACATTAGAAGCACTTATGTTTATTGAGATAGGTGCATTTACATTTACAGTTAATTGATAAGGCGCCAATGTACAGCCATTAGCATCATAAACATTTAAACTGTAAACTGTTGTTCCACTTGGTATAAGGCTTACAGCCTGGCCTGTTATGTTACCAGGGTTCCACACATAATTAAAACCTCCTGCACCACCAAAAGCTGAAGCTTGCAATAAAACAGGTTTATTAAAACAGACTGATGCCGGTGCGTTTGCAGAATATGAAAAAACCGGTGGTACCGGGAAATTGATAGTGGCAGTGGCGGGACACCCAATACCATCTATTGCTTTTATTGTATAAAAACCTGAACAGAGGTTTGAAATTATACTACTGCTTGTTGTTGGTGTGTTGGTAACACTATAAGTTACAGGTGGTACAGCATTTTGTACATTTAACTGAACGCCTCCTGTGCATTGATTATAACACAATACCGGGGTTGAACTTGCAATTGAAACTATAACGGTACTAAGGTTGCCTACATTAAAAATAAGTGTATCAACACAATTGTTACCATCGGTTACAACGGTTGTGTAACTGCCGCTGGTTAACGAATTAATAATATTGCTTGCATGCGACCCTATGCCTGGCTGCGTAAAATAACTATAAGGAAAATTACCTCCAGATACATTTAAAGTAGCTGCGCCATCAACAGCACTGCAATTTTCGGGATTGGTAGTGGCATTAGTGGTCATACTTGCTGCAGGTAAAACTACTGCAACACTTTTTGTAACACAGGCGCTGCCGTCTGTTACACTTAATGTATAATTACCTATTGGAATGGGCGATAATGTTGGAAGATTAGAGATGATCGGTTGCCAGGTATACGTATAAGGCGCCGGCGCCGATGATACAACACCAAAAGCAGAACCGTCTGATTTACCCGGACAACTTGGTTTTACAATTGTAAATGAAATTACGGGTTGTATTACCTGTGTTATTAAAACAGTATTTGTAAACAAACAACCTTTACTGTCTTTTGTTAAAACTGTTTGTGTACCGGCAAATAAATTATTGGCAATGTTAGTAGCGCTTGCAACCCCATTTACAGTATATGTAAAAGGAGCAGTGCCCCCGGTTGTATTAAAACCCGAACTGGTACTTGTTCCAAAACAAGTAATGAATGTATTTGTGAGTGTTGTATTAATTTGAGCTGGTTCAGTTACAGAAACAGAATTGGTAACCATACAACCCTGCGAGTCTTTGACCGTGACTGAATAAACAGTATTTGCCGAAAGGCCTGTTGCGGTTGACACAAACGAACCTGTAGTCCAGGTATAGGTATATGGTGGAATAAAAAACGAACTGTTTACACCCGCAAATACCGCGCCGTTATTACCCCCAAAACAACTAACATTGGTAGGCGTAAAAACAATATTAGAAGGCGAAAAAGGAACAGCTACCTGGAAGGAGGTATTGGCAGTGCAGCCGTTGGCAGCAGTCATAAAAATATTATAATTACCTACCGGCACGCTGGTTACAGTTCCTGAATTACCAATAGTAGACCCTGTTGCGATAGTTGCGCTATTTGCAGTATTTACAAACGTACAGGTGTAAGGCGCTGTGGCACCGCTAATTGTGAAACTGGTATTAGAAAGATTAGTCACACAGTCATAATTATTCGTAAAAAAATAAAATAACGAGCACTGCGATCGGCCATTTTGAAAAAAACAAATGGTCAATAAAACTATGAACCAACTATGTTTAAGGGTTTTCAGAATTTCATTTAACACTATAAAAGTACAAAATTGAAGGTGAAAAACCGTTAAAACTTAATAAATGGTAACTACTGTCCAATAACTGGAAGTCTATATGGTGGCGGATATTCCAAAAATACTGGAATTGCCTGGAAAAGCCATTTTTGCAAAGGAGTATGAAAAACCAAAACGTTTAACCTTTAAACTAAAGCCAAAACTCAAACCATTTGCCCCTCGTCTTTCGGGTAAGGTCATTTCACGCTGGCGTCGATAATTATATGCAATACGTAAATTAAAATTTTTGGTA
>JAUXSA010000043.1 GCA_030681615.1 Bacteroidota bacterium
TCATAAACTTTTTCAAATGCTTTTGTAAGTTCGGCTTTTAGAGGATCGTGCGTTCCTGCGAATGAAAAAAACGGAATGTTCATAGTAATGCTTTTATATTGTGAAATTACTATTTTTTTACTTATTTGTTGCGAAGCAGGACAAAAATTTGCAAGCGCTACTTTTTAAAGATACCCATGGTTTCAAGGTCTTCAAGAGGGATACGCCTGTTCTTATAAATAACGGTAACAAAAGCGTCGTTTTGCCCTGCAACAACAACTTTTTTATTGTGTTGGTAGGCTGCTCTTAGTGTTTTAAACGATCCGCCAACCGTTATTCTTGTAATGCCATCGGCCAGTAACAAATTCTCTAATTTACCGCAATCTTTCAAATGCGGGAAATCATATGCTTTTGGAAATTTAAAAGCCGCTATTTGAACCCTGAAATCCAAACTATCAGCACTGGCATCAGGGTATTTATCTGTAAATAATTTTATTTTTTCTTGTGCAGGAGTTTGTGGCACAAAATTTTCAACCGTCATATTCGCTGGTCTTGCAGCAATTTTAGGGGTTGAAGGAACTGTTGGTGACAGAACAATTGGTGTTGTAGGCTCCATAGCTTTTAGAATAGCTAGTGTTGATGTGGCCTTAGAAGTTGTAGCAGTTGATATTGAATTTATAGTGGGGGTTCCTTTTGCAATAGTTGGTGTTGAAACAGCAACCGTTGGTGTAGTAACTTTAGTGACTGCTACGGTTGATGTTGCATTTACCTTAGGTGTTACTTTTGCAACTGTGTTAGTTGGTGTTGCCACCACGGTGTTAACTTTAACTGCTGCTACTGTTGACGTTAATACTTTTGTAATGGCTACTGATGGTGTTATAGAAACAACAGTTGGTGTTACTTTTGCTATAATTACTGTTGGTGTTACAACAGCTTTTAATGTATCGGGCTTACGATCGAAATCAATATTTTGTATCCTTTCAACATACCCGTTAATTCCGCTTGTTGATACGGTGATTGTTTGCGGTTGAAGTTTTGTTCTTGAATAGGTTATTTTATATTGTGCATCGGGAGGTAATGATACCAGATATTTACCTTTATTAGATCGCAGGTTTTTGTAAACAGAAGTACTTCCCGAAACGATCTCCACTTTTATTTCCGCATCAACAGATTCGTTACTTTTTGTGATATCGCCTTTTAATAAAAGCACAGAAGGTTTGTTGGATTCAAAACCTGTTTCAATCGCATAAATATCCTGTAATCCTTGTCCACCTTTTTTTCCGCTGCTGTAATAAGCTTTTGCACCGTTAGCGGCCATTACAAAATAAATATCATCGTCGGGCGAGTTAACAGGATAGCCAATGTTCTCTATTCTTTTAAATGTAGAATCCTTTACATCCATATTTGCCCTAAAAATATCGTAACCACCACTACTCTTTAATCCTTTTGAACTATAAAATAATGTTCTTCCGTCTGCATGCATAAACGGTGCATCTTCGTCGTAGGTTGTATTAACAGAATCTCCAAGATTTGTTATTTTTCCCCAGGTAGAATCGGGTAATAATTTTGCACTGTAAATATCTTTGCCGCCAAAACCTCCACTACGTTCGCTCGAAAAATAAATGGTTTTACCATCAGGAGATAAAGAGCAATGCCCTTCCCAGGAGTAGGAGTTTATTTTACCTCTTAATTTTACCGGTTGCGAATAGGTGTCGCCCGTTAAATAACTTGCATAGATATCGCCATGCCCATCTGTAACATCTTTATAGGTAAACATAACCTGGGCATCCTGGCTTAAAGAAACCACCATATCGTTGCCGGTTGTATTAATATTATCCATTGCAATAGCTTGCTGATATTTGTCGTTTGTTTTTTGTGAAAGATAAATATCAGATGTATAAATACCATTTACATCCGGCTGTAGATAACCATTTAATTTTCCGCCCTTACTTTTAGTGCCGGTGTAATTAAAGATCATTACCGCTTCATCAATTGAAATGGAAGGAAGGTATTCTTCATCAGGAGAGTTAAGCTCGGTAAGACTTGTTATTTTTGCCTTATTTGGATTTGAATTATAAATTTTAGCATTGTTGATGTAGCGTTTTAAAAGTTCCCCTTTAGCCTTTTCCTCCGTCTTTATCCGCTTGTATGAAAGGTGTTTATTAACCAGTTCAATAGCCTCATCAAATTTGTAGTTGTAATGGTAAGCGCGTGCAAGATCGTATTCTATCTGGTCGATATTGGCATTGTTGGCATATACTTCTGATAAAGCGGTTAAACACTCTTGATACTTATCGCTCCTATAAAGGCAACAAATACCATATAAATACTTTATAAAATCTTCTTTTGGATGACTAAGATGAATGTTCTCTAAGATGGGTAGTGCAATTTTATAATTTGCCTCTTCGTATAATAACAAAGCATTATCTAATGAATCTCTTTCAGCCAGGCGCCATTTACGCGTATTGGTGATCTGGGAAGAAACAGCAAAAAATAATATTTGAAAAGCAATTATTAAAAATATTTTCATAATCTAAAGTCCTGCAAAAACAGAAAACTCAATTCCTTTATAAAACTTTGTTGAAAATACTTTTTTATTTCTACTTATGAAATGTTTTTCGATGGGATTATCATTATTTTTTATATTATGAAAGGATTGGATAAGAAAAATATTTGCATTTTTTTGGTAGTTAATCTTGCTCAAGCCTTCTGTATCATTCACCGCGAAGATATTATTGGCAGAACAAATTGAGTCGAATGCTTTATAATTTAAAAACCTATCATAAGAATAATATAAAAATAGACCTAAATTATCCTTTGTATTAATAATAACAATATCGTTCTCTTTTTTGTTTTCTTTTACAACATTAGCTAAAGCTCTGTAATCGCTTGGTCCCTTTTTAATAAGGTTAATACTATACATTTCAAATCCAATTAACAGAATGATCATAACCGATCCGATTTTTTTGAACGAAAACAACTGATGTGTAAAAAGAAGTGTTGCAAACGGAACACAAAAAATTAAATATCTTGGTAAAAACATTGGCTTAAAAGATCCTATGATGAATAAAAAAAAGATGGAGAAAAATCCGAGAATAAGGCAATAAAGTTTTACACGAAACACATCTTCAACTTTATTTGTAAAATACGTAAAAGTAAAAAACAATAAAACAATCATAAAAACAACTGCCGTTGCAGGGTTATAGAAAAGTTCTGAAATGCCTGAAACAAGGTCCTTAAAGCCAGCAGGCTCTAACCAGAAATCATCCTTTTTATTAAAATTTAAGATGTTTAAAAATTGTTTCTTGGTAAATCTGAGCAATATCAATCCAATAATAATTAAACTTTGTATTCCAAAAAAGGAAACATATTTTTTCTTATGAAAAAACAAAATGATCAGATATTGAATAAAAACAATTAAACCTGCTAAATAATGAGTATATATTATAAGGAAACTTATAAGTGACAATAAGATCAAATTAAATAATTTTGGTTCGTTTATGTATTTAAAGAATTGGATAGTTGATATAACAGCAAGCAAAAGTACCAAAGAATACGCCCTGGTTTCCTGCGAATAAAAAAGAATGAAATTTGAAAGAGTGAGAAATATTGAACTGGCAATTGCAGTCTTATTATCAAAATATTTTCTGGCAAAAAGGTAAAATAAACCAATTGCAAAAGCAACAAATAAAACACTTAAAAACCTTGAGTTGAACTCGCTTACAGGAATAACAGAGTGCCATACCCACAAACAATAATAATAAAATGGAGGGTTGTTATCCCATTCTGCCTCGTGTTTTATATGCCCAAAATCAAGTTGAGTATCCTTGACGCTGATCATTTCATCATACCAGAAAGGAGTTGCGTCTAAAAAAAAAGACTTTAAAATTACGTTAGCAATTATAATTAAAGCAAAAAATAAGTATTTATTATTTATACTCACCTTCTTATAATTTTGGCATTGTAAATGGCGCCATTATAATATCGAAATCTTAATATATACATTGAAGGTTGAAGATCGAGCATACTAATTTTCAATTTTGTTTCACTGGTTTTATATTCTCTTATTTTTTTACCATACAGATCACAAATTTCTATAGTACCTGGTACTTCAGCATTCAGAAATTCGATTTCGAGATGGTGATCATCCTCGTATAAAATAGAAGGCTTTTGAATGTTTGAATTATCCTTTACGCCCACCACGTTTGAATAAGTGATAACTGTGCTATCCAATTTGATCATAAAAACATCTTCGCCAATGCTATTAAAACTTAATGTAGAGCCTAAACAAACAAATCCTCCATCAGATGTACCTTCAATTGAATGAAGAATCTCATCTTCCGGACCAACAAAAGAATTAGCTTTATAATAATAGCCTAAAATAACCGTTAAAAAAATGTTTCCATCCATTTTAAAATTTGGAACAGGTACACTTCGCAAATTTGCAGTTAACACAGGTATTGTTGGTTGATATGAATTTGCTAATGAAACAAAAGCCTCGTCTGTAGAACTGGCATAATAGTGATTTTCCCAAAGTAAACCTCCACTTACATTAAGACTATAAATTAAAGATTCTGTTTTTGGATTTGAGGTGTATGTTTTTGCACCGCAAATAACAAAATCTGTATTTGGCTTTTGAACGATATCGTTTGCGTAATCTTTTCCCGCTGCTCCAAAAGTTTTAGTAAAAATGGTGTCACCATTCAGGTCAAGTTTTACAAAATAACTATCGCCATTAATTTCACCTTTACTTTCGGTATACCCAACAGTTACTAATAGATTATCGTTGGTTTTAATAACAGACCTCAACTCTTCATTCTCAATACCACCTATAGTTTTTTGCCAGGTCAAATTTCCAAGTAGGTCGTACTTTAAAATTAACCCGTCTTTTTTTCCAGCCCCAAAACTACTGGTATATCCGCAAACTACCAGATCTCCATCTGCAGCAAGAGTTACATCATTTGCAAAATCCCAATCGGTTCCGCCAAATGTTTTTTGCCAAATAAAATTTCCATTCTTATCTGTACGCACTAAATAAACATCGTAACCTCCGGCACCAAAAGAATTTGTAAAACCCGCCACTACGTATCCCGAATCAGGCAACTGAATTACCGATTTTCCAACGTCATTTATAAAACCACCAAAAGCTTTTTGCCAAATAGGGAAACCCATGCTGTCAACTTTAACAAGATACATGTCTGTATTTCCTGCGCCAAAACTGGATGTGCTACCTGCAACAATGTATTGTCTGTCTAAAGTAGGTTTTACCGAATAACCAATGTCAACACCATAACCACCAAATTTTGTAAAAAACCGTAAAGGCGGCTGACCAAAAACAGTTACCGAAAAAAGTAAGAATTGTATTAAAACTATTTTTCGCATGTTATTTAAATTTTTTTGCTAAACTAAAAAACAAACCCTGGCCCGATGCACTTTTAGGAACAAAATAACCCTGTAAACTATTACTGCCTATGCGCAGGAACCAGTTCTTAGCATTCCATGTTACAGAGGTGCCAACATTTAATCTCACGTAACCACCATAGCCAACATGTAAACCAAAACTTACATTTTTTACACGGTAATCCGGCTCAACAAAAATATAAGGCTTATAATTAGCATTAAAAATATATCTGAACCCCGTTTGCAAACAAAATAATTCGCGAGAGCCAAAATAAATTTTATTGATGATAATTAAATTGGTTGGAATATTGGTGTTAAAGTTTTCTGTTCTCGCATTGGTCAATCCTCTTAATAAACTATCCCTGTTTATCCTATTTAGGGTAGAATCTTTTAGGTCGGCAATATTATTTACCGTGTAACCGCTAAAGCGCAAACTTGAGTCGCTGTTATACTGCACACTATTATTAAGCCAATGAATGAACCCTATATTATTGGCATTAGCAATTAACACACTTCGTTTGCCCACTTTACTTTTGTAGGGCGTTTCAAAAAAGATATCCGCACTTGCCCCTACACCATTAAAGCTGGTAATTTTTTTATTATTTGTATCGCTGATAGCTAAATTAAAATTTGAATTTAATACGAGTTCGCTACCATCAGCCGATGTGTATAAACCTGAATTTTTATTTGTTTTTAAATAAAATAATTGTTCGCCTTTTAAAAATGAAAGCGATACGCCGATCTTTCCAACCGAATCTACTTTATGCATGATAACACCAAATTTTACTTCCTGGAATCGTAGCGCATTTAGATTGCAATTTTCTAAATTGGCGGTTAAACCCCGGTATGAATCATTACCATAAAATAATAAATTATAAAAATCTTTAGAATAAGTAGCATTTAAAATTTCCTGGTTCTTAAAGCCAATTAAAAAATCGAACTTACTGTTACCTCGTAAAAAAGTACTAACATCATAATTTAAATTAATACCAAAATTATTTTTTTGCCTTAAGTGCTTTGACGATTCTTTTTTAAGGTCGTTATCAATATATCCTCCAAAAATTAATTTGTTGGTAAGACTGCTGCTCATGCCATTACTACCCGCATCAAAATCAAGATTAACAGAAACACTCCGCTTTACATTTGAGTAATTTATAAATTCGGTATTGTACTGCGCTTTTACAACGCAACAAAAAATACAAAATAAAAAACTTATGTAAATTTTAGTATTGCCCATTAATTTTGATTCACATTATAATTTAATTCGGCAATAATATTTATATCAATAGAATAATTCTCATACAACTTAATATCCGGTGGATTAGGTGGCATAATAAAATAAGTAACCAGTTTTATTGTTTTTGTTCTCTTTAAATTCTCAATTCTAACCTTTGTTACAGGTACATTTAATTTTGACTGGGTAGAGGCTATAACAATATTTTGGGCATCTACCGCACCCTTTTCTATAAAATTATTTCCGGGTGTAAATAACGAATCAATTACCTGGTTTTGATCGTTAATTAAGTAAGCCTGCAACTGCGCCCTAAAAGGATAACTGTTTAATGCCGAAATAACAAAATTTCCTGAGTTTACATTTTCAAGTTGTTTTACATTCGTAAAATCTACATTTGAATTTGAAGTTAATTTAAAATAGTCGGCATTAAACCTTAATGGAATGTTTATATCTGCCAGTACTCTAATACCAGTATTATAAAAAGCAAAATCGTTATATCCCGACAAATTGCCTAAAGGATTAACGTTTATACTGCCCTGGTAAGTTAATTTATTAGGCAGGTTTGATAAGAACGGAACGATATTACTATTGGTATTGGTTACCGAAATAGTTTTAATACTTGGAAAAATAGTGTAACCAACTTTTGAGGCCCGGTTAACATTTATGTTTGACAACAAGCCGTTTGTTAAAGCAACGGTAGTATTGTTTATTGAATTGACCGATTTAATATTTGAAAGACTGGCAGTAAACTCTGCACCAAACTCATTTATGATCTTAAAATTTAAAGTTGCGCTATTCAACATAAAGTTGGAGGCCTGGAAGTTTTCAAAAACATCAAAACGGGCAGTATCTAAAGGCACTTCTATTGTTTGCTGACCAAAATAACCTTCAACATACTCAGGCACAATTTTAGAGTAAGTTAAAAATGCGTTAGCACCAGAACCATATGTTGCAGTAACGGAGTTGGCACCCGGGTTAAGAGAAACTGTGTAAGCCTGCACAATAGTATTATATGCATTTCCACTTAAGCCACGCATATTCATACTATATCCGGAAAGATCGTAGGTTTTAAAAAGTGTATCATTATTGGGAAGCAGAGGAGGTACGGTTACCGCTAAGGTTAAGGGTTGACCATTTTTTTTAGCACTCGGAATTATATATAAAAGATCTAACGGTTCAGAAAGATCATTCGTAAATTTAACTTTTAGTACGCCACTTCTAATATCAATTCTTTTTAAAGCCACACCGTTGGGAATGTTAAAACTTGTTTCTGTAGACGGAAAAAAAGTGAGTTGTTGTCCGGGTACCAGGGCAATTCCAAAAGGTGAAGGAACAGTGAACGAGTTAACGATAGATGTATCGGGTAAATTTAATAATGAATCAAGTTTTATAGCAGTAATTTCGCGGGTTACATTTAGGCTTAAAAGCCCTGTATTATCCGCACTAAAAATA
Source organism: Bacteroidota bacterium (assembly GCA_030681615.1). Lineage (GTDB taxonomy): Bacteria > Bacteroidota > Bacteroidia > B-17B0 > Aurantibacillaceae > Aurantibacillus. The sequence continues at coordinate 8,066 of JAUXSA010000043.1, forward strand.
GAATCGCCAATAAAATTCTTAATATTTAATGAACTTTTAACTACCGGAAAAACAACATCCACATCCCAACTTGCACCTGTAGGTTTGCGGCAAGCATAAAATGCTATTAAAATCAATAATAAAAGACTAATTTTTCTTAAAAGACCCATTATATACAAATATATGGCATTTATACGAGCCTTAAAAATGTTTGTTTTTGTAAAAACAGCGGTTTTTTTCCCTATATTTGTAACTGCAAAAATGACTTTCGGTATCCGGTTTTTTATATCTTGGCTTTTATCTGCAATAGTGATGTTCTCACTGTTTTATGTGTGGCATGGTTATTTTTTGAACGACTTTAAACGCATCAATTTTCCACTTGTCTGGTTTGTGACATTTGCCGCATTTACCTATCTTATATTTGGAGCAGGGATCTACTTTTTATACGAATCTCAACCTCTTAAAAAGATAAGGAGTTTTGTTATGAGGGGTTTGTTTTGTGGCATTGTTGCAGGCTTCTCTCTTTTTATGATCTCAACCATCGTTAACATTTCTCTTACAAAACATTTAAGCCTTAATCATTTAATGGTTGATTGTGCCTGGCAAATAGCCGAACAAACCATTGGTGCAATGGTAGTAGTGGTATTTAAAATTATTATTCATGAACCTGTTCATGAACATGCTTAGTTCATAGAGCATTACCTAACACCTTTAATCTTATTATGAGCAATTTTTTTTCTTTTTTAAAATCAAAACAATTTTTCGTTCATTTTGCTATCATTCTTGTTACTATTTTTCTCGTATTTTTTTGCCTTATTAAATGGTTAAGTTCATATACTAACCATGGCGCATTTGTTGAAGTACCTGACTTTAAAGGCCAGCAAATAGGAGGTTTAAAATCATTTGTCACCAATAAAGACATTTCCTTTCAAATAATAGATAGTATTTACGACCCCAGAGAAAAACCGGGAATTGTGCTTCGCCAGGAACCTGAAGCAAAAAGTAAGGTTAAACACAATAGAACCATCTATTTATACGTTACAGGCATGGTAGCACCGCAAATTCAAATGCCTAAATTAATAGACAGAAGTGAGAGACAGGCCAGGCTAATTATACAGACCTATGGCCTTAAGATTGGTTCTGTAACGGAGAAACAGGCAGATTGCAACGGCTGTGTTCTATCACAAACACTTGATGGCAAAGAAATTGAGCCCGGAACGGCTGTAAAAAAAGGAAGTAAGATCAGTCTTGTTGTTGGCATAAAAGACAACAGTTATATTTCTAATCCCGGAGATACGGCAACAAGCCAGGATCCGGATTTTGACAAAGAATAAATATGTTTAAGAATATCATATATAGTTTTTTAATGCTTCTAACGGCAGCTTCTTTTGCGCAAGAAGGATTAAAACCACTAACTGCCAATATTAATTATTTGTATGGTGATCTTAAGCCGGTTCCAACCGAACAAAATTCTTCTCTTAACCAAAATAAAGCAGCTTCGTTAACATTGCCTTTTTTGGATGATTTTTCGTACTCCCCCACCATGTCGTATCCAAACCAAACACTATGGAGCGATTCTTCAACTTACATAAACTCTGGTTTTGCTATTGCCCCTTTAAGTATTGGTGTAGCTACATTTGATGGTTTAAATAAACGCGGCTATCCTTACACGCCTAATTTGGCAAACATGTCATCGTCTTTACCGGCAGATACTTTAACAAGTAAGCCCATTAATTTAGCACCATTTTCAACGCCTGTTGTGGACACATCTTTAGCCTTAACTTTTTATTACCAGGCGCGCGGCAATGGCGACTCGCCGGAAATAACAGACTCTTTATTGGTTGATTGTTACAAACCGCTTGAAGGGAAGTGGAAAACCGAATGGTTTAAGCGCGGTAGCACTAGTCCAAATACAAATGATACGTTGTTTAAACGTGCTTTTATACAAGTAAAAGACACCGCTTATTTACATGATGGTTTTAAATTTCGTTTTAGAAACAAAGCAACAACGGCAGGAAATTTTGATCACTGGCATGTTGATTATGTATATTTTAATAACAACAGGAATTCTTTTTTAGATACTACTTATAATGATTATTCTATTGGATACATTCCGTCACCTTTCTTAAAAAATTATTCTTCGATGCCATGGCGACAATATGATACTGCAGACAGGGCTTACAAAAACACGGTGTTCATTCGTAACAACAGTACCAGTATTGGAACCTTGAACTATGCAAATAATACTTACGACAAAACAAATACACTGGTTAATAATTATACTGGTGGCAGTTATCCGAACCTAGGTATTTTTGATACAGCAGGCTGGCTTAAACATGCGCCGATGACAAACCCAACTTACAATTACACAATGGCAACAATGACGGGGCCGGAGGAGTACAGCATTAAACATTATATATTTAGAACAAGCCCTGATTTTATATCGCAAAATGATACAGTTATACAAAAGCAAACATTTTCAAATTATTATGCTTTTGATGATGGGAGTGCAGAAGGTGGTTATTATGTGAATGGTATTGGCGGAAAGATGGCCGCAAAATATACAACCCGCGTAACCGACACGCTGAGAGCCGTTAGGATCTATTTTGATCCGGTAGGTTCTATATCACTTGCGCAAACTTACAATTTCAGAATAAACATATGGTTACAAGGTACATCGGGTCCTGGTAATGTGTTATACAGGGATAGTATTAAAAACCCAGCCTATTATCCAAATGGCAGTTTTAATAATTTTTCAGAATATGCTCTTACATCAGCATTAATTCTTACACCCGGCACTTATTATATTGGCATACAACAGCAGGTTGCTACAGGTATTGTTGTTGGCTTTGATAAGAACATTAACCATTCATCAAGTTTGTATTATGATTCCGGAAATGGCTGGACACAATCTTCTATACGTGGATCTATTATGATACGTCCTGTTTTTGGTGCCGAACTACCGGTTGGTGTAAAAGAGAATTTAACTTCTAAAAATAATTTATTTTCTATCTATCCTAACCCCGCTTCCGATCAGTTCATGATCCGTTCTGAACAAATGGAGAATGCTTCGTACACGGTTATAAATGCTATGGGACAAAAAGTTGCGGAAAGTAAAATTGAAAGTCAACTACAAAAAGTAACCACAGAAAATTTAAGTAACGGTATTTATTTTTTGATCTTAAAAGTAAACGGTCGGTTGATGCAGCAACATAAAATTATTATCCAGCATTAAGCACCCATGTCTAAGTTTGAAGAAGAGCCGGATGAAATAAGTGGCGAAGAAGAACAAACACTTTACGAACATCACAATATTAAAGTAGAAAAAGGACAAGTGTCTATGCGTATTGATAAATTTATCATGATACGCATTGCGCATTCTACCCGCACAAAAATTCAAAATGCCTGCGACGAAGGAAGGGTTTTGGTTAATGGCAAATCTGTTAAATCTAATTACAAAACAAAACCACTTGACGAAATTTCTATTGTGCTTACGGTTCCTCCTCGCGATATAGAAGTTATACCGGAAAACATTCCTTTAGATATTACTTTTGAAGACGATTACATTGTGCTCATCAATAAAAAGCCGGGCATGGTGGTTCACCCTGCCTACGGTAATTACAGGGGTACATTAGTAAACGCGTTAGCCTTCCATTTTCAGAATTTACCAAAAACAAAAACTAAATTAAATAACGATCTGTATTTAGAACGTCCGGGATTAGTACACCGCATTGATAAAAACACTTCAGGTATAATTATTATCGCCAAAACAGATCTTGCCATGACACGCCTGGCAAAAGATTTTTTTGACCGCACCATGGATAGAAAATACATTGCTATTTGTTGGGGTGATCTAAAAGAAGATGAAGGAACCATTACCGGAAATGTTGGACGTGACCCGCGCGACAGAAAAAAAATGTATGTTTTCCCTCCGGGAAGCGAGGAAGGAAAACATGCTGTAACACATTACAAAGTAATTGAGCGTTTTGGTTATGTAACGTTTATTGAGTGTAAATTAGAAACAGGACGTACACATCAAATACGGGTGCACATGAAAAGCATTGGTCACCCGTTATTTAATGATAACGAATATGGTGGCGATATTATTTTAAAAGGATTAAATACAGCAAAATACAAACAGTTCATTCAAAATTGTTTTGAGTTATTACCCCGCCAAGCATTGCATGCCAAAACACTTGGCATTACACACCCTATTACCGGCGAAAAATTATTTTTTGATAGCGACATCCCAGCTGATATGCAAGCCGTATTGGATAAATGGAGAAAGTATATGAAAGATAAAGTTTTGGAGTAAATCTTTTACATTTTAAGCTTACAAATTTCCAGTCATTGTAATACAGATTTAATCAATATTTTTTCTTATATTTGATTATCAATACATTACAAATGAAAACATATGCAAACAAATTTGCCTGGTTTACTTGTATTTTATTTTTACCCATAATTTGTATTTCACAAAATACAAACATTTGCTTTAAAGAAAACAAGGGGCAAATATGCGATCAGCATTCAAATCCAAGACCTGATATATTATTTTCCGGAAACAATCATGCCTTAAACTATTATTTAAAAAACAATGGCATTTCATACCAATTAAAAAGGATCGATAGCTGGAAAAAAACAGAAGATATTAAAACAAAAAAGATCTATTCTGTTAGTGACCAGATATCGGTTTATCGTTTGGATATAAAATGGTTAAATACAAATAATAATGTACTTATAAAAAAAGGTGCTGAACTTAACGGAACAGAAAATTATTATCTCAACTCTTCTCTTAATGGCATTACAAATGTTAAGTCGTATGCAGATATTACCTATCAGAATATTTATAATGGAATTGATCTGCATTATTACAGTAAAAATTCTGAGCTAAAATATGATTATATAATTCAACCAAATGCAGACTATAAAAAAATACAATTGCAAATTGAAGGTGCAGAAAAAATAGTACTCCAAGCAGATGGCAGCCTTCTTTTTACTACACCTTTAGGAAATATAAACGAAGAGGCTCCTATTGTTTACCAAAACAATAAACGACTAACAGCAAGCTGGATCATAAAAAATAATATTTTAAGTTTTGATGTTGAAAATTACGACCCTTCGCTTAGTTTACTTATCGATCCTGCGGTAAGAGTATGGGGAACCTATTATGGCGGTAGTGGTACCAGCGATCAGGGGCAAAGTTGTGCAACAGATCTAACCGGCAATGTTTATTTAGCAGGAGTAACTGACAGTAATAATAATATTGCCACTGCGGGTAGTTTTCAAACAACGCTTAGTTCCTCAGGCTGCGGCTTTCTTGCAAAATTTAATACCAATGGTGTGCGCCAATGGGCAACATATCATCAAGGCGTATTCTATTCTTGCGCAATAGATCCTTCATCAGATATTTTTGCTGTAGGAAATGTTGGCTCTCTTAGCACTTTATCTACACCAGGCGCACATCAAACTAGTTTTGGCGGCGGTAATGGCGACGCCTTTGTAGTAAAATTTAATGGCAGCGGAGTGCGTATATGGGCAACTTATTATGGAGGCACTGGCGTTGATAATGGCTTAGCTTGTGCTTCTGATAAATTTGGTAATGTTTATCTTGCCGGCATAACAACATCAAGTGTAGGAACCGCCGTGGCAACAGTTGGAAGTCACCAGAGTGCATGGGGAGGCGCGGCATTATTTAATGATGCCTTTCTTGTAAAATTTGATGGGAATGGCACCCGCTTATGGGGTACATATTATGGAGGCACAGGTTATGACGAAGGATATTCATGTGTTACGGATAGCGCTGCAAACGTATATCTTGCGGGAGAAACTACGAGTGTTGGAGGAACCGTAATTGCAACAGCCGGCAGTCATCAAAGTAATTTGGGTGGAGGTAACAAAGATGCTTTTTTAGTAAAATTCAACTCAAACGGTTTAAGATTGTGGGCCAGTTATTATGGAGGAGCGCAGGGTGATAATGGAAGAGTTTGTGTTACAGATAAGACAGGGAATGTTTTTTTAAGTGGCTTTACTTTAAGTTATACCGGTGCGGGAATTTCAACTGTTGGCTCTCATCAATCAGTTCATGCCTGCCCTTTTGGTGGTACTAATTGTTTTCTTGTAAAATTTAATAGTGCCGGTGTACGCCAATGGGGTACGTATTATGGAGGCACCGTCGGCAGCGATTTTTGCTACGCATCAACAGTTGACAATAAAGGCAATATTTATATTGGAGGAAACACTAATAATCCTTCTGGTACTTCTATAGCAACGCCGGGAAGCCATCAAACTATTTATGGTGGCTCTACCAGCGATGGTTTTATTGCTAAATTCAATACTGGGGGTGTAAGGCAATGGGGAACGTTATATGGAGGAAGTTCGCAGGAAGAAGCATTTGGATGTACTACAGATACTTTAGGAGGAATATTTCTTACAGGCTATACTGTTTCAACCAACACCATTTCTATTGCAACTCCGGGAGGTCATCAAACAACTTCAGGCGGTGGCAATGATGCCTTTTTAGTAAAATTATTTGACTGTAATTCTTCTAACTCGCCAACAATTAGTGCTTCTTCTACTTCAAACACATTATGTACCGGACAAAGCGCAACCTTAACAGCTGCAGGTGCATCAACGTACACGTGGAGCTCAGGGCCAACCGGCAGCAATGTAATTGTTTCTCCAATAACATCAACTAATTATATTGTTACAGGAACAAGCAGCTTATGTTCAGAATCTGCAACAATAAGTATAACTGTAAACCAACAACCTACCACTTCAAATGCAGGTGCTTCTCAAACAGTATGTGCTTCTACCGCAACATTAAGCGGCAATACACCAACCGTTGGTATTGGCAACTGGACCTTATTATCGGGAACAGGAACTATTACTAACCAAAGCGCAGCAAATACTTCAATTACCGGTTTAATTACAGGTTCAAATGTTTTACAATGGTCAATCTCTAATGGTATATGCCCTCCTTCTACATCAACAGTATTGATCAATAGCGGAAGTACTCCTACATTATCAATTACAGGTGGTTCACCCGTTATTTGCCAGGGAACTACCATTACATTTACAGCAAACGGTGCCAATACCTATAGTTGGAATACTGGTGCTACAACATCGATAATTACAGTAACACCAAGCACAACTTCAACTTATACAGTTACTGGGATGAATGGGCCGTGCTCTTCTAATGCTGTGATTACGCAAACAGTATCTCTTTGCACCGGTGCTGATCAATATAAAAATACAGGTTATGAAATTACAATTTATCCTAACCCAACCAGCGGAATTTTAAATTTAGAATTAGAAAGCAATTTATCGCCAGACAATTTAACCATTGAAATAGTAAGCCTCCTTGGTCAAAAGATCATTGAACGCCACTTTGAAAAGACCCTCGATCTAAAAACTTTTAAAAACGGTATTTACTTTTTACAGTTATATGATAAAGGGAAATTAATTGCAACCGAAAAAATAATTAAAGAGTAGATGATCTTCAGGAAATTTAACCACAAAGTACACCAAGAAGACACAACGAACACAAAGAAAATGCTCTGTATTCGTTGTGGTTAAGGATATTCACTCTACTTACTCAACATCATTCTCTTCACTGTTCTCTCTTGTCCGTTTTTTATTTCTACTAAATAAACACCGCCTGCCTGGTTACCAAGATCTACTTCGTAAACATTTTGTGTGGCGTTATTTATTTTGTTTGTATAAACTGATTGACCCAACATATTATAAACTGTTACATCAATATTTTGCGAATTTGCAAAAGTAGTAATGATGCTGAAATTTCCGGTAGATGGATTTGGAAATAAATTAACGGCGCTACTTAAAAATGTATTTTCTTTTACACCAGTAGCACAATCAATAATTGGTAAAATAGCAAGGTTAAAATTACGTGAGCCTCCCCATGCTATTTTCATATCATGCCAGGTGTTATCACTCCATTTTTCCCATGCAGTATTAGTGGTACCAGTCATTTTATCAAAAACAACTACTGTATCGCCTGCAGTATTTGGCAGTGTTACCGAAGCAAAAAATCCACCTGAAGTTGGTGCGGAAATGGGTGATGAAAATGTAAATTTATATGGCATAATAACGGGTACTCCAAATGCCAGTCCGGGATTACCACAATAACTCACACTTGTTGTATTTGTTGTTGCTGCAATAGTAGATAAATTTGAAGTGGTTGACCCCAGTAATGCACCCGGTGCAGAAGCTGCAGAGCTTCCACTATAAATATTCATATCCACATTAGCTGTTCCATCAGTTCCTACACCAGTGTAATTAAAAAACAAAACCACTACACCACTAATTACAGGATTAGTTGCACTTGCATATTTTGAAACACTAATAAATTCTGCTTTTTCTTTATCGCCAAAACAATTGGTACCGGAAATATAACCGGCCTTACCCGGCCCCTGAATACAACCGGGATCGCCTGCACTTGCAGTTGCTCTCCTCATCCCCAATGGATTTGCAAGGGTATCGGTATTTGAGAAATTAGAAACTGTATAAGAACAGGCAACAGATCCACTACATAACGTGGCCGAGCTTGCCGTTAACTGTGTTCGGAAGGGACAATTAGCCATTGCTGTTTGAATACGGTCGCGTTGATCGGGTGTGAACATATACATACACGCATCATCCGAATAATCCATAAAATTCATGAACATATCACCGCTTGGTCCGTTTGAACAAGATATAGTCGGATAAGTTGGGCAGCCTGTATTTTCCTGTTGTTGGTTTGGGGTATCGTTACAAAAATCATTACCACAACCAGCATCTCCCCATATGTGCCG
>JAUXSA010000052.1 GCA_030681615.1 Bacteroidota bacterium
AAATTTTGAGCGTTACGAATCACTCGCAAAAGCAACCAGCGATGCGATCTGGGACCACGATTTTGAAATTGACCGCACTTATATTGCAGGCGAAGGTTACCGTAATTTGTTTGGTTATAATTTGGCCAACCAGTTTTCCGAAAAACAATTTTGGGAATCGAAATTACATCCGGAAGAAAAAGAGATCATTCTTGAAGAACTTAATAAAGCCATTAACGATCCGGCTACACAACAATCACAATTAGAATACAGGTTCTTAAAGGCCAACGGTGCTTATGCACATGTGCGCGATCGGTTTTTTATAATTCGCGATAACGGTAAGGCTATAAGAATGTTAGGCGCCAAGCAAGATATTACAAGTCAAAAAATTGAGGAGCAGGAAAAGGAAAAACTGATAACGGAATTGATACAAAACAACAAAGACCTTAAACAGTTCTCTTATATCACCTCGCATAATTTAAGGGGGCCAATTGCCAGTTTACTTGGATTATCGAGCCTTTTAGACAATTATAATGTAGAAGACCCTACTTTACAGCAAATATTAGCAGGTATAAAAAAGGCCACCCATATGTTTGATGATATTATAAAAGACCTTACAAAAGTTTTAAATATTAAAGATCATATTTCTATTCCACAAGAAGATCTGTTGGTATCTGACGCCTTAAATAAAGGTATTGCGCAAAATGAAACCATGATAATTGAGATCAACGCTCAAATTGAAAGTAATTTTGAAAAAGCGCCGTTTATTCGATTTAATAAAGCTTATCTCGAAAGTATTTTCTTTAACCTTATTTCTAACGCCATAAAATACAGATCACCCTCGCGTCAACTTAAAATTAATATTACTACAGAGATCATAGGTAACGAGATTGTTTTAAAATTTACCGATAATGGTTTAGGACTGAATGTTGAATTATACAAGGATCGTTTATTCAGATTGTATCAACGCTTTCACGATCACGCTGAAGGAAAAGGTTTGGGTCTTTTCCTTATTAAATCTCAAATGGAAGCTTTAAATGGAAGTATTGATATTGAAAGTACGGTTGGTGTTGGCGTAACTTTCATTTTAAAATTTCAAAAATAGTTTCAAAAAATTAATTATTACTTCCGTTCCTTAAAATTGGTTCCGAAAATTTGTGGTTCACCGAAATGGATGAGTGCAATATCTCAAATATCTCTTCTTTAATTACCGGCTTGGTTAATACATCATCAAACCCGGCCTCTAAATAATATTCAATATTCTCTGCATATGCAGTTACTGCAAATATTTTAAGGTCTTTAGTTCTTTCATTCTCGCGTAATTTCCTCATCACTTTTACACCATCCATAAGATTATCGCCGAGGTTAATATCTGCCAGCACAACATCAAAATCAAATTCTTCGGCCGCTTTAAGTGCGTCTTCGCCATTAGAAACAATATATAAGTTAAAATATTTCTCTAAAAGTACTTTTATTACCAGCATATCTAAGTGGTTATCTTCAACCACAAGTACTGATGCTTTTTTTATGTTTTCCATGATCAACGTTTTTAAATTATTAATGTTTTTAAATTTTTAGTTTAGAACGAGCCAGGGATATGTGCCCTATAATCAGATACCGGGTAAAATCTATTATTACTTTCATCAAACTTTACCAGGCTAAACGGGAGATCATAACTATCCCTGTCAATACTGTTTACACTTGAGTTATGATACAATTCTGTTTCAAAATTAAATTCGTAAAGCGTTGGCTCTTCTTTTTTTAATTCGGTATCTACACTAATTAATAAAGGAACAAATCCTGGTTTTGAAATACGTACAGTATACCACGCGTTTTTTGCCAAATCAAATTCAAACGGTTTATTAAAAGACACTGATCTTGAATCAACAACCGCATTATCCTGTAGCAATTCTACCGTATACAAACCTCTTTCTTCTTTTGGCGATTTTAAAATTAAACCGTTCAATTTTAAACAGGTTAAACTTTTAACTAGGTTTTCTTCAGCCGGCGAATCAATTGGATAAAATCTATTATTAACCTGATCGTACTTTACAACACCAACCGGTTTTTCAAGACCGCTCTTATCTAAAGTATGGGCCTTTGCACTGTCAACCAGTTCGGTTTGAAAACGGAATTCATAAACACCATTATTTTCAGGTGTTAGTTTTGTATCTACTTTTAGGAATAAAGGAACAAATCCTTCTTTTGTAATACGTACAGTATACAATGAATTTTTTACCAGATTAAATTCAAATGGTTTGTTGAACGAAACCAAAGTGGAATCCACAATTACATCTGCATGTATAAGTACTACTTTATACAAACCCCTGTCGGCTTTTGGAGATTTAAGGATCAAGCCGTTTAACTTTAAACAAACTAATGAGTTTGGGTTTTTCGGAGAAGCAAAAGAACTGGTTACGGATAATATTAGAGCCAGTACTATTAACATTGTCGAAAATTTTATTGTCTTTTTCATGATCTTATTTTTTTGATTGATAAATTATTTCTTGATGTAAAGTTGCAACGATTAAAAAAGAATAACTTATAGATTTTGAATGTAATGCCACATATGTAAGATTTAAACAAAATTTGTATATAGCTTTTTCATGTTTTATAAAAAATGATTGGCTTATTACAGCTTTATCAGTTTATATGAAAGGTTTTTGTTATTTATAACCAAAATGTAATAGCCAGGGCTTAATCGCTCGATATTTACCAAATTGGTATTATCATATAATTGTCCTGTTAAAACTGGTCTTCCAAGTTGATCTAAAATTGTGAAGTTGGAGTTTAGGAGGTCGTTATTAATATTAACAGTTATAAGCTCACTTGCAGGGTTTGGAAATACGCTAAGGCTATTTTCTGTTAAGGTTTCCTTTATACCGCTAATTAATAACACATTTAGTACGGATAAAGAAGTTGAGTCTGAACAGGCACCAGATTCAACAACACAGCGGTATTGCTGTCCGTTATTTATCATTGAAACAGTATTTATTTTTAGCGTGTCATTATTTGCCCCGTTTATTAAAGCAGAATTAGTAAGGTTTTGCCAAACCTGTCCGTTTTTTATTTGCCATTTATACGTTGCCTGTGCAGAAGAGTAATTTGCAACAAAAGAGGCCATATTACCATTTAATACTGTTGTTGTGGCTACAGGCGAAACTACATTAGGGCAAACCAATGTGTTTAATCTCCACGAATCATTCCACATGTTTCCGGCAATAACCCATAATGATTGATCATAATTAAGTACGGCGCACGCATGCCTTTCTGGCCATGGCGTATTTTTTAATTCATGCCATGTAGCACCATCTTCGCTATACCAAACATCTTTTCTATTACCTGTGTTACCATCATAACCACCAATTATCCACATAGCATTATTATAAACAATTACTTCATGAAATTCTCTTGCCGCCCATGGAGCCTGATGTGTAACCAATGTCCAGTTAATGCCATCGCTGCTGCTCCATACATCGTTATAATATTTCCTGTCCCAATTATACGTTCCACCACCAATGATCCACATTTTATTATTAAATACGATCACTTCGCTAATTTGTCCGCGGGGATTCCAGGCGGCAGAGTCAGTTACCAGATTCCAGGTTATTCCATCAATGCTATTCCAAACATCATTGTATTCAGTATCTAAAGTATTTGACCCACTAATAATTTTTTGACCACCCATTACCCAAATTTTACCATCAAAAGAGCAGGCCATATGCGTTGCCCTATTACCCCAAGGCACCGAGTCACATAATTTTGTCCAGTTAAGTCCATCAACTGTATTCCAAACGTCATTCTGAAAATGATCCTGTATCTGGTCGCCACCGATAACCCACATTTTATTATTGTGAACCAAACCGCCAAAACAGTGACGGGATTCCCAATCAGCTGTATCAATTAATGTCCAGTTATTTCCGTCAACAGATTCCCACACTTCGTTATTAGTTACCACAGGATAATTAATTGAGTCATTTGGGTTCCAACCACCCATCAAAAACATTTTATTATTGAACGAATAACCTTTTACGCCATCGCGAACAGAGAATGTGGCACTATCATTAACCAACTGCCATTGATATTTACTGATCAGGAATTTATTGCTTATAGCAAATTTTGTTGGATTGCTTACATCCGTTATTTTTATAATACATTCGGCTCCGGGCATATTCGGTGCAATCCACGAATAAGTAAGTGAATCGATATTCACATTATTGGCGATCATTTGCCAGTTTACACCATTATTAAGAGAGTATTGGATCTTTACTAAATTATACCCACTTGCTTTTACCCATTTAATTTTAATGGTATCATTTACAAAATATGAATCGGTAATTTTTGGAGAGGTGATATAAGGTGTAACATTAGAATTATGTACAATATCATTTATTTCGGCAACAGTAACTGCGCGGTCATAAATAATAAGGTCATCTATGTCGCCATAAAAGGGAAAAAGGGCGTTACTTAATGTAATAGCATTATTGATGCCAATTACAGAAGTATAAACACTGGTACTATTTGATTGTATGCCATCTACATATAATTTCACTAATCCACCATCCCTGCAAATTAAAATATTGTGCCATTCATTATTAGTATAATTTCCTCCAGTACCCGATACAACATTATTAATCCCTCCACTGTTCCAAAAAGCATTAATTCCATTACTATTTATACCTGCTCCATCGTTTAAGATCATATTGAAATTTGATTGGAATAGACCGGAGTCGCTTAGGTTAAAGATATCCATGCGCATTCCGAAATTAGATTTAAACCAAAATGAAATTGTAAAATTACTATCAAGTGGGGTATAAAAAGAGCCTGGAATAGTTATCAGATCACTACTATTAGCAAAATGATACGCCGAACCCGGATTCCCTTCCCTATCTGTTGTTAAACTAACCCCGCTTAAAATTGCGTTATTACCGTTTCCTGAAACATCATTGGCATTGCCATTAAATGGCCAATAACCAACTAATGAGTTAGGGGACAAATAGTTTGGCACCTGCGAAAAAGCAACATTTGAAAGCAGTATACAGAAAACTAAAATTAAGAGTTTTGAGCTTTTTGTTTGATTTTTTTTAACTGTTGTCATGATAAATATATTTTTTCAAAGGACGCTCCATTCAAAAAAAATTACCATCGCGTTGCTCTATTAATATTAAGTATGTAAGTTTTAATCGAAATTTGTTTAATTTTACATGACAGTATTTCAAAAAACAGCTCAAATGATCAAGTTAAAGCAAGTTATAACTCAATTAAACGATAACGATTTTATAAGGATAGATGAGTCTTTTAAAAAAACAAAGGCTGATAATTATTCCCTGCTTTTCCAGTCGTATCGCAATGGTAGCCTTTCCGATGCTGAAATAATCAAACAACTTGTTATCAGTTCTAATTCATTTTATGTTTTAAAATCGAGGCTTTACGATAAGATCCAGGAACACTTATCGGTAGACGTTTTTAGTACAAGAGAGAACCTTATAAAACAATTATTACAGGTGCCCGAGGTTTGTTTTAACATGCCGCGCGAAACAGCTATTGCATTTTTAAATAAGCTGGAGAAAGAACTACTTAAATTCGATCTTCATAATGACCTGCTTGTTGTGTACAGTGCATTAAAAAAAATGCACCTTTATTCTGAAAAATATTTTTATTACTCACAGTTATTTAACAAACATACTGCCCTTGCCCTATCGCTCGAAAAAGCAGAAGAGATCTTAGGAAACTTTAATCGCATACTAGGGCATTACAGCTTTTCCAGGAGCCAGCAAGATCTTGATACCTTGCTTTTCCTTAATAACGAGATCGCTAATCTATACGCACTTAACCGCTCGCATCAGATAGAGATCATAAAGTGCTTTATTGAATTACAACTAAACCTTTTTTGCGAAGAGAATAAAAGCAACGGAGTTTCAACTGCCGAGCTCATTCAAAGCACCCGCAAGATATTTTCTGAATTACCCGAAACATCTCCTCAAAAAAAATGGGAAATAGTTTTAGATTACCTGGCATTTGAATATTATCTCTCAATCGCAGAGTATAAAACTGCTCTGGGGCTTTATGAGAAGGTGAATGACAGCCTGCATACATTGTTATTATATAATAATATTTGTATTACCTCTAAATTCCTCGGTTCTAAAATAAAATTTTGCGATGAAACTGGTAGAAATGAAGATCTTTTAGAAGACCCAAAAATAATAGAGATGCTTCACGACACGGAAGATAGTCATGCGCGCGTTGTAATTGCCACTTACGCCTCTATGCTCCATTATAAACAAAAGAACCTTAAAGAGGCTATAAACTGCCTTAACGGCGTTTTAAATAGCTTCAGTTTTAAAGATTTTTTTCATGAAAGCATAAATATTAAACTTACGCTGGCTTATTTTTATCTTTTTCAAAAAGAATATGACCTTGTTGAATTGACGTTAAAAAGCGTTTCAAGAAAGATCAAATCAGAAGAGCTCGAAAAATACTATCATGTTTTGCATTTGATAAAGATCTTTGAATCGGAGATGAACAAGACCGGCAACGCAAAGGCCCTGGCAAAGAACAAAGACCTTTTTACACTATTTTTGGCTAATAATAAAAAGGGTAACGAGGTTTTGCCACATTTAATTGCCGAATTAAAAAGAAAATACTAGAAGCTTTATAGGTTACTTAACATTTCCTGCGTTAAAGGTTTATTTAAAAAAGTAATATCCAACGCAATTTCGCTCGCCTTTTTTTTGTCTTCAGGGTTTACAGATGATGTTAATATTACCAGTTTTAAATTCTTTAATTTTTCAGGTAATTTATTCTTAAGGTTTTCGATGAACTGAAAACCATCCATCATGGGCATATTAAGATCTACAAAAATTATTTCAGGAAATATATCAAGTGTATCTGTACTTGAAATGGAAAGATTGTTTAAAAACTCGAGGGCGCTTTTACTGCCGGTATTAATATAGATCTTTGATGCAAAATGATTTGCTTCTATGATCTTTTGATTAATGAAATTATCCAGCTCATTATCATCTAATAACATAGCGTATTTATATTTAAACTGGGGATCTTTTCTTTTCATAATTATAAAGTTTGTTACTCTTTTGAAACTTAATTTAATAAAAGTAATTATAATTTTATTAAAGAAATAATTTAACGGGCTTTTAATTCTAAAATCAAAGATCGTGTATCTGTTTACCAGCTTTTTTGTGGTTGCTTTCGTAAAAAAGTGGGCTAAAAAATATGTTAAAATGATATATTGTGTGAAGAGTTTGATAATTTCATATAGGTAAATTTACCTACTAAAAGGTAGGTAAATTTACCTATTTTGATAGTTGCGACTATATTTTAAATATTAAAGGTTTTTTCTTTTGTAACTTACTTTCATAATTTGCAACCTCTGCGCAAAAATCACTGTATAATATTATTAAACTAAACCAAAATGCATGTTAAAAATTCCCGGTAATGTACAAGTACAAGAGTGGCCAACTTCCACTTCATGGATAGATGAAGACGGCATTTTGTATTCCATCTCAAAAAAAGGAGTAGAACCTCCTTCTCTTGAAGAAACAAAAAAATTATTAGAACAGTTTAAGGAAATGATTGGTGGGAAAAAGATCTGCATGCTGATAGATGTAACGCATACTACAGAATCAACACGCGAAACGCGGGATTATGTCGCAGAAGAATTTCCAAAATATGTAAAGGCAATTGCAATGGTTTCCGATTCTGCACTTGGTAAAATGCTGGCCAACTTATTTTTTACACTTAAAACGCAGCCATACCCAACAAAAATGTTTAGTAACGAAATAGATGCTAAAGCCTGGCTTAAACAATATTTGTAATTTATATTTTAATGGGTATAGAAAATTCTGACATAGTAATTGATCACGGACACATTTTTCATGCTGCGCCAGTACTTTTTCTTATTCTTAAACCTAACCCTCCCATATATACGATCCTAGACGCAACAGATGCCTATTGTGCCGCAACTCAAACAAAATGCTCCGAAATAATTAATAGAAGTTTGTTTGAAGTGTTCCCGGATAACCCTGCCGACTTAAATGCCACCGGCGTTAGTAATTTACGAACATCGTTGAACACTGTTATTGAAAAAAAACAACCTCATAAAATGCATATTCAAAAATATGACATACAGGTAACAACAGAAAATGGTATTTGCTTCGAAGAACGATTTTGGAATCCAAAGAATTCGCCTGTTCTGAACAAAAATAACGAAGTTTTATATATCATTCATCAGGTAGAGGATGTTACTGAAACAGTTCGTTTGCAGAATAAAATGGAAGCGGAAGCCCGTAATTCTGCAAACGAAATAGAACAAAAATCTTTGATCATTGAAGAAAATGATGCAAGAATAAATGCAATTCTTAATGCCCTGTTAAAATATACTACGCTCGATTTTTCAGAACGGCTTAAAACCACTGATAAACGAGATGAGCTGGACGCTATTGTGGTTGGCCTTAATGCGGTAATTGATGAGTTGGAAAATTATATGCAGTTACTAAAAAACTCCAATAATAACCTGGAGTATGCCAACAAAGAACTGGATTCGTTCTCGTATTCTGTTTCACACGATCTTCGTGCGCCATTAAGAGCAATTAATGGTTACTCGCAGGTACTCCTGGAAGATTATGGAAATAAGCTGGATGAAGACGGTAAGCACAACATAAATATTATTATTAAGAATGCGTTTAAGATGGGTGCTTTGATAGATGATCTTCTTACTTTTTCAAGGGTCGGAAAACAAGATCTTAAGAAAGTGCCTTTAAACATGAACAATATTGTGGATTCCGTTATTCGGGAATTTACTACTCAGGATCAAAAAAGCAAAGTTAAATTTATTGTGAAAGATTTAGAAGATATTAAAGGCGATAACAGTATGATAAAGCAGGCATTAACAAATCTTATTTCAAACGCTGTAAAATATTCAGGCAAAAAAGAAAATGCAATTGTTGAAATTGCTTCTTATAAAGAAAAAGATAACATTATCTATTATGTAAAAGATAACGGTACAGGATTTGATATGAAATACTATGATAAACTATTTGGTGTTTTTCAAAGATTACACAGCACTGCTGAATTTGAAGGAACAGGTGTTGGCCTTGCCCTGGTACAACGTATTATAAAAAAACATAATGGCAACGTGTGGGCCGAAGCAGAAGTGGACAATGGCGCTTGCTTTTATTTTTCGATACCAATAACTAATTAAATATTAAAATATAAATATGGAAAACGCGATACACAACATTGAAATTATTTTAGTAGAAGATAGTTTGGAAGATGCCAATCTGGTGATACGCTCGCTTAAAAAAAATAATTTAAGTAACAGTATCATACATCTAAAAGATGGCGCCGAGGCCCTCGATTTTATTTTTGCAAATGGAGAATATGCGGGCCGCAAAATAGAAGATAAACCAAAACTAATACTTCTGGATCTGAAAATGCCCAAGGTAGACGGCTTACAGGTGCTGCGTGCTTTAAAAACAGATGACCGCACACAAAGCATACCTGTGGTAATAATGACCTCATCGCGTGAAGACCGCGACCTGGTAGAAAGCTATAAATTGGGAGTTAATGGTTATGTTGTTAAACCGGTATCCTTCGAGAATTTCGCAAAAGCAGTAGCCGAGTTAGGTATGTTCTGGTTATTGATAAACCAGTCGCCCCGTTGATAATATTGAATAATGAACTATAAATGACAAGACAGTTAAAAATATTACATATTGAAGATAATGTTGCAGACGCAGGATTGATCGCACGTGAGTTAAAACAAAGCGGCATTGATTTTACAATTAAAGTAGTTGAAACCAAAAACGATTATAGTAACGCGCTTAAAAATTATAACCCCGATATTATTTTATCTGACCACTCCTTACCACAATTTGATTCAATAGAGGCTTTAAGTATTTACAATGAAAATAATTTCCAGATACCTTTCATTTTAATTACCGGCAGTGTTTCTGAAGAATTTGCTATCAGGTGCATTAAAGAAGGAGCCGATGATTATATTTTAAAAAATAATTTGATCCGTCTACCTTCAGCCATTAAACAAGCATTAAAATCCCGGCAGGTAGAAGCCGATAAGCGCAAAGTACATCTTGAACTGGAGGCAACCAATAAAGAATTAAACACCTTCATTTATAAAGCAGCACACGACCTCAGAGGGCCCTTATGCTCTATTATGGGCTTAACAAACCTGGCAACTATGGAAGGGGAAAAGGAGAACCTAAAAGATTACATCCATAAGATCTCTGAAAGTACATTAAAATTGGATGCCATTCTTCTATCATTGATAGATGTAATGACTATCAAAGATACACAACCGGTTTTAAATGAAATTGATCTTAAAAGCCTTGTTGATTCTGTAATAAAACGGTTAAAATATATTGAAGGTTATGAAGCCCTGAAATTTAAAATTAAAATAGAAAATAAAAAAGGTTTTTTTTCAGATGAATCGATCTTAAATTCTGTGCTTTATAACATTTTAGAAAATGCCATCAAATACCGGAACATGTCGCACCCTGGTCCTTTTGTTGATGTTAAAATTTCTAATACAGACACGGGAATAAAAATTGAAATTGAAGATAACGGTATTGGAATTGACGGCGATATAAAAGACCGCATTTTTGAGATGTACTTTAGGGGTAACGAAGATTCAAAAGGTTCAGGTCTTGGTTTGTATCTGGTTGCAAATGGTATAAAAAAATTAGGTGGCACAGTTTGTGTTGAAAGTAAATTAAACAACGGCTCTGTTTTTACGATCGTTTTGCCATCCAATTTAATTTTAACCTAGCCTATCAGCAGCAGGTATTTGGTTTTAGTTTATAAGTTTTGCCTGCATAGCAAACATCACAATACCTATAGTAGTTTTAGTGCCTATTTTGGTAAAAATGTTCATTTTATGATTATCAACCGTTCTGGCACTTATAAAAAGTAATTCTCCAATTTCGCGGTTTGTTTTTTGCTCGCAAATAAGTTTAATTATTTCTATCTCGCGCTCGGTTAATGATGCCGCTTTATTTAATAATTCGGGGGC
The DNA here is from genome assembly GCA_030681615.1 of Bacteroidota bacterium. Classification (GTDB taxonomy): domain Bacteria; phylum Bacteroidota; class Bacteroidia; order B-17B0; family Aurantibacillaceae; genus Aurantibacillus. The sequence goes on from JAUXSA010000052.1 coordinate 11,024, forward strand.
TTTAAGATAACCGCTGTTGCCTTTTATAATGGCCTGCGTTATCTGGTCGTTATAATAATATCCTTTTTGCATAACGCTGTAAATAGCATCTACAACAGTTTCAACACTCTTGTCTTTAGGTAAAAATCCGTTGGCACCTTTATTCATAAGGTCAAAAATAAATTCTTCTTCATTATGCATGGTTAAAATAATGATCTTTATGTCGGGATATTCTTTTTTTAAAGCTAAAGTAGTTTCTATGCCATTCATTTCAGGCATTTCAATATCCAGTAAAACCAAATGCGGCATAGTGCGTTTTAGCTGCGATAAAAGATCTTTACCATTAGATGCTTCAAGCACTACATCCATATCGTTGTAATCACTTAATAAGGCTACAACACCTACACGAAAAAGTTGGTGATCGTCTACGACCGCTATTTTAATTATTGGCGGCAACTTTTTTGAAGTTTGTTTTTGATCGTTCATATTAATGGCGTTCTGATGATGACCTGCGCTTTGCTATCGTTTAATATTGTAAAGTCAATTTGCGCGTTTATTAATTCGGTACGGGTTAAAATACTTTTTAACCCCAGGCCGGTTGATGTTTCGGCAAATCGTTTGATCTCTTCTGTTGTAATTCCCATACCGTTGTGCAAGATACTTACAATTAAATTATTTTCGGTGTTTTCGATATTAATTTCGATGAGTGTAGGTTTTGCGTGTTTAACGGTATTATTTAATATCTCTTTTACCAAGCGGTATAATTGGATCTTTATTTTTTTATCAAATTCGATGCTTTCCTGCGCCGAATTAAAGGTAATTTCCATTCCACCCGTTTTACTTATCTGGTTACATACTTCTTTCAAACCCTTTACAAAACCCATATTGGTAAGCGTTGGCGGAAGTATATCATTATAGATAGAGCGCACGGTTTCCATCGAATCGTCGATGTTCTTGCTACTGGCAGCAATTATCTCGTCAAACACTTCTTTTTTATCAATGTTCTTTTTTAAACGACTGAGATTCATTTTTAGCACATTAAAAGTAATACCAATATCATCGTGCAGGTTAACAGCAATTTTTACCCGTTCCCGTTCGGCAATTTCGAGCGAGGCATCTAATAATTTTTTCTGGTGTTTGTTCTCGGTATCAATTAACATGGTCTTATTGGCCAGCATACGTTTTTGATAGAGTGCCACAATAAAAACTAAAAATAAAACTAACACAAGTATTCCCAGTGTTGAAATAATTATTAAAGTATATATATCTATTTGACCCTTGTTTTCCAAAATCCTATGCTTAAAAATACATTATATAAAACATTAAAAAAAGTATGGATAACCGACCATAAAATAGCAAGCTTAAGCGGATCGATCGTGGCCATATAATTACTAAATACAAATAAAATCAGGTTGCCTGAAAAATAGAACAAGATAGCAGTATTGATCCAGAATAACGGCGTAGAAAGCAGGTTCTCAAAAATTAAATTCTTTAAAACAAAATAAAAAAAGAGCAGCGAATAAAAAATAAGAATAATAGATTCTACAGATGCGGAAAAATTATTAACAGTATTTAATCCATTTACCATGCTATCTATATATGCTACAATAAAAAAAACAGGTATAAGTAATTTGATTAACCAGGAACTAAAATAATCTTTGAAAAAACAACTATAAAATAAACTTATTAAAGTAAACTCTGCGACAGTAAAGTAATGAAATATATAATGGTTACTTAATCCCAGTTTTGAAATAATAATGTTTATGATTTCCACAATAATATTTATTACTAGTAAACATAACATTGGGATCAACTGTTTACTTACGTTATTTAAGTTAGTTAAACCGATTATAAAAGGAATTAAACAAACACTTGCAGAAGCTATTCCAATATAGAATATTACAGTTTGAATGTCCATAAAAAAATTAAGGCGGCATATAGCCGCCTTAAAAGTAAGTAAAGAAATGTTATTCTCCGTTTAATGGACTGTCAGGAGAACACATTGGCGGACACATTATCCCGCGCTCTGCCATTAAACCAGTGTGCATATCGCTTTCATCTGATTTTACGCCAACTAATACTAATACTTTTTCATCTCGATCGTTTATTGCATGATAGATTCTTATTCCTACACAATTAGTTTGTGCTAAAATGGCCGAGATAGCATCTCTTCCATAAAAATGACTTCTAACCTCGCCCGGGTTATTATTACGGTAATTAGCTGTCCACGCTGTGGCCTCTTCCAATGTAACATGGTGATCTTCTCTTCCTGTAAAGCTCATAATTTTTGTTTTTTAGTTAGTAATGATTTATGTCTACAATGTAGTAAAACTGCTAAATAGCCTGCGTAAAACTGCAAACCGTTGAAAAAGTTAAACAAATGATTATTAATTGTTTAACCACATTTTAACAATTCGAAATAGGTAAATTTACCTACCTTTTTCAAGTAAAATTACCTATACTCTACTAGGTAAAATTACCTATACAAAAAATAGGTAAATATACTCATTGCGCTTACCGTTAAATTGTCAGAACTTAGTGCCATGCAGCCATTATCAAATATCAAAGAAACAAAGATCAACCTTAATAATAAAGAGGCTATTAAAGAATGGAGTGTTAGATTAAATTGTGAAGAAAAAGATCTTATACACGCCATTATGGTAATTGGCAATTCTATACAAATGGTAGATGATTTTTTAATTTTAAACCGTAAGAAAAAAACGGATCATAATTCCTGATCAAAATAATTACAGTTTAATTTTTAACCTCATAGACACATGTAGAATTCGAATATGTGTTGCCATAATAAAACAAATTAGAAAACCAATTTACTTCTTCGCAAGCGTAAAAGATTATGCGCTCTTTAAACAACTAGTTGATCATCTTTAGATCTATTGTTCTATGTGGTACATTTTGCGGAAACAGGCAAACACCAGGCATTTACATTAAAACACTATTCACACTCCAGGCTTCCGGTTTTGCATTAAATAAAATTTTTGTAGCTCCCCAAACGGTATTAAACAGATCAGAATTGCGATACTTATTTAAATGCTCTTCGCTTTGCCAGAAACTGTAAGTAAAAAAAATGGAGGGGTTATTTATATCCTGCAACAACTCTACAGAATTACAACCATCAAAACCTTTTATTTTTTGCCAGTTGTTCTCAAAAATAGTTTTAAAGCTTTCTATATTCTCAGTTTTAAAACTCATTTTTACAATACGCTTAATCATAAAACTCTATTAATAAATTAAAATCAAATTTGCTGCCAATGTCACGCGGACATAACATATTCAATGCGCTCTTTCCATTTACAGCCACTTCTAAATTACCAAAGCTGTTAAACAATACAAGTGGTTGCCCTTGCTTCACCTCATCATAAGTACTTACAATTTTACTAATGCGCGCACCAGGCAACGTAATACTAAAATTACGTTTACCAACAACCTCGTTAAATTGTTGCTCGGTAATATTGGTAATAATGTTTCCAAAATCATCTACATAAATTCCTTTGCCTCTTAAAATATTACCACTCACAAAACTTTCAAACTGAAAAGCTTTGTAATACTCTGTGGCAGGCATACTAATTTCATCTGCATTTTTTGTTTTAGAAATATGAATGGCGGCATCTACAAAAATATCTTTCAAAAAAAAGTGGTGCCGGGTATTTCCATCATAATATAATTGATACACGGGCTCGTTAAAATTAGAATCAATTAACGAGAACAAACCATTATCTGGACAAATAATATATTGTCCTTTATATTTTGAAATTAAATAACGTGTATTATCAATATTATTTTGTTTGGTAGTGTTTCCGTTATCGATAATAAATTTTACGGCCATTAAATGAATTGTGTTCTCTGGAAAATAAGGCAAAGCATTTTTTAAAATAAAGGCGGCGTCAGAAATATTATTGTCCTTAATGTCGCAACTCAGATCAATGATCTTTATATCGGGTAACTGCGAAAAAAGTTTAGCCTTAACAATTGCTAAGTATGGGTCGCGGTAACCCAGATCGGTTGTTAAAGTAACAATGCTCATTTGTTCAAAAGTAATTAATATTTGAAGGGGTAAATTTTTTAAACTTGACGAGAGATTAACAGGTTTATAAACAATATTACTAAATAAGTGTTTTTAAAAAATGAATGAAAAGATTATAGCGCTTGACAGCGTTGAGCCGGTGGAGATTTATGGGGTGAATGATGTAAAACTGAACATTATAAAAAAACACTTTCCAAAATTAAAATTAATAGCCCGAGGCTACTCCTTAAAGGTTATGGGCGATAGCAACGAGATAACCCGTTTTGAAAAAAAGCTGGATCTGATGGTAGATCATTACCATAAAAGCGGTGTGCTTACAGATACAGTTATTGAACGCCTTCTAGGTCAGACCGGTGATAACATCCTTGAATCGAAAGAAGATGCCGCTAACAGCGATATTATTTTATTTGGTAATAATGGCCTTGTAGTTAAAGCTAAAACTGAGAACCAGCGCAGGATGCTAAGCGCTATTGTAAAGAATGATATGATATTTGCTATTGGGCCTGCGGGTACCGGTAAAACCTATACAGCCGTTGCTTTAGCAGTGAAGGCTTTAAAGAACAAAGAAGTAAAACGTATTATTTTAACCCGCCCGGCTGTTGAGGCTGGCGAGAACCTGGGGTTTTTACCCGGCGACCTGCAGGAAAAACTAGATCCTTACATGCAGCCATTGTATGATGCTTTAAATGATATGATCCCGGGCGATAAACTTAACCAGTATATCGAGAACCGTATTATACAAATTGCCCCACTTGCTTTTATGCGTGGCCGTACGTTGGATAATGCATTCGTTATTTTAGATGAAGCTCAAAATACAACAGAGAGCCAGATGAAAATGTTTTTGACCCGTATGGGCTCTAATGCTAAATTTATTGTAACAGGCGATGTTACGCAAATTGATCTGCCAAGCAAACAACCCAGTGGTTTGGTACAAGCCGTACGTTATTTAAAAAAGGTAGAGGGCATTAGCATTATTGAATTGGATAATACCGATGTGATCCGTCATAAATTGGTAAAAGCAATTATTGAGAGCTACGAGAACAATAAATAAAGGCTTAACCACAAAGAGCACTAAATTTTCACTAAGCACACCAAGAAATTTTTTCTTTGAGATCTTTGCGCCTTCTTCGTTTACTCTGCGATTTAATAATAAAAAAAGGGCCTTAAAAAGCCCTTTAATTTTATTGAAGAAGTTTATCTTTCATCACTGATCTGGTCGGGCTTAAAACCTTTGGTATCGAATACAAAAACAGGATCTGCAATTTCAACGTTAGGTTTAAATGTTTTTATCTCGTATACATTTTGGCCACCATCTTTCATCAACATGGTTAATTTTACAACTTGTTTTTTTACTTTATCCACATAAAGTTTAACCGTATGAAATTTTTTCTTTTCAGGTTTAACAGATGGATAAAGATCGATAACATGGCAATTTGCTGTGCCAACTTTTTCTTCTTTATCGTATTTAAATTTATAACCACTTTCGTACATGGTAAATATTTTACTTGGGTTTAACTGATCCTCGTTGGTAGATTCAAAAGTTTTAATAGTTACTTCTTTGGCATCTTTATTATAATTCCAAAGTGTTGTACCATCACATACAATTGTATTACCGGGTATATCCAGCTTAAATTTATTTCCCTTTACCTGTACTTTATGCGCTTGCTTTTCTACCTGTTTTTTATCCTTGTTTAAAATAATAAAAGCATAATCTGCCGTAATGGTCTTATAAGCTTTGGTTGTTTTGCTTAGGTCATCTAAAATACCTTTAGCTTTCGGATCCTGGTCTTGTGCGCTCAATAATATTGAACCGCAAACAAATAACACACTGAATAATTTTCTCATAACTGATTAAGTACAAATTTAATACCAAATAAGACATCTAAGATGCAAAAAAGGTTTAAATTGAGCCTAACGATTTTTTAATTTTTGTAAAATTTCTTCTAATTGGGCCATGTCTTTGATCAAAACATCCCGTGCTTTGCTGCCTTCAAAGCCTCCTATGATTCCGGCAGCCTCTAACTGATCAACAATTCTACCCGCCCTGTTATAACCTAATTTTAACTTTCTTTGTAAGAATGAGGCACTTCCCTGCTGGAACTGGACCACTAATTTAGCCGCATCATCAAACATTTTGTCTCTTTCGCTCAGATCAACTTCCCCAACTCCATCTCCTCCATCTTCGCCAACATATTCAGGTAATAAGAAAGCGCTTGGATATGCACGCTGATTACCAATAAATTCGGTTATTTTTTCTACTTCAGGTGTATCTACAAAAGCACATTGTATACGTATAAGATCGTTACCGGTACTTAATAACATATCACCACGGCCAATTAACTGGTCGGCCCCACCCGAATCTAAAATGGTGCGGCTATCAATTTTACTGGTAACTCTAAATGCAATACGTGCCGGGAAATTGGCTTTAATAGTACCAGTGATAATATTTACCGACGGACGTTGTGTTGCAATAATTAAATGTATACCAATGGCCCTGGCTAACTGTGCTAAACGGGCAATTGGTGTTTCTACCTCTTTACCTGCCGTCATGATCAGATCGGCAAATTCATCCACTACCAACACTATATAAGGTAAAAACTTGTGTCCATCGTTAGGATTTAATTTACGGTTAACGAATTTGGTGTTATACTCTTTTATATTACGAACTTGTGCATCTTGCAATAATGCATAACGGTTATCCATTTCAATGCACAACGAGTTTAATGTATGAATCACCTTTGTATTATCAGTAATGATAGCATCTTCGGAATTTGGAAGCTTTGCTAAAAAGTGACGTTCTATTTTATTGAATAGCGTTAACTCTACTTTTTTAGGATCTACCAAAACAAATTTTACCTGCGATGGATGTTTTTTATAAAGTAAAGAAACAAGCACCGCGTTCAATCCAACCGATTTACCTTGCCCTGTAGCACCTGCCATTAAAAGGTGAGGCATCTTTGCAAGATCGGCAATAAAAATTTCGTTGCTAATTGTTTTTCCTAAAGCAATTGGCAATTCAAATGCTGAATTATTAAATTTTTCGGATGCGAGAATATTTTTCATCGGCACCATCTCTGGATTTAAATTAGGCACCTCAATACCAATTGTACCCTTGCCTGGTATTGGCGCAATGATACGAATACCCAAAGCTGCTAAACTTAAAGCAATATCATCCTCCAGATTTTTTATTTTGCTGATACGTACACCGGCTGCAGGAACAATTTCGTATAATGTAACTGTTGGCCCAACCGTTGCAGTTATCTTATCAATTTCTATTCCATAATTTTTAAGCGTACCTAAAATTCTGTTCTTATTGGCTATTAATTCTTCCTGATTTACTTTGGTTCCGGTATTACCATAATCGTTCAACAATTCAAAACTTGGGAACTGGTATGAACCAAGATCTAAAGTTGGATCGTACTCTCCAAACTCCTCCACCAATTTTGCAGCGCGGTTTTCTTCCTCTTTTAAAATAGGTTCCTCAACTACTTTACCAATTTCAAATTCAGGCTCACCTTTTTTGCCAATTATCTCTAATGGTAATGTATTTGTAAGGTCTACTTTTTCTTCTTTAACCGGCTCTTCTTTAATTTCTTCAATTGTTGCTATCACCTCAAAGCCTTCATCGCTCGTTACAACCTCTTTTCCTTTTACTTCAAAATTTAAAAGCTCCGCTTCTTCGTCTGCAGAAAGTTTTGGTTCTTTATTCTCTGCATAAAAAACTGTATTGCCTTTTTGATCTTCATTTAAAGTAGGTTCTATTTCTGCTTTAATTTGTTCATCTTCTTCTAATATTGGTTTAGCAGGCAATTTAAATGAAAGATTAATTATTAAAACCAAAAAGGTGAGCATAGAAAATGCCAATAATGCAATAAGACCAATACCACCAACAAAATTTGAGATCTGACCATTGATAAAATAACCAAAACCGCCGCCCATGTAAAACAAAGTTTCAGAAAAAAAGTAAGATAACACCAACGAACTCCACACTAAAAGAAAAAGCCATTTTGCATTAAACGAACCAATGTTAATGAATTGTTTTTGCACTACTTTTTGTATACCGTAAACAAAAAGCACCGGTACTAAAATAAAAGATGCTGTTCCAAAACCTTTGTACATGAACCAATGCGAAACCAAGGCACCGGCCTTACCCAACCAGTTCTTTACTTTTGTTTCAGGAAGAAAAAAATCATTAGCGGTTCCTAAAACCTTATCCTGATCAACCTGCCATGTAAAAAAATAAGATACAAATGCAATTGCTAAATAAGCAGCAAACAAAACAAGTAACAGACCGAAGATCTTTTGCGTGCGTTCGTTCTGATAGAATGATTTAAATTTTTCAAAACGCTCTGCAAGTGTCACCTTATTTTTATCTTTTTCTTTGGTTTTATTTTTGGTTTCTTTTACAGGTTTTACTGCATCTTCAACAATAGTTTCCTCTTCAACCACTTTTGGTGTTGACTTAGGTTTGTTCTTTTTTCTTTCTACAGGCTGTTTCTCAACTAATTTTGGAGTTACGTAATCTTCAATTGCATTTTTCTCCAATAATTCTTCCACATCCTGGTCGATGTTATTTTTATCCCTGAACTTATTCCTTTTTTCAATAGCCATTATCCTTTAAAAGTAAGCGAAAGCATTGGGTTTTAAATTCTTACCCCACCAATGTTTTTAACTATAAATTGTTAATCAAATATTACCTGCTTTAGCCGTATTTATTGTATAATTGAACTCACATGAAAAACATTCTTTTAGTACTGTTTTTGGGCGTTTTATCTCAAATAAACGGCCAAATTAAGATAGATAGCGTTTGGACAGCGGCTAATTATACCAAAACGGAAATAATGATCCCTATGCGCGATGGTAAAAAATTATTTACCTGCATATACGCACCAAAAAATAATACCCAAAAACATCCTGTTCTTATGATGCGCACGCCTTACTCTTGCGCACCTTATGGTAAGAACAGGTTCTCGCCAAGATTATATACCACTAATTGGACCAATTACCTAATGGAAAACTATATTATTGTAATGCAGGATGTACGCGGAAGATATATGAGCGAAGGCGATTTTGTGGATGTTAGACCCTTTATTGAAAACAAAAAAGGCAAAGAGTTTGATGAAGCCAGTGACACTTATGATGCTATTGATTGGATGGTAAAGAACATCCCTAACAACAACGGTAATTTTGGCGTTTTTGGAATTTCTTACCCAGGGTTTTATAGTACGATGGCCGCTTTAAGTAACCATCCTGCATTAAAAGCGGTTAGTCCGCAAGCGCCGGTTACAGACTGGTTTCTAGGCGACGATTTTCATCATAATGGCGCTTTTGCCGTAATGGATGGATTTAATTTTTATTATTCTTTTGGTAAGCCCCGTCCAAAACCAACCATGGCTGACGAAAAAGGATTTTTATTTCCAGAAAAAGACAATTATAGTTTTTATTTAAAACAAGGTGCTTTAAAGAATTTAAAAAAATACTTGGGCGATAGTATTGCTTTTTGGAACGATATGATGGATCATCCAAATATGGATGCCTGGTGGCAGGCAAGAAATGCGAGAGTTGGGTGTAAAGATGTAAAGCCTGCCATGCTAACTGTTGGCGGAACTTTTGATGCCGAAGATTGTTATGGCGCATGGAATTTATATAAAGCCATTGAAAAACAATCTCCAAAAACAAATAACAAAATAGTGATGGGCCCATGGGTGCATGGTGGCTGGCATCGCGGCGATGGAAATTATTTAGGCAATATTAGATTTGGAAGCAGAACATCAGAATATTACCAAAAAAATATTGAATTACCTTTTTTTAATTTTTATTTGCAGAATAAAGGTTCAGATAAAAACATTGCAGAAGCAACTATTTTTTTTAGTGGCGAGAATAACTGGAAAACATTTGAATGCTGGCCACCAAAAGAAGTAGAAAATAAAATTATTTATTTTAATCAAAACCAAAAACTTTCTTTTGATAAACCTGCGGCTACGAATTCTTCTTCAAAATACACAAGCGATCCAAACAAACCTGTGCCTTATGCAGAAGACGTGCATTTACGTCGTACCAGAGAATACATGGATGATGACCAACGCTTTGCCGCAAGAAGAACGGATGTGTTGGTTTATGAAACTGAAGTATTAAACGCTGATCTTACTTTAGCAGGAAGTGTAATTGCAGATCTTAAAGTAAGTCTTTCAACCACCGATGCCGATTTTGTAGTAAAAGTAATTGATGTTTTTCCGGCAAATTTTAAATACGATTCTACGTATTGTTGTTTAGGTGTAAAACAAGAAGCAGAAATGGGCGGCTACCAAATGTTGGTGCGCGGCGAAATTATGCGCGGAAAATTCAGGAACAGTTTTGAAAAACCTGAAGCGTTTACACCAAATAAAGTAGAAACCTTAAAATTTGAATTGCCGGATGTTGCACATACTTTTAAAAAAGGACATAAATTAATGATCCAGGTGCAAAGTTCATGGTTTCCTTTATTTGACCGGAACCCGCAGCAATTTGTAGATATTTATAAATGCGATGATAAAGACTTTATTTTGAGTGATATAAAGGTTTTTCACCAGGCAGATGCTGCTTCCGGAATTGTTTTACCTGTTCTAAAAAAATAGCCGTAACTTTAGGTTATGGTTCAACAGATCATAGTATATGCATTAGTTGCAACTGCAATTATTTTTTTAGCTTTTAAATATTTTAAGCCAAAGAAAAAAGATAATTGCGATAAAGATTGTAACTGTAATTGATGATCTAAAAAAAATATTTATGAAGATCTTCTCGGCAGAGCAAATAAAACAAATTGATGCATTTACAATTGCAAATGAACCCATAAGTTCTATCGACCTGATGGAGCGTGCCGCTATGGCCTGCACTAAAAGAATCATGAAATTAGTGAATACCGAAGGAGAAATTATTGTTTTTTGTGGTAAAGGAAATAACGGCGGCGACGGCTTAGCCATTACACGTTTATTATTGGAACGTGGATTTAATTGCCAGGCCTTTGTAATTAATTATACTGAAAAATTTAGTGCTGATGCCGAAATAAATTACAACAAACTTAAAGAAACCTTTGCCACAAAAATTTCAGAAATAAATTCTTTAGCAGATCTTAAAGAAAAAATTACAAGTACGAATTATATTGTAATTGATGCGCTGCTTGGTACTGGCATAAATAAAACCATTGATGGTTTATTAAAAGAAACAGTAACATTTATTAATGCCAACTTTAAAAGAATAATAAGTATTGATGTTCCCAGCGGTTTATTCGTTGATGAAACATCGAAAGATAATGAGTGCATTATTTGCTCAACATTAACGCTGACTTTCCAATTTCCGAAATTGGCATTTTTATTTCCGGAAAATAAAAATTACGTTCCCGAATTTGAAGTGTTGGATATTGGCTTAAGTGCAAAAGCAATTCAGGATGAGTTCACCAATTTTTATTATATCACCAAACAGTATATTTCTTCTTTTTTAAAACCACGCAACAAATTCTCGCACAAAGGAAATTACGGACACGCCTTATTGTTGGCAGGAAGTAAAGGTAAAAGTGGCGCTGCTATTATTAGTTCAAGAGCCTGTTTAAGAAGTGGCGCAGGACTATTAACATTGCATTCAAACAAAAGTACTATTGAAGGTTTGCTTCATCATTTACCAGAAGCTATGTCAATTGAAGATACTGATGAAGATCACATCTCTGAAATTGAAAAGCCTGAAAACTATGATGCTATTGGTTTTGGCCCTGGAGTTGATACACACGAGGATACTCAAATAGTACTCAAAAAAATATTACAATACTACACCGGCAAATTAATAATTGATGCTGATGGTTTAAATATTCTTTCTGAAAATAAAACATGGTTAGATTTTTTGCCACCGGAAACAATTCTTACACCTCACCCAAAAGAGTTTGAAAGATTATTTGGCAAACACGAAAATGATTTTGAAAAAACAAAAGCACTTAAACATATTTCGCTAAAATATAATTGCATTGTTGTTTTAAAAGGAGCCCATTCTTCCGTTGCATTTCCTGATGGAAGTGTTTTCTTTAATTCAAGTGGCAACCCAGGCTTAGCTAAAGCCGGCAGCGGCGATGCATTGACAGGGATTGTTTTAGGACTATTAGCAAGAGGATATACCGCACCAAAAGCCACTTTAATTGGCTTGTTCATTCACGGTTATGCAGCCGATATGTGCGTTAAGAAAAAAAGTATGGAAAGCCTTTTAATAAGTGATGTAATAGATCAATTACCAAAAGCTTTTAAGAAGTTGGAAGTGTAAAATATTATGCTTTCAATACCCCTCCCCCCTTCTCCAAGGGGGAATCGGACGGAATAAAAAAGCCGCTAAAAATTAGCGGCTTTTTTGTTGAAACATTTTTTATTTTAAAATGTAATAAATATTGGTTAACCACCTTGCAGTATCTTTTTCAAGCGTTGGATCGGTAACGTATTCTTCAATTACAAAATTATAATCCAATTTATGCGCTTTAATATATTCATCCATTGCGTAATGAGCCTCAATACTTTTTTCAGGAGCTCCGTAATAAGGCACGCTTAATACTTTAGAAGCAGGAACTGTACATGTTTCCCAACCTTTAACTTCTGTTTTATTAGGAATGCACATAGCAGCCATGCAATCTGTTTCCATTGTTTTTTCATCCCAAGAATAAAAAATTCCGCAAGGTGACATGGTTGGTTGGATCTTTTCTTTTTCTAATTGCGTTAACATCTTTGGCCAGTTTTCACCAAAAAAATCTCCCAATTTACTGCCGTCTCTTTTTGCGCGCTTAGTACTGATAAATGTTTTCTCATCCCATTGTACTTCTTTTATTTCGTAGTTAGCCTGTGGTGCTTCCTGAATGCTCTCTAATTTTGCTTTTAATTTTGTCAAACCTTTTTCATAATCAGCGCCAAGCATTTTATCCATATCCATAAATAACATCATTGGCCTACCAAAAAATCCAACATCAAACATCATTCCCCAGGTAACATCTGTTCCTTTACTATTATCCTTTATAATATAATAAGCCTTTGAATCACCCATACCTTCAAACGAAAGTCTATTCATCAACGTATCACCGTTAAATGCCTTCAATTCCATTTCACCTTTACCTACTTCTTTATTGCCT
>JAUXSA010000055.1 GCA_030681615.1 Bacteroidota bacterium
TTAGAAGTCTTATAATTAACATCAAAACACTAAAATTTCATTTATTATTTCAGGTTATATGTATTTGTATGACGCTGGTTGCTTCCAGTATGGGTAATTGGAACCCGGGGCAAAGCATTGTTCACAGGTATACAACCTGGATAGGCGCAATAATTTTCGTACATACTTTTTATCTTTTAGATGAGTATAACAATAGTGATAAAAAATTATTTTTGCTAAGTAGTTTTTTATGGACACAAATTATTGCTTGTTTTTATTTTCAAACCTTTAATAAGTTTGATTGGGAACAAGAGAATCATAAAGACATTGCTACATGGGTGCTTGATAATTATCCTGAGTTTTATAATCCCGATCCGATCATCTTTTCTGTGCGAACAGATAGAGTGTACGCTTTTGGAAATGTAACAGAGCCAATATTTTATTTTGATAAAGAACGCAGGATCAAAAAAGTAATGTTCAATAAGGATCACTTAGACAAACTGAAAAAATATTGCGGTAAAAATTGTGATGTGTCAAAATTTAGCACCTATAAAGATGATTATGGCTGGGCTTATATGCACACAAAAGATATTAAAACGCTTAAAGGTGATTATGATATTTATCTAATGGTTAGGAGTGAAAAAGTTGCCCGGGTAAGAAATAAATTGTTAAACACTCACTCGTGGTTTGAAGCAATAAAGAAAAAGGCAGTGTCATGGAATATGACCGTGGACGCGGTTTTGGATCTTGATGCTGAGTACCTTGTTAAGGAAGAAGAAAAATTAAAATTTAAATAATTTTTTCGCGACCTGATTTTCTCTCAATTAAATAAGGCAATTGGTTTAAACTAAAATTTTATCCAGTTTTTGCTGGTTGCCAATTCCATTAAATACTTATCGCCTTTACTATCTCCATAGGCTACTATTTCATTATAAAGAGTTAGATCGTAGCGCTGTAAGACTCTTATTTTTTTTTCAATATTATTACAATTTTTAGTTAAAAACTCTCCCCGATAAACATCATTGTTGTAATTTAATTCAGTACATAAAAACTCGTAATTAAAATGGTTGGCAAATGGTTTTATCCAGATATTAAGGGATGCAGACACAATGCATATTTCAGCACCATCGTTTTTAAAATCTTTTAGTGTATTTAATAAAGTGCTATTTATTAATTCATCTTTTAATAGAACCTTGTTGCAAAACTGTTCTCCTCTTTTTTCTAAGTCTATTTTTGTAAAATCTTTAAAATAATAATTGAACATTTTTTTTTTCAATTTTTCACCATCAAATAAATTCAAATAGTATAAAATAATTATAGGTGAAAATAGTAGATAGCCAAAATATAACTTTAAAACTCCATGATGAAACTTTACAAATAATGGAAAAGAATCTTTTTTTATTAACGTTCCGTCAAAATCACAGAGGATAAGTGTTTTCATCTATTTTTGACAAATGGTGAAGTAATGAGGATAAACAAAGCTTGTTTTTTTATATTCTTCAACTATTTTAAATCCACATTCTGTCAATATCTTTTTTGCGGTCTTAGATGACATTTCGTTACCTATTTCACCAGCAAACACAATATCATGTAATTTATTAAAATATACAAAGGGGTGTCCCGCATCTATGTCTTTAAAAATAAGTTTACTCCCGGTCTTCATCTTAGCGTAAACGTTTTTCATGAATTGAACTTGGTAATCTTTAGGGATATGATGATAAACATCGATCATATATACAAGGTCGTATTCATTGATCTTGTCAGGAATGGTCTTTCCATCAAAGACTTCAAAAGTTAGTTCTTTTGCATCAAACTGTTTATTTACAACTTTTGCATTGTCAATTAATCGTTGAAATATTTCAATGCCCATTATTTTTTTTACTGGGGTAAATTTTGCAACTAACGCACAAAACTGACCCGAGCCACAACCTATATCAAATACACTTGTATTTTCTTTAGCGTAATCTAAAAGTGTATTAAATGGGCAAATAATAGGTCGGTATTTGATCTTAAGCTTATCAACAAATGAAGCGTTGATTGTTGTTGAAGTTAAAAATTTAATAATTTCTTTATTCGTAATCATAAACGTAAATATATATAATTAATGGAAATAAACTGCAATTTTCGTTACCGTGTTGAAATAATTTTAATTACTATATTTGATGAAGTAAACAGTGATTTTTCGTAACAATTGTAATAAGGATATGAATGTTTTAATGGATATTACTTTAATATAAAAGATGGTTTTTAGTTCGGTAATATTTTTGTGTTTTTTTTTACCCTGTGTTTTATTCTTATATTTTTTAAGCGCAAGAAAATACAAAAATTCAATTCTTTTAGTAGCAAGTATTTTTTTTTATTCATGGGGAGGGCCAAAATTTATATTTGTTATTTTAATTACAACCGCACTTGATTATATCCTGGCCAATCAAATTTATCGGGCAAAAAAATATAAACTTCTCTTTTTAATTATATCGTTAAGCCTGAATGTATCTTTATTATTCTATTTTAAGTATTCAAATTTTTTCATCGATAATGTAAATGCACTTTTTAATTGGTTTGGAATTTCCCAGTTTGCTTCTGTTGCTGAAATAGCTTTACCCATTGGCATCTCGTTTTACACTTTTGAAAGTATTACCTATAGTGTGGATGTGTATAGAGGACAGCACAAGCCATTGAATAGCTTTTTTGACTATTTACTATATATTTTATTTTTCCCAAAGCTAATTGCTGGGCCAATAATACGATATCACGAAATAGAGGGGCAATTAACAAATAGATTTGATTCGGATAATATTAATAATAAAATTAACGGTCTGTTTCGGTTTTTTATTGGTTTAGCAAAGAAGGTACTTATAGCAAATGTTTTGGCAGAGCAGGCTGATAAAATATTTGAGCTACCAATTTCAGATCTTGATACATTAACCGCATGGAGTGGGGCTCTACTATACACATTTCAAATTTATTTTGACTTTTCGGGCTATTCTGATATGGCTTTAGGTTTGGCACTTGTTTTTGGATTTAAATTATCAGAAAATTTTAATAACCCCTATATCTCAAAAAGCATTACCGAATTTTGGCGGCGCTGGCATATTACTTTAGGTAATTGGATGAAAAATTACCTTTATATACCTTTAGGAGGAAATAAGGTTAAATCAAGATCCCGTTTGTTCTTTAATTTATGGTTGGTTTTTGTTTGTTCTGGTTTTTGGCACGGCGCCAATTGGACGTTTATTGTTTGGGGCGTTTTTCACGGGTTAT
The DNA here is from genome assembly GCA_030681615.1 of Bacteroidota bacterium. GTDB lineage: Bacteria > Bacteroidota > Bacteroidia > B-17B0 > Aurantibacillaceae > Aurantibacillus. Next base: position 3,241 of record JAUXSA010000055.1, read on the forward strand.
TATTAATAATGGATAGGCTTTTTTATTTAAAATTATCACAAAAGATTCCTTCATTTATTTCGGTTGGTATAACTTTTATTTTAGTTGTAATTGGTTGGGTACTTTTTCGGTCAGAAACAATTTCTAAGGCCATGTCTTATTTACAAACAATGTTTAGCTTTAAAGATTACGGCAATTTTATTTATTACTTTGAACCTAAAGTTGTGTTTACAATAGCATACGCTTTTATTTTTTCCTTTATCTGGTATACAGGTAAAATGCAAAATTTACAAAACAGGATATTATTTGAAGCCCCTGGTAAGAGCGGAGTTGTATTAAAAACAGTAATTGGCGCTATACTTTTTGTTGTTTGTTTAGGAGCCCTTGTAAGCAATAATTTTAATCCATTTATTTATTTTAGATTTTAAATATGGTATTTAAAAAAATAGCTTTTGGAATTAGTCTTATCCTTATGGCTTTGCCTCTGCTTGAAACAGAATTTAAAATTTTTGATGCTGAGGGTTTAAAGGGCGCTTTTTATCCCAAAATTAAACCTGTTTTAAATGATAGCGATTGGTTTAGTGGCGATTACCAAAAGCAGGCAGAAGAATACTTAACCGATACTGTTGGCCTTAGAAATGTTTTGCTGCGGCTAAATAATCAAATAGATTATAGTTTGTACGAAAAACTCCATGCTTATGACATTGTTGTAGGAAAAGAAAATAGTTTACAAGCTACAACTCATTTTGATGCTTATTTGGGAAAATCTGGCGCTCCGCGCGTGGCGTATGATTCTATGAGTTATAAGTTGGTAAGACTTCAGGACACATTAAAAAAATTAAATAAATTTTTGTTTTTTATTGTTGCACCGGGTAAGGGTTCTTACGATTTAGAAAGAGCCCCTTATTATTATAATACGAAAAAGGCAGGAAGATCTTTTTACGACGAACTAACTGAAAATTTTGATAAACAAAACGTTAATTATCTGGATTTTAACAAGATATTTTTAGCTAGAAAGAAAAGTGCTGAGCGGAAAGAATATACGGACTATGGTATTCATTGGGCCCGGCATACGGCTGCATGGACATTTGATACTATTTTAAGGTATATTGAAAGTAGGTCAGTTTATACCGCTCTGCCAAGAATTGAAAATGTTAGTTATTTTGAAATTGATACTGCGCTTAGAATGGATGTAGATCTAACATCTTCATTAAATTTAATGTTTCCTTATAAATTCCATCACAAATTTTATGATTGCAGGTTCGGTGTAAGAAAAGTAAATGATGATAAATTAAATTTAATGGCAATTTCGGATAGTTATGACGGAACATTTACTAGTGTAGGTATGGCAAGTCATACATTTGATACATACTCTAGTTGGTATTATTTTAAGACTGTTTATAGAAAAAATGATCCAAATTCTTACCAGGCAAACGCACTCGATCTAAAAGAAGAAATTAATAAAGCAAACGTAATTTTTATTATGGCAACCATTGCAAATCTGGATAATCCGGGCTGGGGCTTTGTAGATAAAGCCTATGCAATTTATTTTCCTTAAGCGGAAGGGGTTTTTATAACGTAGATATAAACAATAAAGAATAATATCCAGCCAGCAATTACAAGCTGTGTAAAAAGATCTTTATACATGATCTTTGTTGGCGAGCCACTTTTATTTTTAACCATTGAGAGTTGCAGGTATCTTAATATTCCTAAGATCACAAACAGCGTTGAATAATAAATGTTTTTATTATTAAACCTTGAAACCACTTCAATGGAAGTGACATAAAGAATATAACTTACGATCAATGCACCACACAAAATGCTAATGGCAGATTGAATAAATTCTTTATTGTATCCTTTTATTGATTTACGCATCACAGCACCCGTTTCATCTTCAATGATCAGATCGTCTCTTCGTTTTGCTAACGCTAAGAACAAAGAAATTAAAAAGGTCATAATTATTAACCAGTGCGAAACCAAAATACCTGAACTTTCTCCACCGGCAAATACCCTTAACACAAATCCTATAGCAATAATTGTAACATCTAATATGGCTATTTGCTTTAATTTTAAAGAATAAAGGATATTTAAACTTACGTATCCAATAATAATTAGCAGCAATTGAATATTAATAAAAAAAGCACAGGTTAA